>DAOTYC010000179.1:0-44859 GCA_034435095.1 Anaerolineae bacterium | reverse complement strand
AAACAACAGTTCGGCGGCCGGATCACGTTCTGGGGCGGCGGCTGCGATACACAGCAAGTTATTCGCGCCGGAACGCCTGCACAAATTCGTGAGCACGTGCTGCATAACATGGAGGTTTTTGCCCCGGGTGGCGGATTTGTCTTCCAGCAGGTGCACAACATCATGGCCGACATCCCGCCGGAGAACATCGTCGCCATGCTCAACGCCGTAGCTGAGTTTAACGGGACGGAGCAGGTGAAAGTTTAGCCAGACAACCAAAAGACAGCGCGGGCAACATGCCCGCGCTCCCAACGTCGGCCCGCTTCCTTACATCAGCTTCTGCATAATCGCCGCGCTGATCTGTTCGTAGTTGTGGTTATTCTGAATCTCGCCCACGATCTGATGGTTCTTCATCACCAGGATCCGGTCGGCCAGGCGAATCATTTCAGGCATATCGCTGGAAATCAGCAGGATGGCCTGGCCTTGCTTCGCCAGATTCCAGATCAGGTCATGCAAGGCATACTTGGTCTTGATGTCAATACCGACCGTGGGTTCATCAATGATCAGGATTCGCGCCTGGGCCGCCAGCCATTTAGCCAGACTGACCTTCTGCTGATTGCCACCGCTGAGATTTTTCACCAACTGCATAAGCGACGGCGTCTTAATATCGAGTTTGTCCACGTACTCCTTGACCAGGCCTTTTTCTTTGCGGCTCCAAATCCATCCAAATGGGCCGCCGATCCGTCGCCAAATCGTGATCGAGATATTGGCGGCTACCGAGTGCGGCAGGATCAGGCCCTCCACCTTGCGGTCTTCGCTCACGTAACCTATCCCATGCCTGTTGAGTGCGTCGGACACACTGTGGATCTTGGCCGGTTTGCCCTGGATGATAACTTCGCCGCCGATGATCTTGCTGGCGCCGACCAACGCACGCGCCAGCTCACTGCGTCCCGCGCCCACCAGGCCGTACAGCCCCAGGATTTCACCGCGGTACAGCTTGAAGTCCACGCCATTGGTGCCGGACTTGGCGCGCAGCCCTCTGACTTCTAGGATGGGCTCATCTCGCTCGATCGGCTTGGCGGGCAGCTCGGTTACTTTCTGGGTGCGGCCGATCATCAGCGAAACCAATCTGTCGCGGTCCATGGTAGCCAGCGGCTCATCGGTGCACGCATTGCGCCCATCCCGCAGCACGGTTACCCGGTCGCACAGCTCGTAGACTTCCTCAAGTTTGTGGCTGACGAACAGAATGGCCACACCACGTTTCTTCAACCCACGCAGGACCTCGAACAGGAATTCCGCCTCGTGCGGCGTAATCGAGGCCGTCGGCTCGTCCAGCAGCAAGACTTTGTTTTCCATTGACAACGCTTTAGCAATCTCGACCAGTTGCATCTGCGCTGCACTCAAGTTCTTGACCACGGTCGTGGGCGCAATATCGAGGCCCATGACATCGAGCCAGCGTTGAGCTTCGCGGTTGACGGCTGCATAGTCAACAAAGACGCCCTTCGTCGGCGTCCGCCCCATTACTATGTTCTCACCGACGGTAAAGGCTGGTATCAGGTTGCGCTCTTGTGGCACAAAGCTAATGCCAGCTTTCATGGCTTCATGTGTATTGCTGAACTCCACTTCGCGGCCATCGAGGCGCAGAATCCCCTGGTCTTGCTTATAAAGGCCAGTTATGATTTTGATCAGCGTGCTCTTGCCCGCGCCATTTTCCCCGATTAGAGCCTGTATCTCACCATGTCTGAGCCGCAGATCAACGTTGTCCAAAGCCTGCACGCCGGGGAAAGCTTTGTACATGCCCACTGCTTCCAGAGCCAGAACTTCTGAATTCTCCATAGGACACCCCCTACGCCTCGCGTTGCCGTTTAGCCAGGCGATCAAAACCGACCGCAGCCAGGATCAGCACGCCCAGCAGAAATTGCACGTAGTATGGGTCTGCGTTGAGCAGGACCAGCGCATCTTGAATGATGGCGATCAGCAGGGCGGCCAGCACAGTACCCATGATGGTCACCGAGCCGCCGCTCAGCGCGACGCCACCGATGATCGGCGCCGCAAAGGAGGGCAGCAGCCAGTTCTGTCCGATGGTCGGCTGAGCCTGCCCCAAACGTGCCATCAAGAGAATACCGGCGACTGCGGCGATGGCTCCTGAGATGGCGTGAGCCATCATTACCGTTCGGCCAACCGGCACGCCCGAGGTCTGCGAAGCCAACAGGTTGCCGCCCACGGCCAGGATCTGGCGCCCCGGAATGGTACGCGCAAAAAATATGGCTATGAGAATGGTCACAATGATGGTCACTATCAGGATGGGCGGGAAAGACCCCCACCGCGCCTGGCCAAAGGCTTTGAATTCAGGCGTCAGATTGTAGAACGGCACGGCCTCGGTCATACCGTAGTTGATCCCCAAGAACACACTGGAAGTGGCAATGGTCACGATGAAGCTGTTAATGCCACTGCGGACGATGATGAACCCGTTTAACAGACCACAGGCGGTCCCAACGATCACCCCAATCAAAACAGAAAGTGGGACAGGGACATGCCAGACCTCCATCAGGCCGCCGGTGATAACCACCACAAGCCCGCCGATCATGCCCAGTGACAGGTTCATCTGGCCGATAGCCAGAACCACCAATTGGGACAGAGCCACCAGCAGGGTGATGGCAACGTCTCGCATCAGCACGTATTGGTTGTATGTCGACAGAAACGCCGGCGAGGCGAAAGCCATGATCACCACGGCCAAGATGACCACGCCCAGCAGGCCTGCCCATTCGATGTTGACCAGTGTCCGCAATAAACTCGTTTTTGTCATTGTACAACGGCCCTCTCCGCATGTATCGCCCGCAAGCGGTCTAATCCTATGGTCAGCAGCAGGATGACGCCCAGGAAGAATTGCAGCCAGAAGTTGCTGATCTCCAACATCAAAATGCCGCTGTTCAGAGTGCCGAGCAACAAGCCTCCCATCAGCGTCCCGACGACGGCCACGTTTCCGCCGCTGATCAGGGTACCCCCCAGAGCTGGCGCGACAAACGATGGCAGCAGCCAGTCGGTGCCGGTCGCCGGCACGGCAGAAGCCAGCATGGCCGTCATCATCACCGCGGCAACCCCGGCCAGGAAACCTGAGAGAGTATGGACGATGACCAACACCCGCGAAGTCCTCACCCCAGACATGCGCGCCGCCCCCCGGTTCGCGCCCACGGCCAGAATTTCTCGCCCCAGCGCGGTGTTACGGTACAAGAAAAAGAGAAACACAGTCACAACCAGCATGACCAGGATCAGCGGCGAAATAGGCAACCCAAACAGCCGAGTCTTGCCGAAGGCTATAAAGTCTGGCGGCATGAAGTTGAAGGCGTTGCCTTTGGTCGTAATATACATGATACCGGTGAAAATGTTAGCAGTCGCCAGGGTGATGACAAAACTGTTGATGCCTGTCCCAACAACCAGCAGACCGTTTACCATCCCCACCAGAGCCGAGACGACCAGACAGATCAACACGGCTGGGATGGAGGGGACATGCGCTGCTTCCATCAGGCCGCCGACGAACAAGGACATCAGGCCGCCAATCGCGCCCACGGCCAGGTTCATTTCGCCGGCAGACAAAACCACCATCTGGGCATAGCCGATGACAATCATGCACGAGGCCAGACGCAGCATGGTGAACAGGTTGAAATCAGAGAGAAAAGCATGAGACACGGAAGAGAAGAAAATCCAGAAGGCCACAATAATCAAGAACAGGCCAAATCGGCTCCAATTTTGCCCGATTCTAGTCAGTATGTTCATCCATCAACTCTACCTATCCGTATAATGTATGCTGCACGGCAGTAAAGCCAGCTATGCTGCCGTGCATCCGGTTTTGAAACAGTGTGGAGCGTGCGAGCTCCAGCCTCGCGGTTCGTGGAGCTCGCACTGCTCTTGCAGAAATCCTATTGTACGTTCTCCGGACATACCAGATACTTCTCGCGGAAGCTGGCGGCGATCTCGCGGGTCAGGGCCTTGCGCTCTTCGTCATACGTGTCCACGTTCGCCGCCGTGATCAACAGCGTCCCAGAATCAATGTGGAACGGCGCATCCTGCTTCGGCACACACCCCATCTTCAGGTCGGCCAGCACCTTCGCACTGATGTACGCCTGCCCATACGGGTTCTGCGACATCGTGCCGTACACATACCCGTCACGTATCGCATCCAACACCACCTTGTCGTCATCAATGCCCACCATCTTGATCCGCTTGTCACCCAGATTCCGCAACGCCGTCGCCGACACCACCGACGGCACATACGCCGTCGTCACAATGCCGTCAATCTTGTCCGCATTCGCCGCCAAAAAGCTGTTGATCGCCCGATCAGCCGCCTCCTGGTCGTCTATGTCGGCAATGTGCTGCACCAACTCCACCGCACCGTTCGTCTCGGCTACCGCCTTCTCCACCGCCGCCATGCGCTTCTGCGTGTTCAAGTCCTTCAGGTAGCCCGTGCCATGCATGATCTTGCCCTTGCCACCCAATTGCTCAATCAACGCCTTCGTCGCCAGATACGCCGAATGACCCACATCCGTCGACAGGCAGAACGACGCACTCGTCGGCTGGTTGATGCACGCCGCCGTCGAAATGACAGGGAAGCCCTGCCCCACCAACTCGTCAAACGTGGCGTTGCTCGCATTGGCATCCGCCGGCCACGACGCAAACGCATTGTACCCCTGCGCCACCAGACTGTTCAACAACTGGTTCGACGTGTTCAGATTCCAGTCCTGCGGCACTTTGAAGTCCGCCGCTCCCAAACCAAAGGCCGCCTTCGCATCCGCCGCACCAAACTCCATCGGCGCAAAGTACGGATGCGGCCCACCAGCCACCACCGCTACCCTCACGTCCGCCGGAGTCAGACCGGTCAGCTTCGGCGTCAACTTTGGCCGTACCATGGTCTCTGGCTCTTTCACCGGCTCTGGGGTCTGGGCCTGTGTTACCGGCCCCCAAACGGCCATCACAGTGGAAGCCACCAACAATACAACAACAATGAACCTGATTGATTTGGTCATACCCATCGTTACTCTCTCCTTCACTATTTTGGTTCGTGCAGAAAAAGGATTTGTTCGACATTGACGCCATACGCAAAAGGCGCAGGCGGCCTGGCCACCACAGATTCCCAGTTGAGTGTATCACCTCCCTTCAGAGCAGGGCGAAAACACAGCTCACGCCCGAATGAACAAACCGGATCCAAAACAAGGGTGAGAAAGACGCCAATAAGCAACACCAGGTATTCATAAAGAAGGACCAGCGTATTATAATCCCTTTATGAACGCTATGTCAATTTTATATTCTATATTCAATCGCCGTGTCCTCCAGCCTTGCAAGAGCTTCGCACCAACAATTCCGGCTGGAAGATGACCCTCTGCCGTTCGAGCGGCTGACCACTCAGCAGTTGTAGCAACATGATGGCCGCCTGGCGGCCAATTTCGTAGTTTGGCTGGCGCACGACCGTCAGCGGCGACGAAACCACACCAGCCCAGGGATGGTCGTCGAAGCAGGCCAGCGCGACGTGGTCGGGGCAGGCCAAACCCAGTTCCTGAATGGCAAGGAGAACGCCGAGGGTCAAGAGATTGTTGTTGCTGAAGAGAGCCTCCGGCCGATCAGCCCTGCCAAGCAATTGTAAAGCTGCTTGCCTCCCGCCTTCAATTGACAGGTTAGAATAGACCACCAGCGATTCATCGTAGCCAATCGCATGTTCTTGCAGGGCGCGCCGATAACCATCCACCCGTTCGCGCATGGTGGACATGTAGGCCAGGCCGGCCACCACGCCGATGCGCCGGTGTCCATCTCCGATGAGGTGGGAGACAGCTTCGTAAGCGCCGCGGGAGTTATCAACACCAACAAAAGGCCCTTCCATGCCTTCAAAGGTGCGGTCCACAAACACCACCGGAATCTTCCTGACTTCTGCGGTCTGCAAAGTGCCCCATCGTTCGCTGGTCGCCGCGGCAATCAGTCCATCCACCGCGCGGCCAAGCAAGAGCCGAAAGTACTCTTCTTCTTTGGCGAGGCTCTCGCTGGTCGTACACAGGATCAGATTGTAGTCTTCTGGAGTGATGACATCGAGCACACCTTGAATCATCTGGCCGAAGAAGACGTTGGAGACATCGGATATGACCATGCCGATCGTTCGGGTTTTTCGGCTGCTGAGGCTGCGCGCAGCCGCGCTGGGGTGGTAGTTCAGTTCGCGGATGGCTTCTAACACGGCGGCCCTCGTTTCCTCGCTGACGAAGCGGGTATTGTTCAGAACGTGTGAGACCGTCGCAATAGATACACCCGCCCTTGCTGCCACGTCTTGAATGGTCGCCACGAAGATGCCTCCTTGCGAATCGCTTACGTAAACGCTTACTAATTATATCATTAAATTTGAGGGCTGTCAAGTTTGTCCACCTTCCTGACAGGGCAAACGCATGAAGGCATTTTCCAATGGTCGATTCCCTAAAAGACCATTCTTGGACGATTAAGCAGATGCTTACGCCGTTTTCGATAGCCGCCGAACGGGTTCGGCCGTCGTTCTGAGCGAAGCGAAGAATCTCGTTGTACATCGTGAAATGAGAAGATGCTTCGCTGCGCTCAGCATGACGCAGCCGAGGCTTCTGCTAACTCGCCTGAAATTCTGGATGCACCCGAGTCAGATGCCCACTTGACAAACCCAAGAAGCTATGCTATAATGTTAACGGTAACATGGTAACGTGACCATGCGCCTTCCCATTGCTGCAATGGTATGGCAGCAGCCGAGTGAAACGGAGCCTCATGCGCGTCTAGCATGAAACCGCAGATAGAGAACGACCACAGCTTGGTTTTCATCGGCGGTTTCATACATAAAGAGGAGAGGCGATTGCAGGAGAAACATCCACCTACCATCCGAGATGTCGCCAAACGGGCGGGCGTTTCCGCCATCACGGTTTCGCGCGTCGTCAACAATTCCGGCTATGTCGGCCAGGAGACGCGCGAACGGGTGGAGGCCGCTATCGCCGAGCTGGGATACGTCCCCAACACGTTGGCGCGCAGTCTCCGTTCCCGTTCCACTAACGCACTGGCGTTGATTCTGACCGACATCACGAACCCCTTTTGGACAACCGTCGGCCGTGGCGTCGAAGACACCGCGAACGAAGCGGGCTTCACAGTCATTCTGGGCAACACCGATGAATCGGAAATCAAGCAAGAGAAATATCTGCGGACTGTCGTGAAACAGCAGGTGGACGGCGTGCTCCTCGTCCCGGCCAGCAGATCGGCCGACCCTATCTTGTTCATTCAGGAACACAATACCCCTGTCGTGGTGCTCGACCGACGGGTTGATTGCGATGCAGTGGACGTGGTGCGCGTCGACTCCGAAGAGGGCGCCTATCAGCTTGTCCGGTTGCTGCTAGAGCAAGGCCATCGGCGAATTGCCGCCTTGAGCGGGCCGGTAGGCATCTCCACCAGCGAGGACCGCATCGCCGGGTATCGCCGGGCGCTGGCCGAGGCCGGTTTATCCCCTGACGACGAGATCGTCATCACGGGCGGATACAGCCAGCAGAGCGGCTATGAAATGACCCATCGCGCACTGAAAATGGACCCGCGCCCCACTGCGCTGTTTACCGGCAACAACTTCATCGGACTCGGCGCGTTGCGGGCCCTGCGGGAGGCTGAGCTGCGCGTCCCTGAAGACATATCGCTGGTCAGCTTCGATGACCAACTGCCCGATTTCTCGGTCCAACCCTTTCTCACAGTGGTGGCGCAACCGGCCTACGAGATAGGACGGCGCGCTACCGAGCTGCTCTTGAGCCGATTATCAGGCGCAGCGCCCGCTGCATATCAAGAGATTGTGTTGCAGACCGAGCTCATCATACGTGAGTCGATCAGACCTGCGCCAGCCGCGACTGGGCAGAAAGCTGAGACTGCCACCCGACCTGCTTGGCGGCCGCGGCAGGTCCGGTAAGAATCTGTGGCGAATCGCCTTTGCGCCTGGATCTCATAAGTCGCTTCAAGGAGGAACTCATTTTCTATGGATCACAAAGAGAGGTTCTATGCCACCATCGAGCGGCAGCCTGTCGACCGCCCGGCTACCTGGTTGGGTATACCGGTAACCGATGCTCTGCCCGGCCTGTTTCAATATTTTGGCGTGAGAAATACACACGAGTTGATCGTCAAATTGGACGACGATGTGGTGCCGGTCGAGTTACCCTATCACTCTCCAACTTCAAATGCCATCTACATGGCTTTCGACTTCGCAAAGAAGGGCGTTCTGTCTGAACATGAACGGACCTTAACCGCGCCTGGCTTCTTCGAGGACTACGATGATCCGAGCGACGTGAACAAGTTCGATTGGCCTGACCCGGCGAAATACATCGACCCCGAAGAATGTAGGCGGGCTGTGGAAGATGTCCCGCCCGGTCGGGCGGTCTTGGGTGTCCTGTGGTCCGCCCACTTTCAGGACACCTGTGCGGCCTTCGGCATGGAATCAGCCCTGATGAAGATGTACGACGCGCCAGACCTGGTCATAGCTGTCGCTGACCGCATCGTCGATTTCTATCTGGAAGCTAATGCCATTTTCTATGAAGCGACGCGAGGCAAGCTGGACGCCGTGCTTATCGGCAACGACTTCGGTGCGCAGCAGGCCCTCATCCTTTCTACAAAGATGATCAGGAAATTCGCCTTCCCGGGCACGCGAAAACTGGTCGATCAGGCCCATGCTTACGGCCTGAAGGTCATACACCATTCTTGTGGCGCGGTGCGGGATATCATCCCCGACCTGATCGATATCGGTGTAGACGCCATCCACCCCATCCAGGCTCTGGCTGCGGGGATGGAGGCGGAATCGCTCAAGAGAGATTTCGGCGACCAGGTGTCGTTTTGCGGCGGCGTCGATCACCAGAACCTGCTGGTCAGAGGCAGCGCGGCAGAGGTCAGGCAGAAAGTCCTTGAGCTGAGACAAATCTTCCCGACAGGCCTTGTGATTTCGCCCAGCCACGAAGCCATCCTGCCGGATATCGCCCCAGCCAACGTGGAAGCCATGTTCAAGGCTGCCAAAGAATAACTGATGCAGAAGAGACGTCATGAAGTCGTGCCCACCATAAATCACTTTGAATGAGGAGGCAATCATGAAACGTTTCGGACAACTGATCCGGCTCAAGCCCGGCGTGTTGGAAGACTACAAGAAGTATCATGCGGATGCATGGCCCGGTGTGCTGGATATGATCCGTCAGTGCAACATCCGCAACTACTCGATTTACCACAAAGACGGTTATCTTTTTGCCTATTTCGAGTATTACGGCGACGATTTTGCTGCCGATATGGCCAAGATGGCCGCCGACCCGGTGACGCAGGACTGGTGGGCCATCATGATGCCGATGCAAGAGCCGATACCCACACGTCAAGAAGGAGAATGGTGGGCTAGTATGGAGGAAGTCTTTCACACCGATTAGACTTGGCCCACAATAACCCGCCGGCAGGATAAGCCTGGGTTTCCAGCAGGACCTGGTTGTGGTGCTTCACTTCGGACTGCTGGGCGTCTTGCCCTGTGTTGGTGGCTATCCTGCCCACCATCAGTGGTTTCTCGCTGTGTGTTTTTACAGCGGGAAAATATCAAACATTCATATTTGAAAGGAGAGGCAAATCTAATGGGTAAGAAGACGTTCAGTGTTGTATTCAGTGTTGTATTGGTCGTGTTCTTAATTGCTACGTTGGTTCTTAGCGTGGCGCCCTCCCCGGCAGCAGCCCAAGAGGGTGAAAAAGACAAAAAGATCGTGTTGGGTGCGGTGCAGATGGTAGCATTCCACGAGTGGTTCCGGACCATCGAGATGGGCATGGCGGCGGCGGCCGAGGATTTGGGCGCCGAGTTGTTGGTCGCGAATGCGCAGGCACAAGTGGATGTGGAAGCGTCAATGGTGGAGAACTTCATTGCTCGTGGGGTGGATGCCATCACCATCAGCGCGCTGGATTCGAAGGCGTCAGTAGCGGCGTTGAAGAAGGCAGTAGATGCTGGGATTGTGGTGGTGAACTACAACACGACCATTGATTCGCCGATCATGGAGACGTTCATCGGGGTTGACAACTACGAGTTGGGGGCGCAGGCCGGTCGGTGGGTGTTGGACTACATCAACAAGAACATGGACGGCAAGGCCAAGATTGCGTTGTTGACGATCCCGAAGTACGAAGTAGGCAAGCAGCGACGCGAGGGTTTTGTGGCAGAGATCAGCGCGAACCCGAACATCGTGGTGGTGGCAGAGCAAGAGGGTGAGAGTCCTGAGCAAGGGGCCAACACGCTGGAGACCATCATGCAGGGCAACCCTGACCTGGATTTGGTGTGGGCGGCGAACGAAGGCGGCCTGGTGGGTGCATTGACGGCAGCGAAAGGTTCGGACATCAAGATTGTCGGCACAGACATGAGCTTGCAGGTGGCGAAAGCCTTGCTCGACCCGAACTCCAACTTGTTGGCCGTGTCTACTCAGAACCCGTATGAGATTGGCTACACCGCGGCCGAAACCGCTATCAAGCTGGCGCGCGGTCAGGAGGTCGAGTCCGACCCAGACAAGATGGTAGGCGGGATGGAAGTCAAGATTAAGCGGCTGATCCCACTGGAGATGTATACCAAAGACAATCCTAAAGCAGTCGAAGCCTATCTCGCCAAATACAAGATTCTCGAAGAAGGCGGACGTGTGCAGTAACGCCAGAATGTGGCAGAGCCATTTGCTGCTAATTGGCTGAGGGTCTATAATGTGAATGTACCGCCCAGGCGGCTGCGCGAGTTCAGCTTTCATGCTCATGCAGGTCAGATTTCGATGCCCGATTGCATAACCCGCAGCCGCCTGGAGCCGGGCGGATTCATGCCGACGCGCGTGGCGTCGGCTCCCTTCGAAATGAGGCAGACAGCATGTCAGAATTACTCAGGATGGAATGTGTCTCGAAGAGTTTTGGAGGCGTTCAGGCACTCCAGCAGGTGAATTTCCATCTCCAGGCAAAGCAGGTGCACGCCCTTGTTGGCAAAAATGGCGCGGGGAAAAGCACCTTGATGAAAATCCTCATGGGCGTCCACGCGCCTGACACTGGGCAGATTTACCTGCATGGCGAGCCGGTTTCGATTACCAGCCCCCAAGTAGCCCATAACCTGGGCATCTCTATCGTGTACCAGGAACTTAGCCTGATCCCCACGCTCACCGTAGCCGAAAATGTGTTCCTGGGGCGATTGCCCCACCGCCAAGCAACACCTTTGGTCGATTGGGACCTCCTGGCGCGCAAAACTATGGCGGTCATGGACCGTGTCGATCGATCCATCGATCCACGCGAGCTGGTCTCAAACCTTAGCATCGCTCAGCAACAGGTCGTCGAAATTGCCAAAGCGCTTTCGACCAACCCTGAGATTCTCATCCTGGACGAGCCTACTTCGGCCTTAACCGATCAAGAAGTCAATCATCTGTTCGAGATTATCAGAACGCTCAAAGAACAGGGCGTGGGCATCATTTATATATCTCATCGTTTGGCAGAAGTCGAACAGATAGCTGACTATATTACTGTCTTGAGAGATGGACAGACCGTTGGTGAAGGCCCAATGGCGCGATTCAACCACCAACAGGTTGTGCATTTGATGGTGGGCAGCCAGTTGGAGTCGCTTAGCCATGAGCCCCAAGCCAAGAAAGACTCGAGTGAAGTCGTGCTTTCGGTCAGGGGACTATCGCGCGGCGCTGTGTTGAATGATGTGAGTTTCGATCTGTATCGAGGCGAGATTCTGGGAATAGCCGGCCTGATGGGAGCGGGCCGCACCGAGCTGGTGCGCGCCATTTTTGGTGTCGACCCCATCGACGCCGGCGAAGTTACGATCAATGGCAAGCATATTCCCAAGCCTAACCCTCGAACATTGAAACAACTGGGCGTAGCGCTGACTCCGGAGGACCGCAAGACCCAGGGCTTGATCATGGGCATGTCGGTCCGCCACAACATGACGTTGGCTATCCTGGCGCTTATATCCCGCTTTGGCTTTATCCGCAGCCTGGCCGAAAACCAAATCGTCCGACAACTGATCGACCAATTGGATATTGTAGTGGACGACCCGGCTGCGCCGGTCGAGAGTCTGAGCGGCGGCAACCAGCAAAAAGTCGTCCTGGCTAAATGGCTGGCGAACAGGCCCACAATCCTGTTGATGGATGAGCCTACCCGAGGCGTTGATGTCGGCGCAAAAAGCCAGATATTCTCATTGCTTCAGAAACTGACAGCGCAGGGAGTCAGCGTTATTTTCATCTCCTCCGAATTAGAGGAGGTGGTCGGCATTGCTGACCGAATACTGACGATGCACAAGGGTCGAATCGTCGCCGAAGTATCGGGCAGCCATGCGGATATGGAACACATACTATTATCAGCAACTGGAGGTCTATCCGTCGATGTCACTACAACCTGTTAAATCAACAGAAGCGGCATGTGAAACCCCGGCTGCGAGGGCGCGGTCTTTGGCGAAATCTGGCATTCTGAGCCGCGGGCTGGGACAACAAGGCGGACTTCTCATCGCGCTGATTGTACTGGCAGTCCTGCTCTCAATCATCGCGCCCCGGTTCCTCACTTTCAACAACATTCTCAACGTCTTGCGACAGGTTTCTATGACGGCTATCATCGCCGTCGGTATGACGATGGTTATCACCGCCGCGGAGATTGACCTGAGTGTGGGGTCGTTGGTCTCCTTCACCGGCGTTTTCCTGGCATGGCTGAACATCGACCATGGCATCCCATTACCTCTGGCCTTCATCACGGCAATTCTTGCGGGAACTCTGGTGGGCGCCTTCATCGGCTTCATTCGGACTAACCTCAACATTCCCGCTTTCATCATTACGCTGGGGCTTTATACCGCCTTGCGCAGCGGGGCCTACGTCATCTGCGATGGCTTCCCCATCGCGCCGTTCGAGGCGTCGTATAATTGGCTTGGTGGCGGCTTTATCGGCCCTATCCCTGTGCCAGTGGTCATCATGTTCGTCATCTACGCACTGGGCTACATCGCCTTCAACCACACCTCGTGGGGGCGGTCGATCCATGCGGTCGGCGGCAACGAGGAAGCCAGCCGGCTGTCCGGCATCAACACCAAGGCCATCAAAATGAGCGTCTTCATGCTGACCAGTACGCTGGCCGCCTTCGCTGGCACGATCCTGGCGTCTCGATTGGACTCCGGCACGCCGACCGTGGCCGTTGGTTGGGAGCTGGAGGTCATTGCTGCGGTCATCATCGGCGGCACCAGCCTGTATGGCGGCAGAGGCAATCTTATTGGGACGTTGCTCGGCGCGTTGTTCGTCGCCCTGTTGGGGAACGGCATGATCCTGATTGGCATCTCGCCGTATATGCAAGGCGTGGTCAGCGGTTCAGTGATCCTGCTGGCCGTGATCGTCAGCGCGCCGCGCCGCCGCAGGTGAGGCCGATGAATGCAATGATTTCCAGAGAGCTGGTGAGAAGGACGCTGCAATTCGACGGCCCGGCCAGGATACCGAGACAGCTCTGGTACCTGCCCTGGGCCAAGATGAACTACCCTGAAGATCTCCAACGCATCCAGCTCACCTTCCCCGATGATATCACATTTTGCCCACATGTCAGCGCCGCCATCTCGCAGGATATTCTGGACGCCTACGCCGATGACGGCATCGTCTATCGGAAGGGCAATTTCGTCGATGAGTGGGGCTGCAACTTCATCAGCATTCAGGCTGGCGTTATCGGCGAAGTGAAAGAGCCTCTGGTCCAAGAATGGGATGACATCGACAAAGTCACGATTCCCTATGAGTATCTATCCATCGACCGTGAGGCCATCAACACCTTCTGTCGGGGCACCGACAAATTCGTTCTCAACGGCGGCACACCAGGGAGTTTCCCGCGCCCTTTCGAGCGGCTGCAGTTCATTCGCGGAACAGTCAATGCCTACATTGACTTAATGGAACAACCGCGCCCGCTGTTCGACTTGCTGGAAAAGATGCACGACTTCTACAAGCAGCTCTTAACGGTCTGGGCCGACACCGAAGTGGATGCGGTCTGGTTTATGGATGATTGGGGCGCACAACAAGCCTTGCTGATCTCGCCAAACTTGTGGCGACAGGTCTTCAAGCCCATGTACAAGGATTACATCGACATCGCCCACCAGCGCGGTAAATTCGCTTTCATGCACTCCGACGGGTACATCGTCGACATCCTACCAGACCTCATTGAGATCGGCCTGGACGCGATCAATTCGCAGCTTTTCTGTATGGGTATGGATAAGTTGGCCCCATTCAAAGGCAAGATCACTTTCTGGGGTGAGATCGACCGACAATGGCTGTTGCCATTCGGCACGCCGGAACAAATCGCAGCGGCCGTCCACCAGGTGAAGGATACCCTGTACCAAAATGGAGGCGTCATCGCCCAGTGTGAGTTCGGGGCAGGAGCAAAGCCTGAAAACGTGTACGCCGTCTATCAAGCATGGGCTGATGCCCTTTAATGCCTCGTCCTTGAAACGATAGAAGCGCGCTATCAACGCGCTATTTTGCCCACTCCCCGCTGGTATGATATAATTGCCCTCGTCTATTAGAGAAAACATTTCGGCGAAGGATGTCAGGTCTTCTTTGAATCAACAAATGGACTGGGATGCTGCCGAGTGGGCCGCCCGGACACGCGCTGAAGCTGCGGCGTCGCCTGACCGCGCACCGTCCAGCCGTAATGGGGCGCTGACCGCAGCACGCCGGTTTGTTTTTGGCGATGGCGCGCAATGGTTCGCCATTCTCTTGACGATCTTTGCCATTGCGCCTCTGGCGTACCCGGGTTTTTTTCAGAGCCACGCGGGTCTGTCGCCCGTCTACAACCTGTACGACCTGGAAAGCCGGCCTCTGTGGTCGTTCCCGGTTTGGACGACCACTGTAGGACAGGCGTTCGACCCTTATCGCTCTGGCCGTTGCCTGCCGTACATGATAGCTGCCGCGTTCCATCGCCTCGGTCTAAGTGCGCCTCAAGCCATCCTGGCCTCATACGCGCTCTCCTTCTTGGTGGCTGCCTGGGCCATGTATCGCTGGCTGCGAGGTTGGCTGGGACCGGGTGCGGCTCTATTGGCCGCAGCGGTCTACACCTATCTCCCTTACCACCTGATGACCGTCTACGTGCGCGGCGACCTGGCAGAAGCGTGGCTGCTGGCCCTGTTGCCGGCTGTGTTCTGGGCGGCCTCAGGTCCGACGGCCGGGCGGCGCGATTGCCGTCCGTGGGTCACGCTCGCGGTAACGTTCGGTCTGCTTTTTCTCACCAACCTCGGCCTGGCGTTGCTGACCTGGCCCGCCGTGGCCGGCTACATTTGGCTGCGCGGCGGATGGGGCAGGCGACCGGGAGCACTCGTCACGGCCGCCTCAGTGCTGGGGGTCGCATTTGTAGCTCGTCTGGCAGCGGGCAACTATCCCGCGCCGGTCGCTTTCGACTCCCACTTTCCCTATCTCTCCCGGCTTTTTTCTTCCGCGTGGAACGCCGCCAGTGGAGCAGAGGGCTGGCTGAATGCAGTCCCTCTCCAGATTGGGCTGGCACCTGTGGGGCTGGCGCTCTTGAGCGGGGCTTTGCTGGTCATGGGAAAGCTGCCGGCCCCCGATACGGCCGATTGCGCGTCGTCCCATTCTCAGCGCAGTGTAGAACCACGCGAGGTGTGGTACTGGCTGATTGTGGCCGGCGTCAGCTTCGCGCTGATGTGGTCGCCGCTAAACCTACTGTGGCAGCTGACCGGCTGGCATCACCTGGTGACCTATCCCTGGCAAATGCTGGGTCTGCTGGGCCTGTGTCTCGCGGTATTTGCTGGAGCGGCTGTCGCGTCGGATGCTCGCCTGCGCACGGCAACCGTACAGGCCGGTCTGGTGACGTTTGTCGTCCTCTCCAGCTATTCCTACCTGTCGCCTCGCTTCTTCGATTTTGACATTGACTTCACCCCAGGAGCCGAAGTACCGCACGTGCATACGATGGCGCCTCGCCAGGCTCCGCTGGCAATATTCGGCGACCACCAAATTGCCCTGCTGGATTTCAGGTTGGAAGGCCCACTGCGCCATGGGGCGACGGTCCGCCTCAATGCCCTGTGGCAGGTCCTACGCCCGCTGGACGATGACCTCATGGTGTTCGTCCATGCCCTCGACGATGAAGGAAACATCTGGGGGCAGCAGGATGTCGAGCTGCTTTCCGGCGAACGCCCCACATCGCAATGGAGTCACGGGGAGATTGTAGCCAAACGCTATGAGTTTCAGATTCGGCTTGACGGACCCCGGGCCGGGTATCACCTGGAGATTGGCCTCTATCGGCCAGATACCGGCGAAAGATTGCTGCTCGCCGATGGGCAGTCCAGTCTGCTGATACGAGGTGACTGAGCGGATGATACGACGCTGGTTGCCCAAATGCCTGCGGGACGGCTACCTGTGGCTCACGGCCCTGCTCTCGATATTTTCCATCGGCCCGCTGATGCAGCCCGGCTATTTCTGGGGCGCCCACGACGCGCGGCATTCGGTCTATTTCCTGTTCGAGTTCAACCGGGCCATTCAGGATGGGATATGGTATCCACGTTGGGCACCCGATTTCACTTTCGGCTACGGCTATCCCTTTTTCAATATCTACGGGCCGCTGGCTTTCTACGCCGGCGAATTCTTCCACCTCCTGGGTTTTGATTTCGTTGATTCAACCAAAATCGTGTTTGCCCTGTCGCTCATGCTCTCCGGGATGACCATGTTCCTCTTCGCGAGGCGATTGATGGGACCGCAGGCAGCGCTGGTAGCTGGCCTGATGTATGTCTACGTTCCGTATCACCTGGCCGATGTCTACGTGCGCGCCGCGCTTTCTGAGTCGTTCGGCCTGATTTTTGTGCCCTTGTTGCTGTGGGGCGTCTACGAGACCATTCGCGCGCCGCGCTTGAATGCGGTCATCGGTGCGGGATTCGCCTTTGCGGCTACGATGATGTCAACGCAGCTCCTGACCATGCTGTCCCTGCCCTTGTTGGCGGCATTCACCCTGCTGCTCGTCCTCGAACGGGTCTTGAACGAGCAACCGTGGCGGGCGCTGTCGCGTCAGTCGTGGCCTGCGCTGGTCGCCCATGTCGCGCATGTGGCTTTTGCGCCAGCCCTGGGCCTGTGTCTGGGCGCGGCGTTGAGCGCGATTTTCTGGCTGCCGATGGTCACCGAGTACAAGTACGTGCGCATCGATCAGTGGGCCGGCGGGTATTATGATTATCGTGAGCATTTCATACATTTCTTCCAGCTCTTCTCGCCGAAGTGGGGCTTCGGCACCAGCCAACCCGGCCCGCATGACGCCACACCGTTTCAGTTGGGGGCTGTGCCGGTGACGCTGGCTATCCTCGCTTTGCTGTTCCGGCGGCGCATCGCCTCGGCCACCGTGCGCCGACTTACCCTTTTCTTCGTCGCTTTCACTGTGCTCATCGTGTTTCTCATGCTGTCACCCTCAACCCCTGTCTGGGATGCATTGCGACTGGTCAGCTTCGCCCAATTTCCCTGGCGGCTGTTGGTCGTGGTCATCGTCGCGCTGGCCTTCGTCGCCGGCAGCGTCGTCGCTGCTGATGAAGATGCACCGCCAGACCCCGCCGCCACTAAGAAACCAGCCGGTCATTGCGAGCGCAGCGAAGCAATCTCCGGGTTGGGGCTTGAGATTGCTTCGTCGCCCTGCGGGCGACTCGCAATGACACCTGATAGCGTTTCTCCCCCAATGAGCGGCGCGCCCACGCGCTGTGGAGGAGCTCAGAAACCCCGGCCAGGGGTGATTGCTCTGGTCCTGCTCATCTTGATCGGCAGTTACCCCTACTTACAGGCGCAAATCGTCGAGCCAGCCGAAGGGCCCGTTGGGCTGGCCGGGCTTATGCGCTTTCAGCAGAGCGCCAACGAGATGACCGGTTCCACCGCCTGGGTGCAGGAGATTCCGAGGTGGTCGGCTATCGCCGATCACTACATCGCAGGTAAGGAGGTCGCTTCCAAGATTGATTTCACCGCCTCGCAGGAGACCTTAGAGGCTGTGCCGATAGAAGTTGGCACGAACTATGAACTGGTGAGATACAAGACTTTCACTGAGCCGGCCCGCCTGGTATTCGACATCTTCTACTACCCTGGCTGGCGCGCCTATTCTATGAAGAAAGACGATGCCGGCTATTCCATAGACCGGGAATTGAAGATCGAACCTTACGGCAAACTGGGCAAGATCAGTGTCCAGGTAGACCCGAAGCGCAGGCATGTCTTGGTGCGCTTCGAGGACACACCCGTGCGGATAGCCGGCAAGATCATCTCCGCGTTCGGTTTGCTGGCGGTGATAGCGTTTTTGCTGGGGCGGAGGGCTATTCGGATATTTGGGCTGTGGAGAGCACGCAAACCATGTCATACGCGAACAACTCGATGAGCTGCGCCGACCAAACTCCGAAGAATTTCATGCGCACGGCCGGCCTGGATTTGCTCATTGTGCTGGTCATCTCCATCTTCGCCTGGGGTGCTTTGCTGGCGCCAGGCTATTTCCTGAAGGCTCATGACGCGCCTCACAGTGTGTTCTATCTGCTGGAATTCGACAAAGCTTTGCGCGATGGCAGCCTCTACCCTCGCTGGGGCATTGATTTTGCCCTGGGCTATGGTTACCCACTGTTCTCTTATTATTCTCCATTGGCCTATTATGTAGCCGAAGCCTTTCACCTGCTTGGCGCAGGTTTGACCGACGCGATCAAAATAACCTATGCGCTGGCCACAGTGCTTTCAGGCCTGGCAATGTATGGATTCACTCGCCACCTGTTCGGCAGGGCTGCGGGACTCCTTTCGGCTGCGGTGTACATGTTCCTGCCTTACCACTTGCTCGATTTGTATGTGCGGTGCTCATTCGCTGAATACTTCGCTTTCGTCTTCTTACCACTGGTGTTTTGGGCCTTCGGGCAATTGCTCGACGCGCCCGGCTTTCGGCGCGTTGGGTTAGCGGCGCTGGCCTACGCCGGGCTGATCCTGACTCACAACGCAACGTTCCTGGTGGTCACCCCGTTGCTCGCCATCTACTGCCTGTTTCTGCTGGCCCGCCGGCTGGTCATCGGCGAGGCGGCCCATCTGACAAACGGGCGCAGCAGTCAGGCAGCGCCGCGCTGGGCGCCTGTTATCAGCCGGGCAGGGGGAGCGTTGGCCGCGGCCATCCTGGCCTTCGGATTGGGGGCAGTTTTGTTGCTGCCGGCAATCCTGGAACGGGGTTACATTGCCCAGGGTCAGTGGACGCAGGGCAGTTTCAACTACCTCAAGCACTTCACGTATCCAGGCCAGCTCCTGTCGCCTTTCTGGGGCTACGGCTACGCTGGCGAGGGCCTTCAGGACGACATGTCGCTGCAATTGGGCATCGCCGCTCTGGCGTTGACGTTCATCAGCCTGGTCTGGCCTCCACGCCGCAGCCGTGCCCATTGGGCTTTCTTCACTGTGGCGACAGCAGCGGTGGTCGCACTGATGCTGCCCATCTCCGAACCGCTGTGGCGAGCTCTGCCGCTGGTCAGCCTGGTGCAATTCCCTTGGCGACTGTTGATCCTGACCTCCCTGACCCTGTCCCTATCTGCCGGCGCGCTGGCGGCCAGTCTGGACGAAGGGCAACGTCATTCCGAGTCCAACGAAGAGCCAGGAGATCTCGTCCATCCTGCTGAGCAGGCCGCCCCAACTTGCGCTGAAGAATTCCATCCGGTGATCGCCTTGCTGTGTCTGTTGGCAGTGCTGGCCGGCCACGGGTATGCCTTACCGCAGTACACACCGCCTGATTCGCGGAGCGAGACAGAGAAGGCCATCATTGACTTCGAGACATTCTATCCGCCGGACCGGGTGGGCATGACCGGCTGGGTACAAGAACAACCACACAGCTCGCCGCTTGTCGAGGAGTACCTGAACGATAAGCCGCTCACTCGCGCGCGCCTCCTGGCCGGGGATGGTGACGTCCGGACGCTCCGCTCCGGCGGCGCATCGGTCGAAGTGCAGGTGGACAGTCCGACAGGTGCGACCGTGCAGTTTTATGTCTATTACTTCCCCGCCTGGCAGGTCTTTGTGGACGGTGAGCCAACAGCTGCACGCCCCGAAGGTCCTCACGCACTGCTTACCGTCGAGGTGCCGCCCGGAAGTCATCATCTGCTTGTGCGCTACACCGATACTTTCTGGGGACGATGGGGCAAATTCATCTCGCTTCTGGCCATAGTGGGCGCGGCGGCGCTGCTCATAGTCGAACCATTGGTCAAAGGCCGCCGAAACCAACCCACAGATGGGCACAGATAAACACCGATTCTCTGCCCATTCAAGCAGTCAACCTGAGCCGCAGGAAGTACATTTGCCGGCACGCAGCCGGCGTTCTTCAGCGGCCTGAGGCATCGGCTAATTCGTTACTTCAATTCCCTCGCCAGCCACAACCTCGCCAATTAACCAAAGGTCTTGCTCTGCCTGGGCGAACAGGGCCATTAACTCATCGGTTTTCTGAGGCGCCACTGCGGCAAGCAGCCCGCCCGACGTTTCCGGCGTGAAGAGCAACATCTGCATTTCCTCAGAGATACCCGACGCAAAGCAGACGTGCTCCTTGTAGGCTTCCTGATTGCGGCATGAGCCGCCTGGGAAGAGCCAATCCTCGGCATAGCGGGTCGCGCCCTCCAGGAAAGGTATCCGGGCCAGGTCGAAGACCAATTTCGCGTTGCTGCGCTCTGCCATCTCGTAGCCGTGACCCAACAATGAAAAGCCCGTCACGTCGGTACAGGCGTGCACGCCAACTTGCTGAAACAATTGCGCCGCCCGGCGATTCAGCTTTTTCATGCTGGCGACGGCGGGTGCGACGTGCGCCGGGTCAGCCACTTGCGATTTGAGCGCGGTGGTGATGATGCCGACGCCGAGCGGCTTGGTCAGCACCAGCACATCACCAGGCCGTGCGCCGCCCTTGGTGAATATCCGGTCAGGGTGCACCAGGCCCATCACGGCCAGACCATACTTGGGTTCTTTATCGGTTACGGTATGCCCGCCGGCCAGCGCGCCGCCCGCTTCGGCCACCTTTTCCGCCCCGCCGCGCAGGATCTCGGCGGTGATTTCCGGCGGGAAGTCTGAAGGGAAGCCGCAGATGTTCAGGGCCACGGCCACCTCGCCGCCCATCGCGTAGACATCGCTCATGGCGTTGGCCGCAGCGATGGCGCCGTAATCGTAAGGGTCGTCAACCACCGGGGTAAAGAAATCCAGCGTCTGGATGACCGCCACCTCGTGGCTCACACGATAAACGGCGGCGTCATCGCTGACCTCCAGTCCGACAAGCAGGTTGGGGTGGCTGGCGACAGGAAACAGTGTTTTGAGAGGGCGCAGAACCTGCGCCAGGGCCTCTGGGCCCATCTTGGCCGCTCAGCCAGCGGCCGAGGCCATCGCCGTCAAGCGAATCTTCTCTTCAGCCATCGCCACACCTCCTTTGCCAGATTCCAGGTCCCCAACGTAATGGCTAACCAGCGCAACAGCTCAATTTGCTCACGTCTTTGCTAAATGCCTGAGCCGCCAGCTTCAGCCCCTCGACCTGGGTCAGATATGGGAAAAGTGTACCGGTTATGTCGTCCAAAGTCAAACCAAACCTGACCGCCAACGCGGCTGACTGCACCACCTCGCCTGCCTCAGCGGCAAGGATGTGCGCACCCAGCAATCGGCCGGTAGAGCCATCGGCAACCAGTTTAATGAAGCCGCGCGTGTCGCGGGCGGCCAGAGCGCGCGGCACATAGCGCAATGCCAGGGTGCTGACCTTGACGTCATAGCCCATCTGTCGAGCCTCGGCCTCTTTGAGGCCCACGGTGGCTACCTGCGGATCGGTAAATATTACGGCAGGCATGGCGGACAAGTCCAGCACACGGTTGGCGTCAGTCAGCGCGTTTTCGGCCGCTATCGTCCCCCCGGCTGCGGCCACGTAGACGAAATGGGGGTTGGTCGTCACATCTCCGGCAGCATAAATGTCCGGATTCGACGTTCGCATCTGTCCATCCACCACAACCGCGCCAGTCTCATCTGTCATCACATTCACCGCTTCCAAGCCCAGCCCGGCGGTGTTAGGCTCGCGGCCGAGGGCCATCAGCACTTGCTGCGCGCTATAGGCGTGAGCCTGGCCGTTGACATGAGCTCGTACCACTCGTCGGTCACCCGCGAGGTCTATACGTTCCACACGCGCGCCAGTTACAATTTGTACCCCTTCTTCCCGCAGATATCCCTGCAATGACTCAGCCAGCTCCGGCTCATGGTCGGGGATAATTCAGTCACTACGTTGCAACAGCGTAACCTGGACGCCGAAGCGGGCCATAGTTTGGCTCAATTCCAGAGCCACAGCCCGCCCCCCCAGTACAATCAACGATTCCGGCAATGTCGGAAGGTCCATCAATGTAGTGCTGTTCAGAACGCCGACCTCCTGTGCACCGGGGATGGGTACCATGCGGGGCCGTGCACCAGTGGTGACGAGGTATTTCCTGGCACGTATGGTTCGCTCACTTACCTGCACAGAGCCATCAGCTCGAAAACACGCGCGGCCGGAGATAACAGCGACCTGGGGATAAGCCGCCAGCACATTGACGTACTTCTCCTGGCGCAGAGCACCCACCAGGGCGTCTTTCTGTTCTCGCACAACGTTCCAATCCAGCGAGACTTGCTTTGCGATCACGCCCTCGAACGGTTGATGGCCGGCGCGATGCCAGGCCTCAGCAGCGCGGATAAGTGTTTTGCTGGGCACACATCCCACATTGACGCAAGTGCCACCCAGGATACCATCGTTGACGAGAGCGACTTTATAGCCCAACTCCGCCCCCTTGATGGCGCCGGCGAAGCCGGCGGAACCGCCACCTATCACCAACAAATCGAAATCAGCCGCGCGCGATGAACCATCCGCCGCCACATCGGGCTGACTTTCGCGCGATGAACCATCCGCCGCCACATCGGGCTGACTTTCGCGCACTGCAACGCTGGCATGATAGCCCGCAGCAGCTACCGCTTCAGTAAGTTGTTCCTCCACAACGCCTGACTCGACCTGTACAGTCGCCTGACCGCTTTCCCAACCAGGAAGATGTACCCCAAGTACTCCTGGCACATTCAACAAGGCCCTTGTCACGTGTTGGGCACAGGTTGGGCAGGTCATACCCCGAATTTTCAAGGAAATGAATTTTGACAAATTACAGGCTCCTTCCAGAACACTGACTTTCTATTTTCTGTTGACTAGATGACGTGGAAATCCAGTTCCTTACCCCGACACCCCTGTCGCAGGTTGCCGAAATCCTGATCAGGATGCTGAAATATCCCCCGCAGTCGGCGTGGGTTCTGGCTCCGGCGTCGGCGTTGGCAGGAAAGGCGGCTCTTCGAGGAAATGGATGACGTAGTGCGGCAATAGAATTCCCACGAGCAAGACTTGGTCCTCCTGGCCCTTCAACTGAGTGTACCGGTTCGTGAGGTCTGGTGTCTGGTCACCGACGTACAAAGTGAAAGACCGCCCGTCCTTCAGTTTCATGATGCCCGCAGCATAAGGGGGCTGCAGGCCATAATCGGCCAGGTTATTCAGCACTTCGGTATCCGTGATGACCCGTTCGGCTTTCAGCGAGCTAAACCATTTTACCGCAAAGTTCACGCGATCATCCTGCGCCGGCCCCGGCGGGCCAGGTTCGACTACCTCCCAGTTTGAGCTTTCGCCGATACGGCGGAGCACCGTGCGTTTCTGGCCGTCGGTACACACAAATTCCACCACTTCGTCCGGCAAATGGTCGAACAGGGGCACCGGCCGTGGCATCATTTCGTTACGCTGAGAGGGGTCGGGCTCTTCCTGTCTTTCAACGAGCAGAAAGTAGACCAATAGGGCCGCAAAGGCCGTGAGGAGTATTGCCGTATGCCGAAATTTCATAGGCTATTCACCGTCGTTTCCACCACACCACCACCCCGACTGCGACAACAAGCAGAGGCAGCACGACCAGGCTGGAGAAGACGACCAGGCGTGCGCTGCCAGGTGGGATGACCAGGAATCGCTGTTCGGCTGGTTTGGGGCTAATGGCGATCAACTCCGGCTCCTCTGCCAGCCAATTGATCGCACTGGTGAACAGGTCTTGATTGCCGGCGCCCTGGACGTTTTGTAACGCGCTGTTGGACACGAACTCGGAGTTCCCGAAGGCTACCAGCCGCATCTCGCTATTCGATGCGGTGACCGCCATAGCGATTGGCAATGGCCCACGAAGGTCCACTCCCTCGTCGTAGCGGAATGGATTCTCGTCGCGATAGTTCCTTTCGCCCCAACTCATCTCGCTGGTCTTCACGATGGGCGCGATGGTTATCGTATCCGTCACGTTGTCCAGCGTGGTCAACGAGCGGGCGCCGGGGAAGAACGTGAGCAGCCCCTGCACCCCTCGAGTAATATCAGGAAATTCGTATTTCATGGCCACAATGGCCGACACATCCTGGGGAAAAGAACTGGCCGGGTCAACGACCACATCATCCTGAAAACTGAGGCCCCAGCGCTCCAACAAATCTCCGAACGGGTTGTCAATGGCCGGGTCGCTCAATACCATCGCCTTGCCCCCGCCTGTCAGATACGTGTCAATAAGGTTGATCTCTTTTTCGGTCAGAGGAACTTGCGGTGAGGCGATGACTAAAACATCCATATCGCTGGGCAGGGTGTCGGTAATAGCCAGATTGAGAGATTGCACGCGATAGTTGTTCCTCTCCAGGTGAGAGGCGATGACGCCATAGCCCCATTCGCCGTCATCCTCCAGGTCGCGTTCTTGGTGGCCGGTCAAAAAGTAAACCTGCTTGGCCTGATCACGGGTCACCTTCAAGAGGGCTGAGGTCAATGATTGCTCATCCAAACCAGTAGTCTGCTGCATTTTGTTGCCCCGGGTGAAAACGACCGTCCCAAAGTTAATTACTTCATATTGACGCGCGATGGCCGGTTTAAGGTCGGGGTCAATAAACTCGTAGCTGAACTGGTCGCTATAAGCCGCGTATGACTCGAGCAGATTGTCGAGCTGCCTTTGCGCCCGGGCCTGGTAAGGGTTCGACGCAGAGAAGAAAGCCATCGCCCTGACCGGTTCTTTCAGCCCTCTCAAGATATTGATGGTCTGTTCCGATAAAGAGTATCGCTGCGAGGCAGTCACATCCCAGCGCCAGTAGTGCCTGGCACTGAATATGTTCAACATGACCACGATACCGATAAACGCAGCGCTCAGAAGAAATGAGTTGCTTCCATAGCGGAGCACCCGGCCTCTGAGCGCAGAGCGCACACGCCCCGATTCCAGAACCAGATAAAGGATGAGGCAGACAGCGCCCAAGGCGAGCAAGATTTGTGCGCGAAAATCAGCCGACTGGGACGATATATAAGAGGCCAGTGCGGCCAGCAAGAGAAGCAGACCGACGATGGCTATCCAGTTGCTCAGTCTCTTGAGCAGGGCGAGTAGCGTCATCGTTCGGCTACCTCCATCTTCTCGATTCCACCGACCGCGTCGCCAGGAAAAGTGCGACCGCGCTGAACGTCAGGTAGAACAGCACGTTGCGGGTATCAATGATCCCCGCGGTGAAGTCTGGCAGGCGCGGACGCAAAGCGAGGGCAGCGAAAACAACATCCAACGGCGCACTCACGAAATCGGAGACTGCCTCACAAATCCAGAAAAAGATGTTCAAGCCCAGGCCAATAATCACGGCCACCACCTGGCTTTGAGTGACAGAAGACGCCATCAGGCCAAGCGCGGCCAGTGTTGAGGCAAATAGAAATATGCCCAGATAGCCCGACAGGATCGGCCCGATGTCGGGATTTCCAAACCATGACATAACCAGCGGATAGTATAGCGTCAGAGTCAGGAGGACAAGGAGCAAGGCCAGACAGCCCAGGTACTTCCCCAGCACCACCTCCCAATCGCGGACTGGTGAGGTCAACAACAGTTCTATCGTACCGCTGCGTTGCTCTTCGGCCAGCAAACGCATGGTCAGCATGGGGACCATGAACAAGAGCAGGGTGGTCATAGGGCCGAACAGATACTCCATCGTGGCGGCCATGCCGCGTGGGTCGGATGTATACCAGGCGAAGAAGACGCTCATGATGATGAGAAGTGACGCCGCGACCACGTATGCAATGGGCGACACAAAATAGGCTTGAATCTCTCGCCCCGCTATCGTCAGCACATTGCGCATGTCATTCTCTCCTGATCAACGCTGCAAGCCAGGCGCGTCGCGATGTGTCCTGTCATCTGACGCGCCGGGCCAACGAATCCCTACTCCGTGGTCAACTTGAGAAAGACATCCTCCAGGCTCAAGCCCATCGGACGCATTTCCAAGAGCCCCCAACCGCTGCCCACAATACGCCGGGCGATTTCCGCCCGACAGTCCGCCCCAGCGGCACAGGTGACTTCATATCCTCTCTGGCGCCCTGGCTCGACATGCACCACGTGGGGTATTTCACGCAGGGTCTTCAGGGCCGCCTCACGGGGGGCGTCCAAATCCACAAACAGCCTCTCCCCCCCTCCAACCATGGCAACCAGATTCTCCGGTGAGTCTTCAGCCACGATGCTACCCTCGTTGATGATGATCACGCGGCCACAAATCTGGCTGACCTCAGGAAGGATGTGGGTGCTCAGGATCACGGTGTGGTCGCGGCCCAATTCGCGGATCAACTCGCGAACCTCCAGAATCTGTTTGGGGTCTAGGCCTATGGTAGGTTCGTCCAGAATGAGCACGTCCGGGTCGTGAACCAGGGCCTGAGCCAATCCGACGCGCTGGCGATAACCTTTGGACAGTTTGCCGATGATCGTATCAGCCCGGTCGCCCAAATGGGTCGCCTCCAAAGCACGGCTGACGGCTTCCTTTCGCCGTGTGACCCCTCTCAGCCGGGCCATGTGCGACAGATACCCACGCACTGTCATTTCGTTGTATAGCGGCACAGTCTCCGGCAGGTAGCCAATACGACGACGGGCCTCCAGCGAATCGTAGAACACATCGTAGCCAGCAATGCGCGCCGTCCCCGAGCTGGCCGGCATGAATCCTGTCAAAATGCGCATGGTCGTGGTTTTGCCCGCCCCGTTCGGGCCGAGAAATCCGACCACTTCGCCCTTCCCTACGTGAAAACTCACGTCGTGGAGCGCTGTAAAGCCACCGTATTGTTTGGTGAGATGCTTCACCTCGATCATCGTCTGACTTTCTCCTGATTTGCCAAAGCACACCGAATATAACAAACCAAGATTAAACGCAGATTAGAATTGAGCTGAACACTTCCACCCCCGCCACTCACTCGAGCGCATCCGGGCTGCCATGCACGAACCGACCGTCGAATATCGTGGCTTCAACCCGCGTCTCGGCGATGCCCATGGGCGGGATGGCAAAGATGTCCTGCGACAGAATGATCAGGTCGGCCAGTTTGCCGGGCGCAAGCGAGCCTTTCACTGCCTCCTCGCCGGAAGCGTAAGCGGCATCGAGTGTGAAACCGCGCACAGCTTCTGCCACCGTGAGACATTCCTCTGAGTGCCAGCCCTGTGGCCCGGGATACCCGTCAACCCGTCGCCGTGTGACAGCGGCGTGTATGCCCAGCAGAGGATTCAGCGCCTCGACCGGCGCGTCCGAGCCAAAGGCCAGCCGGACACCGGCATTAAGCAGTTTTCGCCAGGCATACGCGCCAGCGACGCGCTCGCCAGCCCAGTATCGCTCCACCAGATCGATGTCCGCCGTAGCGTGCTGAGGCTGCATAGAGGCAATCACCCCAAGTTCAGCAAAACGCGGGATGTCCGAGAGGTTCAGTAGTTGGGCATGCTCAATCCGGTGACGCAGACGACGGTCGGGCGTCCGCGCACAGGCCGCCTGCAACGCATCGAGCGCCAAACGATTGGCCGCGTCGCCAATGGCGTGAATGGCAGCAGAGATGCCGGCCGCGCTGGCGCGGCACACCATATCTGCCAAAGTTGCGTAGTCGGTGACGAGGATGCCACAATTGTCCGGCTCACCCGTGTATGGCGCCAACATGTACGCCGAGCGCGAGCCTAATGCGCCGTCCACAAAGACCTTCAGGCCGCCGATACGCACGCGGTCATTGCCAAAACCGCTCCTCAGCCCGACTCTAATGGCAGCCTCAAGGTTGTCGGCAGCCAGATGCATCAGCACCCGACAGGTCAGATCGCCCGCCTCGGCCAGCTCCTGAAAGGTGATGAATGCCTGCTCGTCTTCGCAGTCATGGAAGCCGGTCACTCCGACCTGGTGGGCACGAGCGATGCCCTCACGCACCGCCGCGCGTCGCGCGGCAGCAGAGGGGCGCGCTATGGCATTGTCAAGGAGATGTTGGGCCTGTTCACGCAGTATGCCGGTGGGGAGGCCATCCGCATCTCGAACGATTTCGCCGCCGGGCGGGGAAGGCGTTTCAGCGGTGACGCCAGCCTGTTGCAAAGCCAACGTGTTCAGCCACATTGTGTGAACGTCTTTGCTGGCCAGGGCTACCGGTTGGCGAGGCGCAACGACATCCAGGTCGTGCCTGGTGGGAAACGCATTGTCCTCCCACAGGTTGCGGTCCCAGCCGCCGCCGAGTATCCAGTCGCCCGGCGGCGTAGTCAGTGCGCGTGCCCTGACCCGTTCCAGCGCCTCGGCTTTGCTTCTGACGCCGACCAGATTGACCCGCTGCAGGCCCAAAGAGAACAACACGAAATGGACATGGCCGTCAATAAAGCCGGGTAGCACGGCCCTGCCCCTCAGGTTGATCGCACAACCAGACAGGCGCAAGAGCGGCAGAATCGCCTGGTCGCTGCCCACAGCTTCAATTCGCGCGCCCCTCAGGGCAATGGCCTGGGCCTGAGGGGTAGAAGCCTCCATGGTATAGATTCGCCCATTGTACAAGACCGTATCGGCCAACATAATTGATGCTCTCCCACGAACGCTTGCAGTATGGTCGTATTATAACCGATGTCCGAGTGAATTCAGAATATGCCCGTTCCCAGTCTATTTACTTTTTGGTTACTTGCTATCTGGAGGTTTTGTGGTATAATGAGAATAGTTAAAAATTGGTAAACCGCCCCCCCACTGCAACCGTGTCGCCGGTCATCACAATGCGGTCGCAGAGAAAACAACAGACACTGGAGGCATGGTAAGGTTTATGGAGAAGCGGCATGTGGAAACCATCTCTACCCTGATCAATCAAGGCAAGGCGATCCTTTTTGTCGGCGAAGGGGTGTCAGTCCAAGCTAAACTCAAACGGCCGGTCACATTGGCAGGACAAGAGATCACCCAGTTCGTCAAGCACAAAGACCTGGCGCATTTGTTGTGCCAGGAGCTATCCATTCCTGACACGACCAGCGAAGAAGCGAGCGAACGGTTTGAGCACAGAAGGGGACGAGTGGCCCTCAATCAATTCATGCTCAAGCTCTTCCGCGATTTAGAACCCGGCCCGGTGCATCGGCTTCTCGTGCGATTAGGATTCAAATTCATTTACACCACCAACTTCGACTGCCTGTTGGAAACCGCTTTTCAACAAGAATGGGGCTTCTATCCGGTGGTGGTTGTCCGCAACACTGATGTCGCCATGGTGCGAGAGAAGAACACGGTCATCAAACTGCACGGCGACATCGGCCAGGTTGATACGATGATCATCACCGAAACCGACTATGCCGACTACCCCCACGACCGCAAGGCGCTGTTCGACATCCTGCGCGCCGACCTGTACGCGCACAGTTTCATTTTCCTGGGGTACAGCCTGCGAGATGGCAGCCTGCGCGCCCTGTACCGCTCCATCGTGTCGGTGCTGGGCCGTTTCGTCAACCTCTCCTACGCTGTGGTGCCACCCGACGAATTTGACTCAGAGAAAGAGGGCATCTGGCGGGACAAATTTAGAATTCAGTTGCTCAGCAGCGAAATAGATGCGTTCGTCGAATGTCTGGCCGCCGCGGTCCAACAGGACCAGCAGAAAAACCAACTGGCCCTGCGCCAGAAACGAGTGGACAGTGCTCACCAGTGTTTCATCTCCGCGGCATCCGAGAACGGAGACCGGCCGGTACTGGTATACGTGGGTTCAAGCCAGGACCTGGAAGCTTTGTCTGCCAGGTTGAGAAGCGACTATAGTCAGAACAAAGGTATCTTCGCTTATGTTGACCTCAAAGCTACCGGGCCATTCAAAGGTCAGGCCGGTCTCTTCAAATATGTGTTGGAGACTCTGGGTCGTCAACTCAAGACCTGTGTGCAGGAGAATTTTGGCGAGACCTGCGATTATGAGCTGGATTTCAGCGAATATGAACGCAAAGCGCAGAGCGAAAAGTATCGCTATCTGTTTTTGCACTACGGGGAACGTGCCGATGCCATGATGCAGGGCGAAGAGGCCATTCCCAACCAGTCGCAAGTTCAGGAAATAGGAGAGGAGACGTTCGTTCACGAGGCTATGAGAGATTTCATCGTACTCTTGACGTGTATTGTCGAAAAAGTAGGGTGGCGTCGGATTGTCCTGTTTCTAGACCATCTCAACGCAGTCGAGCAGTTCCTGACCACGTTACAAAAGGAACTTTTCCAGGAAGTTACTGACAGCCACAAGAATGTCCTGTTTGTCATCTCATACGCTGGCACGGAATCGCCGAAATGGGAAGGGTACGCCTTCGAGGACCGATATGTCCAGTATCATGAGATTACCAGCGTGTGAACTCTGAGGAGGGGTCAAAATGGGATTCCTGAGCCAAAACAATGTTCGTTTCATCAACAGAGAGGCCGAGACACGCCATATCCGCCGCGTCATAGCTTCCTCCGGCCCCAGTATTCTGGGCCTTCACGGCCCAGGCGGCATCGGTAAGACGGTCCTATCATGGTGGACGATGGACGAATGCGTCAGACAGAGCCTGCCGTGTGCCTATATTGACTTAGGGCAGTTTACTTTCACCGATTCTGTCGACGTTTTGCGGGAGATAGCCGGGCAATTAGACAGGTCGCGTCAGTTGGTGGACTTCTGGGAATTGCTTTCCATCTATCACAGCCATTTTCAGAGCCGATTCCTGGGCACGGGTATTCACAGTACGTTGCTGCCGGCCGATTTCTCCAAGGTACGCCAATCCGTCATGGATTCCTTTATCGTCGGGCTGCAAAGAGTGATAGGGAGTCAGGCTTTTGTGCTGATCTTCGACAATCTGGACGCAATTGGCAAGCCGGACCGGCACCGGTTGGAGGCCGAGATCTTTGTCCCTCTCGGTGCATTGAACCAAGCCAAAGTCATCGTCGTTTCCCGCGGGCCTGTACAATGGCAAAACCCTGTCCTGGAATCAAACTATCAAACGTTGCACCTGCTGCCCTTCGATGAAGATTATGCAATAGACCTGACGCGCCAGTTGTGGCCCGAACTGCTGGAACGAGAGTCCTTCCTTCAAGCCCTGAAGGTCAGCAAAGGACATCCATATTCGGTGGTGCGGTTGACGAAGGCGGGGAAGCGTTACGCCAGCCTGGACGAGCCTGAACTCTATCAGAAATTGCTGGAAGAGCTGTGGGTCAATGTCATCTCACGCTTTATGCTCAGAGGGGTCAGTGCGGTGCTGCAAAGATTCCTCGCGCAAATCTCTGTAGTACGATTCTTCGATGTCTCCAGCTTTAAGTATTTTTCGCTGCGGGTGAACTTGCTGACTGAGGCCCGGATTTCGCAGCTTATTGAGACGCTGGATACGCTGAACTACGACATCAGTGCAGTCCGCTTTGACGGCACCCAGAAGGGCTATCGCCTGCAGCCCCCGATCCGGCCTGTGTCGTTGGAGCTTCACCGTATCTCTAAGACGCTCGAGACCCTCAACCAAATCGCTCTGGAATTCTACACTGATTATGTGAAGCGACTGCCACCGGGGTACGATGAATGGCGACGCTGCGTCATCGAGATGATCTACCATCACAGCATGATCGGTCAGAAACCGCAAGAGGCGAAAAATCGGCTGGCCGAAGCACTGGCCGAATTGCTGGCGGCCAAAGATTTGGAGGCTGCCATCAAGTTAAGAGACGAACTCAGCAGCGACTCTGATCTGCCGCCGATGCTCTGGCAGGACATTTTCACTTATTTTCAAAACCGGAAGCTGAGAGGCGTGGCGTAGACTGTGCCCCGTGTAACATTTGACTTTTCGGCGGTCATGCACTAACATAGAAACTGGTCGTGCTAGGTGGGGAGCTAGCGGTGCCCTGTACCCGTAATCCGCTATAACGGGACTGAATTCCCCCGATTGAGGCTCGGAGCACGTTGTACTGCTCGAGTTAAGCGACGTTGAAGATTGGGTCCTACGCGGCAGGAGCCTGTGAACCCCGTCAGGTCCGGAAGGAAGCAGCGGTAAGCAGTCCCTCTTGGGTGTCGTGGGAGCGCCTGGTCTGAGTTGGCTGACTGCGGGCAGGCAATGGGCTCGTGTCGAAGGGGGGTGCACGGCCAGTCTATACATCGAGAGTCACAGCGGAGACCGAACGATTACCGAACCGTGCGTGACCAAACCGCAGAAGAAGCAAGCCATCCTGCAACCGCTCGCCGGCTGGGTGCTTGTCTGCTTAGTCCTTGCCCTGATGTGGCGCGATTATCAGGCCACATCAATACCCTTCACTATTGTTTACGACGGCCACCGATACCACAGAGCTACCCATCAGAAGACAGTTGAAGGGGCGCTGACCGAAGCGGGCATCCGGCTTTCACTCCACGACATAGTTGAGCCGGCGCGGAGTTCTGCGCTGCTGCCTGAAACAGAGATTCGAGTCAGGCCAGCGCATCACGTCATTGTAGAAGCCGATGGGAGCACGATCGAGCATTTCACCCAAAGACGAACACCCAGAGAAGTTTTCGACGAACTCGGCGTCAAGTTCTCCGAACACGATGAAGTGCTTGTAGGGGATCAAAAAGTATCACCGAACGAGCCGGTTCTGGGGAAAGGAACACTCCCTGAAACATCGCGGGCTTTGTTTGGCGAAGCCGTACCTGTCTGGGAGCAGTCTATCCTACCTCCTGTGCGCATAGTGCTGCGCAGAGCCGCAGCGATGTGTGTAGATGACGATGGAGTTCCCAACATCATTTATACCACTGCGACCACCGTTGGCGAGGCGCTTCGACAACACGATTTTATTCTGTATTTGGGTGACCGCATCAATCCAGAACTGAGCAGTCGGGTGTCTCACGGGCTGAAAGTCTATATTCAACGTTCCAAAGCAGTCGAACTGGCAGCCGATGGTCGCACGCTGCATACGCGAACGCGCGGCGAAACGGTCGGCGATGTCCTGGCGCAACAGCAGGTTGCACTGGTCGGGGCGGATTTCGTCGAACCCCCGGAGAGGACGCCGATACAGGACGGCTTGAGCATAAAAGTCAATCGAGTATCACGGGCCACGATAGTCGAGCAGGAAACCATTCCTTTTGAGACAGTGTGGCGGCCCCTGGCCGACATGGAGATCGACACCCAGCGCATCGAACAAGAAGGAGTGGCAGGCGTATCCAAACGCCGCCTGTATGCCATATACCACAATGGGCAGGAGGTCAGACGGTATCAGGAAGACGAATGGCTGGAGGCCAGCCCCCAAAACAGGATCATCGCCTATGGCACCAAGATAGTACCGCGGCAGTTGACCACTGCTGAAGGCCAGTTCACCTATTGGCGGAAGATACGCATGTTGGCGACCTCATATTCCGCTGCAACTTCGGGCAAATCGCCGAACCATCCCAGGTATGGCATCACTTTCACTGGTGTGCCGGTAGACAAAGGCGTTGTGGCTGTTGACCCAAAAGTGGTTGAACTCCAAAGCCAGTTGTATGTCCCAGGATATGGTCTGGCCCAGGCAGCCGATACAGGAGGTGGTATCAAGGGGCGACGAATTGATCTGGGGTTTAGCGATGATACGCTTGAGATGTGGTACCGCTGGGTTGATGTGTACGTGCTGGGGGAGCCTCCATCGCCCGAGCGGATTCGATGGGTTCTGCCGAATTGGCCGCGAGAAGAAAGGCGCTGAACGCGAGTTGAGCCTTACAGGCGACGTACTCCACAGGTTGAAAAAGGCCGGCCTGAGCCCGCGCAAAGGGCTGGGGCAGAACTTCCTTGTGGATGAAACTGCCCTGCGACGCATCGTTCAGGCGGCCGAACTGACCAGTGATGATACAGTGCTTGAAATTGGCGCCGGACCAGGTGGGCTCACCCGACTGTTGGCCGCACAAGCCCGTCAGGTGGTGGCGGTTGAAATCGACCCCGGTCTCGTCGAAATCCTGCAGAGCGTCGTAAGCGATTTCGGCAACGTTCAGATTGTGCAAGGAGATATTTTGACCCTGCCGCTGGAGTCTCTGTTGAGCCTCGCGCCAGTCGGCTCACATGAACAGTTTAAAGTCGTAGGCAATCTGCCATACTATATTACATCGGCCATCTTACGCCGCCTCTTGGAGTCCTCCAGAAAACCTTCCCTCCTGGTTGTCACCGTGCAGGAAGAAGTAGCCAGACGAATCGTCGCCCAGCCGGGAGAGATGAGCCTGCTGGCGGTCAGCGTCCAGTTCTACGGTCGCCCCAGAATCGTTGGGCGAATTCCGGCTGGTGCATTCTACCCGCCGCCCAAAGTAGACTCGGCCATTGTGAGAGTTGATTTGACGCAACAAGCTCGCGCCGATGTGGATGACGTCGGCTGGTTTTTCTCGGTGGTTCGAGCGGGATTTTCGGCCAGAAGGAAGCAGCTTCACAACACGCTGGTTCATTCTCTGGCCCTCCCGGCACCGGAAGTCCGAGCCGCGCTGGACAGGGCCGCCATTGACCCCAGCCGTCGCGCGCAGACGCTTAGCCTGGACGAGTGGGCCCGCCTCAGCCACGAGTTGCGGTGTGTAGCAGGCCCTCAAAGTTAGCTTCCGACTAAGGAGACGAGGTTTGTGGTTCTGGCAGGCTAAGGCCGCACCGGCTCGGCAATGACGATGACCCGATGAGTGGGGTTTGCCTGTGGCCAATACGAGACCAGCGTGAGGCGGTCTTCCGGCGTGTCCGCCAACCAACTATCGTTTTGGTAGCGCTTTTCTGCTGAAATGTACTTGGCGGGCAAGGTCAGCACCTGAACGACCCTATACTTGTACGCCTCGTCCCTGGCGTACAATGTGATCTCCGCCCCATCCCGCAGGTTTGTGATGTTCTGGAAGACCGCGTTCTCGGCGCCATAGCCTGAGATGACCACATTTCCACCCTCGCCAGGATAGCGCGACCCAACATGAAAGCCAGCAGCATCCGTCGGCTCATCCCACACGGCAATGGGAAATCCGTCCCGCGTCTCCTGGCGCACTTCGATTGCCACAACCTTCGCGTCTAACCCGATGCTTTCCGCGACGATCCGATTCGGCGCGGCTGCTTGGGCAGCAGGAGGAGCCGAAGGTTCTCGTTTCGTGCCCGATACGGGAATGAGGATTTCCTGGCCGACAGCCATCCGCCGTGGATCAACGTCAGGGTTGGCGGCCATAATCTCATCAATGCCCACCCCATACTGCCGCGCTACAGACGCCAGACTATCGCCTGGCTCAATTACGTACACCAGTGGTCCCTCAGGCGTTTGGGTTGGAGTCGGCGTCTCGGTCGGAGTGGGAGCCAAAGTAGCGTCCGGTGGGGGGATGTTGATCTCCTGGCCGATTCTAAGCTGCCGTGGGTCTAATCCTGGATTGGCTTGAAGCAGAAGTTCCATGCGTAGGCCAAACTGTCGCGCCAGATCATAAAGCGTATCGCCAGGTTGTATGGCGACAGTCGGCAAAGGCGTCGTCGGCGCTGCGGTATCGGTTGGCTGTGGCGTCGCGGTAGCCGTAGCCGTCTCGGTCGCTGTCGGCCTCGCTACGGGCAGGGTAATTTGCTGACCAATGCCAAGCAGCTCGTCCTCTTGCAGACCAGGGTTGGCCGCCAGAATCGCCTCAACTGAGATACCATACTCCAGGGCAAGTCCAAAAAGCGTATCTCCTTCTTCAATGGCGTACAGTATACCTCCAGCAACAGGTGTTGAAGTCGCGGTCGCAGTCGGCGTGGACGACTCGGTCGGCGTCGGCGTTGGAATGTCGGTCGCTGTTGGCTGTTCAGTCGGTGTTGGCTCTTCCGTCGCTGTCGGTTCTTCCGTCGGTGTTGGCTCTTCCGTCGCTGTCACCTGCTCCACCGGTGTTGGCTCTTCGGTCGCTGTCGGCGGCTGGGCTGTGGCAGATACATCAGGCAGGCTCGGTTCGCCCGTGGAAGCAGCCGCCAAGACGGCGGCCTGCGGTGATGCCAGTTCAGCCGAGGACAAAACGGAATCCAAGGTCAAGGCGATGGCCGTCCAGGTCTCCATGGGGACAGCGGTCGCAGAAGCAGTTTCGGTTGGGGCCGCGGTTGCGGTCGCGGTATCCGTCGGCGTCGCCGTGGGCGGCTCGGTAGCCGTCGGTATCTTTGTCGGCGTAGAGCTCGCAGTTGACGTTAGCGCAGGGGTGTCAGTCGCCATAGGCTCAGCAGTGGCCGTCGCCGTATCGGCGAGCGAGACGGTCAGCGTCGGCTCAGCCCCAGGCACGGATGCAGGTGTCGGCACTGAGCTATCTTCCGAGAACGTCGTCGGCAGCGTAGAGAAGACCAACTTCTCACCAGACACGCTGCCCATAGGCCGAGCAATGTCTTGTTCGCCGGCCGACAGGCTGCGAAATATCAGAAATGATCCACCACAAATAAGCAGCACAGCGAACAAAGTGCTCAGAATGGACAGGTAGAGATAGGCATTGGAACGGGTAGATGCGGCAGCAGAACCATCGCGCGGCTGTCTCTCGCCACTGCTTCTGTGCCTCGAAAAAGGCCGAACTGGGCCATAGATTGGCGTTGGCGTGAGCACTGACTCCGGCGCGACCCCAGCAGGCGGCCTGCCCATCCTCTGCGACGAGGCAGTGTTCTTTTGGTTGAGCGCCGCCTGCGAAGCAGTGTGTCTGGCCAGCCAGTTGGGATCGACGCCCGCGGGTCGTCTGGGCAGGTTGGCCGCTCCTGATGCTGCTGCTCCTTTCGGCGGGGATGGCCGGGGAGGTTCCGGCAAACCCATGCTGGAACCTGGGCCTGAACGCGGCATTCTTTCAGGCGCAGGCTGCGCCATCCTGATCTCTGGTAAGATTACCGTCGGATCATAAACTGAATCCGAAGGCGACTCATCGAAGTCGGAGAGTGAACGCATCTGCTCGGTCACGTTGCTCGCCGGCTGGTGAGCGCCCGGCCCGAACATCGTGGAAGCGTTGGTGCGCGTCGGTGGCGCCAGGCCTTCATCGTCGAACGGAATCGTGCCCCCTGTCAGGGTGCTCTGCGATGCTCGGGCGGAGATGTCCCGTTGATTTGTGGGAGGCATCTCGATTGTGCGGCCGGCCATTTGGGGTGAGGATTCCGGCAGCGTTGCGAAGGGCAGATTTGACGTACTCCCGAGAGGCTCAGGTCTGACGTTTTCAAAGTAGAAATCTTCTGGCGACGAGGCCGCTTTCCCAATTATCGTTGTACTTCCATCTACACGCGCAGCCGTCGGAATGGGACTTTCCGGCAGAGGCTCATCAGCGAATGGCGGCTCTCGCTCTGGTTCCAGCTCGTCTTCCAATACGTTGTCTTCTTCGAGGGACTCAAATGCAGCCACGTCATCACCCTCAAACTCCTCGCCATCTTGGAAGGCCACCAAGTCTTCTTCGACTTCCAGTTCCTCCATGTCCTGGGCAGCGACCGGAAGCCCGATGGCAACGAGGGTCGGCTCGGCTGGGAAGCGGGGACAGGTTGTTAATTTGCCACCGAGACAGTACTTCTTCTGATGGGCAATCGAAACTGCTTCTCCCTGGCCGGTAGCATAGCATAAATTATCCTCGGATGCGTGAGTCGTACAGCTCATCGGATCGCTCACGGAACCGAGGTATGGACAAAAATTGTCAGCCATTCATTCCTTTCCTCGTAAGTCGGACGTGCTACTCGAGGAGTTCATGTTACCATCCACATCCCAAACTGTCAAATCATCGCACAGCATAAAAAAGGTCGGGCATGACAAGCCTGGGCCTGGTCATATACCCGACCTCTTCCAAACTATTCAGCAAGCCGCGAGAGGATGCGCCAGGGGCTCAGGGGCAGAGATACAGCCAGCGGGAAGCCCTCACTGTAATTTTACAACGCATCCAATTACAGAACATCTTCATCCATCAAGCGAAGGTTACGGATGATGGCTTCGTCGCGTTTGCGCTTGCGCTCTTCCAGTTTCTCCGGCGTCCAAGAATAGAACCCCTGACCAGTCTTGACCCCCAGCAAGCCTTTCTCCAACAACTCGGTCGTAACCGGCGATGGGGTAGTTCGTCTGTCAAGCTCCGCGAAGAGATAGCCGTGAATGTATTGTACCAGGTCTACCCCGACCATATCTATGTGCTCGAAGACGCCCAGAGGCGGCATACGCATGGCAAACGAGTATTTGATCATCGTGTCAATGTCTCGTGGACTGGCGACGCCCATCTCGGCCAGTGCCAGGGCTTCCCGCAGAAGCGCGTGCTGCAAACGATTGCCCAAGAAGCCGGGGATGTCCTTCAACACCCGAACCGGCCGTTGGCCTGCCCGCTCGATCACCGCGCAGGCAGTCTCCAGCGTGGCGTCCGCCGTATCTTGTCCTTTGATGACCTCCACCAGTGGCATCACATAGGGCGGATTCCAGAAATGCGTCCCAACGAATCGTTCCGGCTGGCTGACCACGACCGCGATTTTGGTGATAGAAATGCCCGACGTATTGGTTGCCAGGATGGCGTCACTCGGGCAGAGGGTGCAAATTCGACTGAACAACTCCCGTTTTTGCTCCAGGTCTTCAGCGATGGACTCAATCACCATATCGGCGTTGCCGACCGCGGCGGGCAAGTCATCGCTCAGTTGGATACGTTGTCGGGCTGCTTGCAGCTCGTCTTCGCCGGCCAGGTCGTGTTCAAGCAGTCGTTCACAGTTCTGGTTCAGATTGGCCTCGCCGCGTTGCAGGCTGGCCGCGCTCCGTCCGTAGATGGTCACGGAGAAGCCGCCGCGGGCCAACGACAGGGCGATGCCCGGGCCCATCAGTCCGGTGCCTATGACAGCAGTCTGGCGAATGTCATTCAAAGATTTCACGGCCTATCTCCTCAAGATGAATTCAAAATCTCTGCGACGGTCAGGCTTGACGGTTCGCCTGTTCTTCCAGGGCCTTCAGCACTTTCTCCGGCGTAGCAGGCAGGTCTGTAATCCAGACACCGATGGCGTTATGAATGGCGTTGACGATGGCCGCCGGTTGCGAATTAGCCGTCGTCTCGCCAATGCCTTTCGCGCCGTATGGCCCCGTCTTCAGTGGCATCTCGACCACGATGGCATCAATGTTGCTGATGTCCTTGGCCGTGGGAATCATGTAATCGCCAAAGGACTTGGGTTGGTGTCTGATGTCAGGGTAGTATGGATGCAAATCCTCCATAATAGCCTGCCCCAGTCCCATCGCCGTACCGCCCTCGATCTGGCCTTCGCACATCATCGGGTTGATGGCGGAACCCACATCATACGCGCTGATAAGCCGCAACACGTCCACCACGCCGGTCTCGGTGTCCACTTCGACTTCCGCTAAAGTGGTGGCGTATGTCAGGCCCGCGCAGAGGTCGCCCGCGCCAGTGTCGGGGTCAATGACCACTCCTGGACGCGAGTAACTGCCCCGTCCGGCGATGATTTTGCCTTTTGCCCAATAGGCCCGCGCAGCCAAATCGGCGATGGGAATCGCCTGCTCCGGACGGTCCATCACCACCACTTTGCCCTCTTCGATCGCCAATTCTTCAGGCGGAGTGCCAAGCTCTTCGGCAGCCACCTCGAAGAGGGCCTGTCGCGCCTCCCTGGCCGCCAGCATCACGGCGTTGCCGGCCATGTGAGTGACCCGGCTGGCGAAGGTGCCCATACACATTGGACAGGCGTCGGTATCATCATTGCGCACGACGATGTTTTCCATCGGCACACCCAGCTCTTCGGCGGCAATTTGCGCAAACACAGTTTTGCATCCCTGGCCGATGTCCACACTGCCTACCAGCACATTGACTGTGCCATCATGCTTGATGGTGATCACCGCCTGACTTGGGTCGCCGCCGCCGCTCAAACCGGTCGGATAGTGAATGGTAGCAATACCAATGCCTCGTTTTTTCATAATAGCCTCCCCTCCTCGTCCCGCCGCTGATTGGAGCTCATCATTAAGAGATGAGGCGGAAGTTTTACCCCTGCCCTCCTGGCAACGGCCTGCATGGTCTCAACCAGGGACACGCTGTCGACCGTGTGACGGGTCGCCGTGATGTCGCCATTGCGATGGGCGTTGATAAACCGAATCTCCCAGGGACTCACGCCCACCGCCTCGGCCACGCGGTCCATCTGCACTTCACAGGCAAAAGTCCCCTCGTTCACAGCGAAGCCGCGCATCGAGGTCGCTACCTGCTTGTTGGTGAACACGGCATAGCCATCCACCCACACATTCGGGATGGCATACGGGCCAGACACCAGGCCGCAATGCTTGGTCACGGCGTAATCGGTGAGCAAATCATAGGCCCCAACATCCGCAATGGAGCGGATTTTGCGGGCGATGATCCGTCCATCTTTCATCACACCATCGGTGAAATCTATCTGCCATGCCCCTCGCCGACTCGAGGCAATAAACTCTTCCTCGCGCGTCCAACGCCATTTGACCGGTTTTCCGGTGCGCAGGGCTAAGACGGCCACGACGTGGTCAACGAGAATATCGTTCTTGGCTCCGAATCCTCCGCCCACAGTGCCGCAGATCATGAGGACTTTGCTGGACGGCACGCCCAAGATTTTGGCGATAGTACCTTGATGCAGATACGGCGCTTGGCTCATGGTATAGATGATACACCGACCAGCACCATCCATCATGGCGATGCTGGCATGAGGCTCCATCTGGCAATGCTGCTGGCTCTGGGTTCGATATGTTCCCTCAACAATCATGTCAGCTTTGGTAAAGGCTTGCTCGACATCGCCCAGTCGGATTGGGCGATAGGGGTACTTACCGAACATGAAAAGGTTCCCTTCGGGCCGAACCTTAGGGGCATCCGGCTTCATGGCCTCCAACGGGTCCAGAACTGGAATGTCCTCCTCAAGGTCCACTTTGATTTGCTCGACTGCCTCCTGCGCCGTGTCTTCATCAATAGCCGCAACCGCAGCAATGGGCTGTGCCAGGTATCGTATCTCATCGGCCAACACTGGTTCGTCCTGGGCGCGGTTGTTCGGCACATCTGCATGGGTGGCGACATAGGCCACGCCTGTAATCTTTTTGGCTTTACTGGTGTCAATATTCAATATCTTGGCCTTGACCACCGGGCTGCGAAAGACTTTTACATGCAACATGCCTGGAAACGAACGGTCGTCCACGAAAACCGTCCGCCCGGTCACGTGCGGTATCCCGTCGTATCTGGGCACCCGTTTCCCTACAACCTGTGTCATGGAATTCAGCCTCCTATTCTCTTGATCCTCAATGCGCCCCTGCTCGGATACATCACCTCATCGCTTCCGCCGCAGCCAAAATGGCGTCAATAATTTTGACATAGCCAGTGCAGCGGCACAGGTTGCCAGAAATGGCCTCCTGAACCTCCTCACGGGTAGGATTGGGGTTCTTGTCTAGAAACGATTTGGCTACCAGCAACATGCCAGGTGTACAGAAACCACATTGCGAAGCATAATGTTCATGGAATGCTTTTTGCAGCGGATGCAGATGCTCAGGGTCTCCCAACCCCTCGACGGTCACCACGTTTTTACCGCGCACGGTCACCGCCAACACCAGGCAGGAATTGACCGGCTCTCCGTCGAGGAGCACCGTGCACGAGCCACAATCTCCTGTACCACAGCCCTTCTTAGGGCCAGTGACATGACACTCGTCGCGCAGGGCATCCAGCAGGGTGGTCGTTGCCTTGACTGTGATTTGCACAGGCTGGCCGTTGAGCGTAAATGGCACTTCGTAGTTCATAATCTAATTGACCTCCGGATGGCATCACATTACAACTTCACAACTGAGTAACAGGACTCACACTTCAGGCGACGGCTTCCTTCAACGCACGAGCCACCAATACAGCGGTGACTTTGCGACGATACCAGGCAGACGCCCGGCCGTCGTCTATGGGGCTAATATCGCTGAGGGCAGCCTGCGCGGCTTCAGCGATCAGTTCATCGTTCACAACCTGACCGGTGAGCAGGGCCTCTGCCCTGCGCGAACGGATGGGTGTCGGCGCAACGGCCCCCAGCGCAATCCTCGCCTGGCGACATGCGCCGTCGTCGAAATCGAGAACCACCGTCACATTGACGACCGACAGGGTAACCGCCTTACGCCGGCCTAGCTTGATAAACCGACTCCCCCGTTTGCCGCCAGACAGCGGAATGCGGATCTCCGTCAGAAGTTCAGGCGCTTCACAGGCGCATTCCTTAGGTCCGGTGAAGAAATCTTCTAGAGGCATCCAACGCTCGCCAGTTGTGCACGACAGACGGACCTCAGCGCCGAGACCGAGCAAAGCAGAGGCAGTATCAGCGGCCGGCGAAGCCGTAACCAGGTTGCCGCCTACGGTAGCCAGATTCCGAACCAGTGGGCTGCCCATTTTGCTGGCTGCCTCGGCCAGCACCGGCGCTTTTTCGGCCACCAGCGGTGAGCGAGCCAAAGTGGCCATCTTGGTGGTCGGTCCGATGAAAAGCGCGCCGTCTCGTTCCTCTATGCCATTGAGCGGCAGATTTCCAATGTAAAGGATGACTTCTGGCTTGAGACGCCCCATGGCCATATCTACCATGACGTCGGTGCCGCCGGCGAGAATTGTGGCGCGGTCCCCGTATTCGGCCAGCAATTCAAGGGCCTCGTCGAGCGATTCGGGTGCGAAGTAGTGTGTTGTCCTCAAGGCTTTCACCTCCTTCTGCTTTTCGCCATCATCCAAAGGGAAATATTTCGCCGCGTTCTTTAGCCGCCTGACGGGCCGGCTCGCCATACTCCCAAGAGTATTCGGGGCGATAACGCTCGCGCCAGTCGGGGTATTTCAGCCTCTTGACGTCCTGGTCGGTCGGATAGACCCACTTAAGACCCCATTGGGGCACAACGACTTTCACGTGAGGGGCATGTCGCTCGGCCACCCAGCGCACCTCCTCAGGGTCAACTTGAGTGTTGCCCCAATTGTCCCAATGGAGAGGCAGCAGCACCTTCGCGCCCACCGACTCGCCCAAACGCACCGCGTCGTAGGGCGTCATTTTGTCAGTTGCGCCTGGCGCGTTGTGACCAATGTTAAATGTGATGACATCAATGTCCCATTTGTCCTTGAAGGTGCGATAGGCGTTGTGATACAGCGTATCACCCATGTGGCAGAAGTTTACGCCGTCCACCTTGAAGAGGAAGGTCACGGCTACCTCTTCAAACGGGCGGCGCACACCAGGTCTGACTTCAACGCCAGGCCCGCCGGTCATGGTCGCAATGCGGTCGTAATTGGGCAACATCTCTATCTCAACATCTTTGATTTTGATGACATCTCCCGGCCTGACCAATCTGATGCGTTCCTCGGGCACCTGGAAAATACGCATGCGTTCCACCGATGAAAGCGGGCCGATGAACTGGCAATTGGTGGTCTGGGTGGCCGCTTTGAGGGTATAGATGTCGGTGTGGTCGGCGTGTTGGTGGCTACAGAAAACGGCGTCGAGGGTAGAGAAGCTCCACGGATCGATAACCTGTGGATTCAGACGCATCCAATCGATGGTGGGCGACCCACTGGTGCGGCACACGCCGCAGTACTCATATTCTGTATAGTGCGAGGGGCCGGCATAATTATCTATTAAAAAGACTGCGCCACCGGGTGATTTGAACACCAACCCCATCCCGCCGGTCCACCAGATAGCATACGTGCCCGGCTCAACCTGGGTCGTCTCAATTTGTCGGTTCAGGAAGGTCCCCCACTCAGGGAAACATTCCAGCAGCCAGCGGATGCGGTCCATGGGCCGGTCCTGGCTCAGCAGGTACTTGCCCTGCATTGTGCCACGGCCATCCCCCACTATTTTGATTTCCTCATAGTTAATCTTCTCGGTCATAGTCGCTTGCCTCCTTAAAGATTGTACCAGCACAAAACTGTCTTCTCTAATGAACACGAATCCTGCGGCCTGTTCACAGCTACTCGCTCGCAAGCTGTCCACGAGCGTAAACTGCTACCGCGCCGAGGATGATGACTCCTTTTACAATCCATTGCCAAAAGGTCTGAACATCGAGCAGGTTGAGGATGTTATTCAGGACGGACACGATGAGCACGCCGGCGATGGTGCCCAGAATGCTGCCCCGGCCGCCGCCCAAGCGGGTGCCGCCGATCAAAACGGCGGCGATGGAATCCAGGTCATAGCGGTCGTAGTTCAAGCCGCCTACCTGTGGGTCGCCGATGCCCATGCGGCTGCACAGAAAGAGCCCTGACAAGGCAGCAGTCAGGCTGCAGAAAACGTAACAGAACGCCACGATCCACTTCGTGCGAATGCCTGACAATCGGGCAATCTCTTCATTGCCGCCTGTGGCATAAATATATCGTCCCAAGACTGTCAGGCGGAGGATGACCCAGGACAAAGCCACCAGCGCGGCGAGAAACAACACGGGAAATGGGACAAAGCCCACATATCCTTCGGCAAAGAACCGAAACTCATCACTAATTTTGCCTATCGGCGCTTTGGCGTACAGCAAGACAAGGCCCTGGATAATGGAGCCGGCACACAGAGTGGCGATGAAAGGCGGGATGCGCAGCCTGGTAATGACCAGGCCGTTGGTACTTCCAATGGCTACGCTCACGCCGAGCACCAACAAGATAACGGGGAACATCCGCTCGAAACGGCCAGCCATCATGCCAGAGGTATATACCGAGACCAGGCTGATCGTCGCCCCTACTGACAAATCAATTCCACCGGAGAGGATGACATAGGTTTGTCCTAAACTGACCAGGCCCAAAGCCACAGCCTGGCGCAAGACATTGAACGCATTGGCCGATGTACGAAACGTGGGCGAGGCAGCGGAAGAAATGACCAGAATG
>DAOTYC010000178.1:0-3499 GCA_034435095.1 Anaerolineae bacterium | reverse complement strand
GAAAAGGGGCCGTAGTTTGGGGTGAAGTAGCCGTGATGGTATAACTGCGTGAGCTGTGGGCTGATATGGTTAGACGCGGGGGAGCTGTACACAATCACTCATGCGAGCCGACCAGACCGCCCGAAGGTGCGGAGTCGGGTGGACGCCGATGGAGCTCGATAGGCTGGCAGCCTATTCTGGCGTACCACCGTGTGGCGCGGACGGCGCCGGGCGATGGCCTGTGGCGGCACACGGTCTTGCCCGAGCGGTTCGCACACCAGATGGCATACCTGGCGGCGCACGGCTACCGCGTGGTGAAGCTGTCCGATCTGGTCTCAGCCGCGCAGGCGGGCGGGCGATGCGTGGCCCTGACCTTCGACGATGGCTATCGCGATGTCCATGACGCAGCTTGGCCCATTTTGCAGCGCTACGGATTTCAGGCGACGATGTTCCTGGTCAGCGGCTGGATGCGCGGCGAACCCGGGTTGGACGGGCCTCACGCGCCCCTGCTGACGCTGGCGCAGGTGCGCGAGATGGCGCGGTGCGGTGTGGAGTTTGGGACGCATGGGCGCACGCACGCCGCGCTGGTCGGCCTGCCGCCAGATCAGTTGTGGGCCGAAGTGGCCGGCTCGCGCGAGGAACTGGAGCAGATGTTGGGCCTGCCCATTACGATGTTTGCCTATCCCTACGGCCTCTACGACGCGCCGGCGCGACAGGCCGTCGGCGACGCCGGCTATGCGCTGGCCGCCGCGCTGTTCAACGGCACCGACGACCCGCTGGCCCTGTTTCGCTGGGAGGTGGGCGGCCCAGGCGACTGGCTTCCGCTGACGTGGAAGCTATCGCCCTGGCCGTATGCTGTGCTGCGGGCGTGGCGTGGCTCGCCCCTCAGATCGCTGTGGCGCACGCTGAGAGGACTGGCCGCGTTCGGCGGCCATGTACAATACCCGTTCGGCGGGCTTCGCGGCGAGTGAGGTGAGGGATGGCACGGCTGAGATTTGTTGTGGTTGTTCTCTGTTCAGGAAAGGAACAAGGAGCGGGCAATGAAAAAATGGCAAGTTCTTGTCGGGGTTCTGCTTGCGGTTGCGATACTGTTGGTCACATCACAAGGCTTGGGGACGCGGGCGGCGGAGCCGCTCGTTGAGGAGGTCATCGCCATCGTGACCGCGGCGGCCGAGGGGAAAGACATTGGCCCGATGCTGAAAGACCTGGCACGGCGGTATGTACCTGCGCCAGCCACACCCTCGCCGACGCCGACCCTGCCGCCGGCGGTCGTGGTGGACATGTACCAGCCAGTCACGGTCGGCGACTGGCTGATGTACGCCTACCAGGTGCACCGACAGCCGCGCGTGTGGTATTACGATCAGCCTGTTGACGCCGAGAACGGCGTGTTCGCCATCGTCCGCCTGAGGGTGAACAACCTGACCTGGAGCGTCAGCGTGATGAACGATCAGCTTTGGTTTGAGGCGCACGATGAGCAGGGGCGGACGTTCAAGGTATTGAACGGCACCACTGCCGACAAGGCGGCGCACCGCCACGTGCCCAACCATGCCGACGTGTATTTCAAAATGCCGCCGATGGTCATTGATTACCCGGTGCTGCTGACGTTCGACGTGGCCGCCGACTCACAGGAGCTGTGGCTGGACATCTACAAGAACGACAACACGGCGCGGGCAAGCATCTATCTGGAGCCATGCCAATCGAAGGAAGGACGTCGGTGCGAGGGCAAGTTCATAGATGTCCCGCCGGAGGATTAGGGATTTCCTCAGCGCAGCACTATGGGCAGGAAGACCTGGTGCAACTGGTCGCTCACGGTGAGGCGCACCCGCACGGTCTGTTCGCCGTTCTGCAGGTTCGGGTCATCGGCGACGATGCGGATCGTGGCTTCGTAGACACCGTTGGGCAGCCCGCCTGGGTCAATCACCGTGTTGGCCGACTGGCCGGCCATGCCCTGCAGGCTGGGCCGCAGAGCCACCCAGGTCGCCTCCGCCGGCTCGATAAATGCACGCCAGGTGAATGTATCCGGCGTGGTACAGCCGACCACCAGGTCAAAGGCTTTCGGCGGGTCGCCGGGCCGCGCCAGACAGGCGATTTCCGGCGGATTGACCACCATCGCCCGCGGGTCGAACAGGCTGGTCAGCGTCGCGGTCGGTTGGCCGACGAAGGCGTTGCTGTATTTCCACTGTTCGCTCCAGTAATTCTTGTCGATCCACATGGCCTTGTCGGTGTGCTCGGGGTGGACATATCGCTCTACCGTGTCGGCATTGAAATCAAAGTAGCTTTCGTAGGCCTCCCCCAGTGTCTTGCCCTCGAACAGGAAGCGGATGAACATCTGGAACGCGCTACCGTACCAGTTGGCGTAGTAGCCAGCCGCGCCGATGTCGAGGAACGGGTCGGAGTATTGCGCCACCCGCCGCTGGGCCTCCGCGCTGCTGATGCCGGTGGTATCCAGGCTGGAGGTCCCCGCGGCGAAACAGGCATACAGCATGAAGATCGCACCTGGCGCCGGGCGCAGGTCGCGACGAATCTCGTCCGGTGAGATGATGCGGTTCTTCAGGGCAAAGCCGCCCACCGGCGGCGAGGGCATGTCGGGCGGCGGCCAGTAGACGCCGTGGCCGCGGTACAGGAAGAAGTGTGCCCCCTGAGCGGCAGCTTTGATCTGGTTCCAGTCGTTGTTGGGCGTGTAGAAGCGGTAGACGGTCACGCCGTTGGCTTCGAGCTCAACGGCGGCTTTTTCCATGTTGTTCTTCTCGGAGGTAGTCCAGTCCCCGGTATCGCCGTCTATCGGGCCGACGACCAGCACCGCCTTCAGGCCAGACAGGGCCTGCAAGCGCAGGCCGGTCGGCTCGCTGGCGGTCATCGCTTCGAGTGATGGCTCCGGCGTGGGCGGAACGAGCGGCGTCTGCGGCATCGGCACGGGCGACATCGCCCGGGCTGGGCCGACGATGCTGATCAATAACGCCGCAATCGCTATCGCGTAGATTGACCACCGCGTCCACTGCTTCATTTTCGGATTGTCCCCCGACATCCCACGATTGTCTTATGAGATGTTTCCCTCTACATTTCAGTTTGATTATATTATTCATACATTAGCAATACAATAGGAATTTTGTACCAAGATAATATATTTATAAACGATAAATAAGTACTATGGGCAAGTTAAAGGAAGGTATATTAGTACTGTGGTACTAAATGCAGCAGTTCAGGTATGCAAACTCCAGGTATCGTACCCTTTTCGGTGGAAATTGCCGACCGCCGTTCTGAGATCCCGCATGGCGCGTAGGCGCGCCGCTCGTGGGCGAAGAAACGCCGCCGGGGTGTCATGGCCGAATCGTTTCCTAGTGGGCGCCGCCCGATTCCGTCATGCTGAGCCGAAGGCGAAGCATCTCGTGCTGGCAGGCGTTGAGGTTCTTCGCTGCCCCTTCACTGCTCCTTCGCTGCGCTCAGGACTTTGGTTCAGGGCTTTGGTTCAGGGCTTTGGCTCAGAATGACGCGACAGGGTAGTTTCTTAGTAGCCAAAGCC
>DAOTYC010000177.1:0-18851 GCA_034435095.1 Anaerolineae bacterium | reverse complement strand
CCGCAGGTCGGGTATGGAAACCCGACCTACGGGCAGCGCGGCGATGGCTTCGCTGCGCTCGCCATGACCGGATAGTTCTTAGACGGTAGGGCAGGTTTCCATACCTGCCGCCGCTTCACAATTCAATTTCACGAAGGAGGGAAAGTTTATATGGCAAAGCGAATCAAGATCACGGCGGGAGACGTAACGGCCTACGCGACCTTGAACGACAGCCAAACCGCCCAGAAAATCTGGGACGCGCTGCCCATCGAGGCCCGCGGCAACACCTGGGGCGACGAGATTTACTTCAGTATTCCCGTCCACCTGGGCGAGGAGAACGCCCAGGCGGTGGTTGATATGGGCGACCTGGGCTATTGGCCGCCCGGCAATGCGTTCTGCATCTTTTTCGGGCGAACGCCAGCCAGCCACGGCGACGAAATCCGCCCGGCCAGCCCGGTCAACGTCTTCGGCAAAGTAGAGGGCGACGCCAAAGTCTTCAAGAAAGTCCGCAGCGGGACCAGGGTCGTCCTGGAACAGGCCTGACCGGAAATCGCCAAAGCCTGCCAGAATTGTGCCCGTCTGGCAGGCTTTGGTTTTTTACCAAACTTGACTAAAAGGCCGTTTAGGTATAGTCTATGGCCTGGAACGCTATTGCAGGAGTCGCCGAATGGGAGAGGCCATAGAAGATCGTATACGCGCACTCATCGAGCGCGCTGCACAGTCGCCGCCCGGAATGACCCGGTATCGGCGTCCGCTGGTGGCTTTTGCTTCGGCCCACGACCCTGAATTTGCACGCCTCAAAGAGCGGATTGTCCCTGTGCATCTGACGCCCCACGACCTCCTGCCCCAGGCGGAGAGCGTGGTCTCTTTCTTCCTTCCCTTCGACGAATCGGTGGTCACGGCCAACCGCCAGAGCCAGTACACCGCCCGCGAGTGGGCAGTCGCCTACATCGAGACCAACGGGCTTATCGGCCGGATCTGCCATCTGCTGGGCGACCTGCTGGCCGACTGTGGTCATGCCTCGCGCTGGGAGCTGCCGACGTACAACTTTGACCCGGTCCGCCTGATCAGCCGCTGGTCGCACAAGAGCGTGGCCGCGGTCGCCGGGCTGGGCAGTTTCGGCCTGCATCAGATGGTCATCACCGACGCCGGCTGCGCCGGGCGATTCGGCAGCCTGGTCACCTCGGCGACCCTGACGCCAACGGCAGCCGAGCCCCGCCAGCGGTGCCGCTACTTTGCTGACCGCTCGTGTCGCGTCTGCGTGGAACGGTGCCCCGTCGGGGCGTTGACTGAGTCTGGACTGGACCGCTCAGCCTGTTATGAACGTTGTCTGGAAGTTGACCGCTATTATGCGGACCTGGAGCTTTGCGATGTCTGTGGAAAGTGTGCAACAGGCCCCTGCGCCCTGCAGGCATAAGGGAGACAACATGGCGACGCAATCTCATATCTTCTCTCCATTGATGTACATCGCCCACTTAACGCAGGACCTGGGCCCGCGTGGGGCGACCACGCCGAGCGAGATCAAGGCGGCCGTCTATGTACGTCGCGTTCTGACCAAGCTGGGGGCGGCCAAGGTCGAGTCGCAGCGCTTTCGTAGCGCGATTAAACTGTGGCGGCCGTACATCCTGTGCCTGATCATGGGCCTGCTCGGCGCGGTCGTTTACTCTCTGGGCGGCACGCCGACCCAGTTGCTCGCCTCATTCTTGTCCGGGCTGGGCGCCTGGTCCATCTACCGCGAGCTGAATTTCGAGGACAACCCCGCCCGGCGGGTGATGCCGACGGCCAGCTCAGAAAACGTGATCGGCATCATCCCGCCGGCCGGTGAAACCCGGGCCAGGTTGGTTCTCGTCGGACATCTGGACTCCGGGCAGACCCCGCTGCTGTTCAGCACGCCATGGCTGCTGCCTTTGTTTGTAGCCATCGCCGCGCTGGCGGTGGTCAGCCTGGTGGTCAACGCCGTGCTTTACTTGCTGGGTGCGGTGACCTCCGCATCGTCCTGGTACGACTGGTCCTGGATTGGCACGGCCATCCAGAGCGTGGCCCTGGTCTTCGCCATGGAAGCCGAGCTGAGCCCCACCACCGAAGGGGCAAACGACAATGCGTCGGCCGTGGGCGTTGTCGTCAGCCTGGCCCAATGTGCCATCGAGCAACCCCTCAAGCACACCGAAGTCTGGACCCTGCTGTCGGGCTGTGAAGAAGTGGGCTGCTATGGGATGACGCATTTCCTGAAAGCCTACCAGGACCGCCTGCGCGATGCCTATTTCATCAACCTGGAGGCTGTAGGCTGCGGCGACATCTGCTATGCCCTCAGCGAAGGCATGGGGCGGACCTACCGCAGCGACCCAGGTCTGGTGGAGATTGTCAGGCGGGTGGGCACACGGCGCCCCGAACTCCAGGCCCGCCCAGAGGTGTTGCGCATCGGCTACACGGAAACCGGCGTCGTAGTCAAGAATCGGCTGAAAGGGATCACCGTGTTGACCATGAAGCACAACGGCCTGTTTTCTTATGTACCATATTGGCATCAGCGCGAGGATGTCTTCGAGAACCTTGATGAACAGACCCTGAGCCGCGTTCGCGAGTTTGTCTGGGAGATGATGCAGGAGATTGACCGTCAGCACTCGACAAAGGACTGACGGGCCAATGTCAGAGGAGGATAGCCATGCCGTCGAAACTGTGTCCGCATATACAAGTACTGGATTCACGTACTCTGGAGGCCATCAGGCGCGTGCAGCCGCCGATGGTGAAAACGATGGACCTGAACCGCCAGGCGTTGCAGAGCATCCGCCAGGCAGCGCCGGGCGCGCTGCTGGTAGCGCGGCGCTATGTCAGCTCGCAGGATTTCTCCGATCCGCTGCGGGCGGGGCAGAGCTATGCGGAGATGTACCGTGACGTGCTCGACTTGGTGGATGTCGTTGAAGTGTACAATGAAGCGGTCGGCAATGCGACCCCCCGTGACCGGCTGGCTCTATTCGACACATTTCAGGGCGTGTTCGCCTATCGCATCTGGGAGCTGAACGCCAGGGTGCGGATCGGCCTGTTTTGCCTGCCCACCGGCAATTTCGGCTACCCCGGCGAACCCAAGCTGACCGATTTCCCGAAATCCATGGCCTTGCCGAAAAACAAGGTGTGCATCTGCCTGCACGAGTATTCGTGGTACACCTGGAACTGGGAGTCGCCGGCGCGCTGCCTGCGCTATCGGCGCCTGATGCAAGGGCTGACCGGCTACCAGGTGCTGATCACCGAATGTGGCCTGACCCAGGCAGTCTTGCCCGGCAAACCCGACGTGGGCTGGCGCAGCGGTATCCCACGCGACGTGTTTGTGAACGGCGCGGTCTGGTACGATAACGAGCTCAAGAAAGACGATTACGTGGTCGGTGCGGCGATGTTCACCTGCGGCACCTCCTACGGCTGGGACACGTTTGAATGCACCGCCGAATGGGAGGAAGCGGCCACTCGCGGCCAGCCGCCGCAGCCCCAGCCCACCGAGACCCTTGAGCAGTTCATTCGCCGCAAATCTTGGGACAAGGTGGGCGTCAACTATAACCCGGAGGCCGCGCTGGCGAAATACGCCGCCCAACGTGGCCTGGGCAAACCAGAAACTCAGGAGTTTGACCTGACCTATGGCGGAAAGACCTATCGCATTCAGGGGTTTACGCTGGGCATCGCATTCTGCCTGGTGGGCGACTGGGGCAATATCCGCCACATCAACTGGTAGGGGGCTGCGGTTTTGTCGAGACTGCAAAAACTGGTTCTGGGCTGCCTGGGGCTATTGGCCCTCACGGTGTTGTGTTTCTTCGTCTGGGCTGTGTGGTTCTGGGAGGCGTCGGGTGACCTGGACCTGCAGAGGCTGTTCGGCGAGCGAGACCGGCCCCTGTTCGCTCAACTGGAGATCTCGCTGGGCTGGCCGCCGCTGACGCCGACTGCGACGTCAACGCCTTCGCGGACGCCGCTGCCGGTCGCCACGTTTACCCGTCTGCCGACCGACACGGCGACACCCACCCACACGCGCACCCCGACCCTGACCTACACGCCGCCGCCGACGCCCACGTTCACCCGTGTCCTGCCGCCGCCCACGGCCACGCCGCCCCACTCGCCGACGCCCACGCTTCCGCCGCCCGTGACGGTGGTCTATCAGGAATATCACTCGCTGCCGCCGCTCTCGCCTGTCGTGTCGGGCTCAGCCTACGCTGCGGCGGAGCAGGCGGCCATCGAATTCATCAATGAGGAACGGCGGCAGGCCAACTTGCCCCGTTTGGAACGAGACGCGGCGCTGGACCGCATCGCCCAAGAACGAAGCCGCGACATGGCAACCCGCGCCTACTTCAGCCATGAGGACCCCGAGGGGGGGATGTTGCCGCTGGAGCGGCTGTTGACGGCCAACGGGGTGCAATACACGTTGGCCGGCGAGAATATTGCTTACTTCCTGGGACCTAAGGTCGCCGATGAGCTGCCGCGTCGGTCGGTCGAGAACTGGATGAACAGTCCGGGCCACCGCGACAACATTCTGGAGGCCGAGTACAACGTCACCGGCTTCGGCATCGCCAGCGTGGAGACGGAGGAGGGCGTTGTGTGGTATCTGACGCAGATATTCGCCGCGGTCAGCAAGTAGGAGTTTATGCCTATTGTGTACTGCCTGATTTGATGGTAGAATAGGACTATGATAGAAACACGAGAACTCTCCAAGCAATTTGGCGATTTCACCGCCGTGCGACAGGTGAGCCTGCGAGTCAACGAAGGTGAGCTGCTGGCCCTGCTGGGCCCCAACGGCGCAGGCAAGACGACGACCGTCCGCATGTTGGCGGCCATCCTGCGGCCGACCAGCGGGTGGGCGCGCGTGGCCGGCTACGACGTGGTCAGCCAGGCACAGGCCGTCAGGCACGCCGTCGGGTTGCTGACCGAATTTCACGGCCTGTACCTGCGGATGAAGGCCCTGGAGTACCTTGACTTTTTCGGCGAGCTACAGGGCCTGTCGCGCGCGCAGCGGCGGGAACGCAGCGAGCTGCTCTTGAAACGCTTCGAGCTGTGGGACGACCGCGAGAAGCGGTTGGGCGAGTATTCCAAAGGCATGCGCCAGAAGCTGGCCCTCATCCGCTCCATGATTCACGACCCCCAGGTATTGTTCCTGGACGAGCCCACCTCGGCGATGGACCCGCACAGCGCCAAGCTGGTTCGCGACGCCATCGCCGACCTGAAACGCGATGGGCGGACGGTGGTCATGTGCACTCACAACCTGGCCGAGGCCGAACTGCTGGCCGACCGCATCGCCATCATCCGGCGGGGGGAGATCATCGCCTTGGGCACGCCCGCCGAGCTGAAGTCCAGGTTGCTCGGCGCGCCCGTGTTGGAGATCCGTTTCGCCGAGCCATTGGACGGGCTGTTGCCCGTGCTTGAAGAGCTGGTGCAGGTGGAGCAGGTTGGGCCGGACTGGGTGCGCTACCGTTCGCCAGACGCACAGGCCGCGAACCCGCGGCTGGTCAGCCGTCTGGCCCAGGCCGGCGCGTCAATTGTGACCCTCAGCGAGCTGCCGCGCAGTCTGGAAGAGGTCTATTTGAGAATCGTGTCGGAGTAGAGCCGTGGGCAAGGCGTTGATCATCACCCGGCGGGAGATCCGGGATACCCTGCGAGACTGGCGCATCGTCGCCCCCATCTTGATTTTGACCCTGTTCTTTCCCTGGCTGATGAACTACACGGCCACCCTGGCCGTCAATTTTGTCAAGCAGTACGATGCCCCCATCGTGGGCGTTCGTCTCATCCCCTTTCTGATGTTGGTGGTCGGGTTCTTCCCCATCTCGTTTTCGCTGGTCATCGCCCTGGAAACGTTTGTGGGCGAGAAAGAACGCAACAGCCTGGAGCCGTTGCTGTCTATGCCCATCTCCGACGGCGAACTCTACCTGGGCAAGATGTTGGCTGCCTTTATTCCGCCGCTGGTCGCCAGCTCGCTGGGGATTGGCATTTACCTGCTGGGGCTTCATCTGAGCATGGGCTATCGGCCGGAGCCGCTGCTGCTGTTCCAGATCTGGCTGTTGACCGCGGTGGAGGCACTGGTCATGGTCAGCGGCGCGGTCATCGTCTCCAGCCAGACGACCAGCGTGCGCGCGGCCAACCTGCTGGCCAGCTTCATCATCTTGCCCATGGCGCTGCTGGTGCAGTTTGAGGCCATCAGCTTTTTTTGGGGCGGCGAGACCATCCTGTGGGTGCTGATTGCGGGCCTGGTCGTGGTGGACATCATCCTGATCCGCACCGGCGTGCACATCTTCAACCGCGAGGAGCTGCTGGGCCGCGAGGTGGATTACATCAACCTGCGCGGCATCTGGCGGGTTTTCAGGTCGTTTTTCCTGCGCGGGCCAGTCAGAGCGGCCTGGCGCGAACAGCCGTTTTCGCTCTGGCGCGTGTATGGCCGCGACATCCCCTATCTGCTGCGAGAGGCGCGCTGGGCCTTTGTTGTGACGGTTGTTGTGCTGTGCGCCGGGCTGCTCATCGGCTGGAGCTACACCGCCACCTATCGTTTGCCGCCAGGCACAGCAAATCTGAATCAGCTCAGCCTGGAGGCTTTCACGTATTCAGCCAATTTCAGTTTCATGCCCAGCCTGCACACAGGCAGTATCTTTTCCCATAATGTGCGCTCGCTCCTCTTGGGGTTTCTGTTGGCCCCGTTTTCGTTTGGCATCTCTGGGGCTGTGTTGTTGAGCCTGCCGATGATGATCGTCGGGTGGTTCGTCGGGCAGGCCAGCGCGTTTGGCGTGAGCCCCCTGCTGTTTTCGGTCGCCTTTTTCCTGCCACACGCTCTGTTCGAGCTGCCGGCGGCGATCCTGTCAGCGGCCTTCGGCCTGCGCATTGGCGCGGCCATTATGTCGCCGCCCGCCGGGCTGGATGTGGGCAAGGGCCTGGTCATGGCGGTGGCCGATTACCTCAAAGTGTTCCTCTTCGTGGTCGTTCCCCTGCTGCTCATTGCTGCATTCCTGGAGGCCAACATCACCCCGCGCCTGGCGGTGTGGCTGCTGGCCGGGTAAGATTGACATCTCCACAGGCATCGTGTATACTTGATACTACAATTGAGATACTTTTGACACTACTAGAGGAGGCATTTATGCCACTGATAGGCGTTCGTGAATTGCGAGAGCGCACATCTGAAGTGCTCCGAAAAGTCCGCGATGAACGGGTAGAGTATGTCATCACGCACCAGGGTCAGCCAATAGCCATGCTTTTACCTGTAGATAAGACTGCAATTGAGGAAGCTGCCGTTGAGGCTGGCAAGCGAAACATTGCTGCGCGCTGGGACCTATATGCTCGCCTGGCAGACCAGATCAGTCGGGCCTGGCCTACCGATGTGCACACACAAGAAGTGATAGACGAAGTCCGGCGGTGAGCGATATATTTACCGTTGATGCCAGTTCTCGTAGGTTGGGTTTCCATACCTGACCAGCGGCGGATCAAAAGGAGGGGTTGCCCGATGCCAGTTCGTACAATGAACAGTGAAGAGGCCCGAAACGAGTGGCGAATGATACTCGATCTTGTCAGCCAGGCTGGCATAGATGTAGTTATTGAGCACCATGGGAAAGCCACTGTTGCCGTGCTTAGCTACGAAGTCTATCGCGCGATAGAACCAGCCCTGGCCGCTCTCCGAGCAAAGGCAGATTCTAAAGAATCAGGCCGGAAAATGGCAAGCATTCTTGAACAATTGGCCGCATTGCCGAGCCGTATCACCATTGCTGACCCTGTGCAGTGGCAAATTGACCAACGACAGGACCGGCCATTGCCCGGCAGAGGGGTTTGATGCTGATAGACAGCAACATTATCATCTATCGCGCGCCTCTGCTGAAGGCGAACTTTACCCCGTCGGGGCGGACGGCATCGCCTCCACCTGTGCGGCGATGTAGCGCACCCGTTCGATCAGGCTGTTGCCCATCACCTGGTCGCCAATGCCGAGAATGATGGGCCGCCCGCCGATGGTCTCCAGGATGTGGGCGACGAACTCACGGAATTCGCCCTCAGGGGTGCGTTCTTCCAGGATGGGCGAGGGGATGCCACCCCAGATCATGGGGCGATGTTGCCAGGCGGCCCACGCCTCATCGAACGTCAGGGCGGTCAGCGGCGCCGGCGAGAACGACTCGGCCACGTCCAGGCCGCACTCGGGCAGCAGGTGGAGCAGCGGCTTCATGTCGCCGTCGGTATGGCTGCCCATCACCTTGCCCTGGCCGTGGATGATGTCGGCGTAGCGCTGATACTGCGGCAGGCAGTAGCGGGTGAAGAGCCTGGGATTGGTCATCAGGCCGTGCAGGTTGTCGGTGAACTCCACATAAGGGTTGGGCACATCGGCCAGGTTCTCCAGGTCGCGGCACATGTTGCCGTCCAACACTTCCATCAGCCGCTCGACCTGCTGAGGGTGGTCGTGCAGGGCGTAGAACAGGTTGATCTCGCCGACGAATTCCAACAGCATCTGCTGGAACGGAATGCGACACACGGTCGGCACGACGAAGCCGATGTCGCCCAGCTCTTGTTCCGCCTGCAGGATGCGTTCCCGGTAGGAGACGAACTCGATGCGCTCCAGGATGTATTCCGCCGTGCGATAATCGCTCTCATCTTTGATCGGGTACTCGCGGATATACGCCTCGGTGCCCGCCGCTACCATCTGGGGGAGCATTTCATACTGCATCCGCAGGCGGCCCACCGGCGTGCTCATCGCAATGGTGGTGACGCCGGGACGGTCCTGGACGGCCAGGTCCGACATGCGTGGAAAGAACTCGACCAGCGGGTCGCTCTCGCGCATGAGCACTTCATCCCCGAAGCGCACGGTCATCTCCACGCCGCGCAGTCGTTGGCCGTGGGCGGCGACGAACTTCTGTTGGCCCAGGCCGACCCGGCGGTGGATGTCGGTCAGGGACAGGCCATGAAATTCCTCCGGCAGCGTCCCGGCCCGAATATGCGTCTTGTACCACAGCTCCAGCCGGTCAATGAACGGCGGTCGGTCGGGCCTGTGGCCTCTAAGCGTCGCCTCCATCCGCGCGCGGATGGAGGGGGAGGGGGGATGGCTGTTTTGACATCCGTTTTTCCCCAACGCAGTCTGCAATTGAGCGGTTTGCAATGTGCTCTGGGTTCCTGGGCTTTTGGGCGGACACCACATATTCAAAGAGCTCCTTCTTCCCGAAAAAGGGTCCAGGACATAAGCAGGGCAATGCTCGTCCAGTATTTTCTCCACTAATTTGACAGAATAGGCGGGCGTCAACCTGAGCCACCCATGACGGCCTCGTCCGAGGTTATATTGAAATGTCAGGTCTGGTCTTCTACCAACCATTGCTTCTCAACAATGCCTCTAATACATCGCCTACGACAGCTCTCAGGGTACTGCTGTTTCTTTGGAAGAAAGCTGCCAAGTCATACCCGATGACTTCTTTGAGAAAAGTATAGGTCGATGAGATAGAATCTCCAAAAGTGAAACCTTGCAAAATCAACCATCTTTCCCTCTCGTACCTCTCCATGACATCGTTATCCATCTGGGTTGACAGGAGCAGAACGACTGGAAGATACCCCTGTGAATACGCCGTAGATGCGTTGGCTATATCCGCGTTCTGTTGCTTGGAATCTTTGCTTTTGTATCCCTGACGAACTTCAAAGACCGTCCCTTGAATAGCCTGCTTTATTGCAGGCGCGATACCGAGATGGCTCATGGCCTGACCGAGCCAATATGAGACAGTTTCCTGCTTGCCCAGAGATACAATATCAGACAGAACAATTCGAGCATCAAGAGCTAACCTGCGCATACCACCTTCTCGTTTGGAAATTTCGTAAGACCATTTAACCTGATGCGGGCTAAGTCCAAGCTGATCGATCAAAATTTGCCGGAAAAGTTCTTCGCAAGCGATTCCAAGCTGACGATATAAGGACGTTATGCCTCCCGCAGCTCGATGGGCTGAATAGATTCTCACATCGTTCAGGCCAAACCACGAATAAAATGCATCTGCAGCGTAGAGTTCTTGAAACTCTTGCAAAGAAAGACCTGACTTTGAAGGTTGTCCAAACTTGGGCCTGTAAGTCTTACATATCAAAACTCTCTTTATCACAAGGTTGAGATAAACATTGTCTCGTGCATCTGGCTCAAGCATCTCTTCGCACCTCATTGGCACTCATTCAATTCAGCCCCGGTCTCTGTGTGCTGCTACCGCAGTCGCAGGGTCACCCGGTGCTTGCCCGCCGGCGCATCCGTCACCAGCGCATAACTGTCCTCGCCGATGCGCTCCATCGCAAACTCGACCGGGTTGTCGTCCAGGCGGACCTCGTGCGCCGGGCGGCGCGACGGCAGCAGCACGGCCAGGCTCAGCGGGCCAGGGCCGGCTGTCCCGTAGTCCAGATACAGGGCGTCGTTGGTTGGCGTGTAGCGATAGGCGGCATAGCGCGCGGCCGACGGCTGGTAGACGCGGATGAAGCCGGGCCAGTCGCCCAGCCGCGGACGCAGCTCGATGCCCTGCCGGTCGAGGCGGACGCCGAACAGCCCGCCGATGACCGCTTCGCCGACCGTGCCGGCCGCGCCGGCGTAGTCGTCCGGGCCATAGCCCACGTTGTCGCCAATGGTCTGCCACTCGAATATCTGGCCCGAATGGGCCGCCCAGTCGCGGGCGATCTGGGCCAGGTGCTCACGCGCCATGGCCGCCTGTCCCCATTCAAACTCGGCCAACACCTGCCAGCCGGCCCACCAGTCCCACAGCGCGCCGTTCTGATAGTGGCCGGGCCGCATCCGTTCCGCGGCGAACGTGCCCTGCGGATAGGGCGGGTAGAGCACAACGCCGGGCTTGGAGGCTTTGGCCGCTTTGCGCGCCTCCTCCAGCCGTTTGAAGATGGACGCGGCCTGTTGTTCATCGGCCAGGCCACAGCGCACGGCGACAGCGTTGGCGATGCTGACCATGGCGCTTTCGTCGAAGGGGTGCTCCAGCGGCGTCAGGTGCAGGTGGGTCAGGAAGAAGCCTTTGTCAGGCTGCCACAGCAGGGCCTGCACCCGTTCACGCAGGCGGTCTGCCCGTTCGAGCAGGGCTTCGGCCCGCGCTGTGTCGCCGACGGCGCGGTTCATCTCGGCCAGCTCGTGCAGCGCGCGATAGGTCAACGCCTGGTCGTAGATGGAGGCCGTCCAGTGATCGTGCGCGGGGTCAATGTCGGTGGGGTTGTCGGCCGGCTCGATTTTGACATCGCCCCAGTCGGTGGTGTGTGCCCGCCTGATGAGGCCCGTCTCGCCGTCCAGACGATGCGCATACAGCCATTCCAGCGCGTCGTTCAGCCGCTCGATGGCTGGCCGGCCGCGGATCTCGTGCCGCAGCCAATCCTGGCCGCCAACAATCTGGTAGTACACATAGGCGGCGTGCAGCAGATGGGTCTCTTCGTCGGAGACGGCGGTCGCTTTGTCAATGTGCCCATCGGGGGCGATCACCGCGCTGATGGCGCCCGCGCCGGCGGCCAAGCCATCCTCGTCCGAGCGGGTGTCGGCGTCGTATTGGCGGCGCAAGAACTCCTCCACCGCGCTGCCCAGCCGGTCGGCCGGGTAGTAATAGCTGGCTGTGCGGAGCAAAGTGGACGTATCGCGGATGAAGATCATCGGGTAATCCGCGCCGGGCACAAAGCCGCGCACCAGGTCGCCATACGCGCCTGCGAATTCGGTCTCGCAGCGGCCCAGCGTGCGCAGAATGGCGTCGTTCATCGCCCCAATATCGTCCCGGCCGGACACCTGCCAGACCGTTTGAGGGGCGCGGTCTAACTCCGCGGGGCGAAAGGGCGGTGGTCCGCCAGACGCCCGCTGCCAGACAAATGCGCCGACGGCCAGCAGCAGCAAGAGCGCCAAAAGCCCCAGGCGCAGGGCGCGGTTGCGCTGCGCGCTGGGGGGGATACATTCGCGGCTCAATGCTCCAACCCCAATCGCCGCACCAGCTCATCCACCTGGTCTTCGTCGGGGGACAGATCAATATCGCCGAAGAGCATCCACGTTTCGGTCAGGCTGACGGTTTGGCCCGGCTCGAGTTCGGCCAGTGGGCCGAGAAACTCCAGCTCCATGAATCGGTCATTGGTGTAGACCTCGCTCGAGCTGCCCATGTCGGCGTAAGTGGCCCCCTGCTGATAGGGCGTGCGCTTGACGAAGAGCGTGCGATCAATGTGATAGCCGAGCCAGCCGCGCCGGTTGGGGAAGCCCACTTTGAACGATTCGCTGCGCGCCGGGTCGGCCCGCACGAAGCAGTAGCGGTCGCCGAGCTGCAAGCGGGGGTCGTTCACCCGCGCGTAGGGCCACAGCACAATCGCGCGGTTGGAGATCAGGCTGTACGTGTCCAGTGGCTGAGTGTTCTGGGGCAGGATGGCAAAACCGCCCGGCCGTACTTGAGTGAGGCCCCACGGATAGGTCGTCACCGGCCAGAAGCCATTGTTTTGCAGCGTGTCAATGACCGTCACCTGGGCCCGGTCGGGCGCCAGGGTGACTTCCAGCGTCTTCTGTATGCCGGCGGCGTCGGTCTCGGCGGTCAGGCGCACGCCATCGGTGGTCAGGGTGACTTCGGCCACCGGCCTGTCGTCCGGCAAGTAGGTGCGCTGCTCTTTCTCCGGCCCGTGCCACACGCGATGTCCGCCCAGGATGCGGAACGGCCCGCCGATGGGCGGCGGGATGATGAAATCCGGCACCTCGGCCAGGATGTTCTTCCCGCCCGGCAGGGCCAGGTAGATCAGTCGCGGCCCGGCGGACTTTGTAACCCGCAAAGTCAGGTGGCTGTTGCTCAGTTCCAGGCAATCCATGTCCAAAAATTTCAGTTCCTTCGTCTCCATGTGCCATTTCTCCTGTAGTTGGTCAAAATAGTTGATGGACAGCGGCTATATGGTCCGGCGGCCAAGCGTGAATCCGCACGCTTCGGCTGGTGGCCTCATTCTGCAACGAATGTCGGCATTTGTCAAGGACAGGCCAGGAATGGGATTGGTTTATTTGCGCGAGTTGTGTTAATATTCAGGGGTATTGAACTGTGAGCGGTTTAGATCGCCATCATTATTAATGTGGAGGTGCACTGATGTCAGAGCAGAATGTGCTGTCGGGTTGGGCGTTGATTTTGGGCGCGTCGAGCGGTTTCGGCGCGGCGACCTGTCGGGCGTTGGCCCGCGCCGGGATGAACATCGTCGGCGCCCATCTCGATTTCAAAAAGACCCTGCCGCGGGCGCAGGCCGTGCAGGCCGACATCGAAGCGGCCGGCCGGCGGGCCATCTTCGTCAACATGAACGCGGCCGACGATGAGAAGCGGGCCGAACTGGTGGCGCGCTTGAAACAAGAGGACATCCGGATCAAGGTCTTGCTTCATTCGCTGGCTTTTGGCTCGCTGCGCTTGCTGGTCGGCGCCAACCCGGAGGACAGTCTGACGCGCAAGCAGATCGAGATGACGCTCGATGTCATGGCGAACAGCCTGGTCTATTGGGTGCAGGACCTGGCCTGGAACGGCCTGTTCGCCGATGACGCCCGCATTTTCTCCATGACCAGCGAGGGCAGCCATCGGGTGATGCCCTTCTACGGCGCGGTAGCCGGGGCCAAGGCCCTGCTGGAGGTCTACACCCGCCAACTGGCCGTCGAGCTGGCGCCGCGCAACATCAAGATCAATGCCATCCAGGCCGGCGTGACCGACACTCCGGCCCTGCGGGCCATTCCGGGCGCGGAAGAGGCCATCGAGATGACGTTGCGGCGCAACCCATACAAGCGGCTGACGACGCCCGAAGATGTGGCGAACGCCATCGTCGCCTTCTCTCAGCCAGCGTTGGCGTGGATGACCGGCAACGTGATCCGCGTTGACGGCGGCGAAGACATTGCCTTCTGACGGGAGGTCAGCGGTGAACACAGCGTCTGTCGAATATGTCAGCGACCAGGATGGCCGGCTGCTGGCTATCTGGGTGTCGCACGAGCACGAACCGCCCGATACGGAGTTTATGACCACGTCGGAAGTGAACATGCAGTTGGGGTTCATCAAGTATCCGGAAGGTGGCTACATTCAGCCGCATATTCACCTGCCCATCGAACGCCATCTGGTCGGCACCGGCGAGGTGTTGATGGTGCGCTCCGGCAAAATGGAAGCGTTCATCTTCGACGGCGACCGGCGGCTGGTCAAGCGGAAGGTGATGTCCGTCGGCGATATTGTGGTGTTGATCCAGGGCGGGCACGGCTTTCGCATGTTGGAAGATACCGTCCTGGTGGAAGTCAAGCAGGGGCCCTACACCGGCCTGAAGGAAAAGGAGCGCTTCGATTATGATCCCGGTGAATGAGCCCGTGATCGGCGAGTTGGAGAAACAATACGTTAACGAGTGCCTGGACACCGGCTGGATTTCTTCTGCCGGGCGGTTTCTGGAAGAGTTCGAGGAGAGCTGGGCCGCCTATTGCGGCATGAAATACGGCATCGCCGTGAGCAACGGCACCACCGCCCTGCAGGTCGCTGTACGCAGCATGGGCCTGCAACCCGGCGACGAGGTCATCATGCCGTCGTTCACCATCATCTCGTGTGCGATGGCCGTCGTGGACCAGGGCGGCGTGCCCGTGCTGGTTGACTGCGACCCGCGCACGTGGTGCATGGATGTCTCGCAGATCGAGGACAAGATCACCCCGCGCACGCGGGCGATTATGCCCGTGCACATCTACGGCCACCCGGTGGACATGGACCCGGTGATGGAGCTGGCCCGTCGGCATGGCCTGGTGGTCATCGAGGATGCCGCCGAAGTGCACGGCGCGGAATACCTGTGCGGGCGCGACACCGACCAGGCGGTGTGGCGGCGGTGCGGCGGCATAGCCGACCTCAGCACGTTCAGCTTCTATGCCAACAAGCTCATCACTACGGGCGAGGGCGGCATGGTGTTGACCAACGACGTGGCCTACGCCGAACAGGCCCGCGCCCTGCGCAACCTGTGCTTCCGCCCTGAACGGCGGTTCTATCACACCGAACTGGGCGGCCAGTACCGCCTGACCAACCTCCAGGCGGCCATTGGCCTGGCCCAATTGCAGCGCATGGACCAGATCATCGCGCGCAAGCGTTGGATGGGGCAGGCCTACACCGAGCGGCTGAGCGACATTCCGCTCCTCCAGTTGCCGGTCGAAGAGCCCTGGGCGCGGCAGGTGTACTGGATGTACGGCCTGGTGCTGGACGAATCGAGCGGCATGGACGCGGCCGAGTTCGCGGCGCGCCTGCTGAAGCTGGGCGTGCAGACCCGCCCGTTTTTCTTAGGGATGCACCAGCAGCCGGTGTTCTGGAACATGGGGCTGTTCGTTGGGGAGCGGTATCCGGTCACTGAGCGCATCGCCCGTCAGGGGCTCTACCTGCCCTCCGGCCTGGCCCTGACCGAATCGCAGCTCGAGCAGGTGTGCGACGCCGTGCGCCAGGTCCTGGGGTTCAAGCGGCCGGGCCGTTAGCCTCGGTTGAGGAACGCCGAAGAACAACGGATGAGCAGGATAGCACGGATAGCTTGATCCGTCGCATCGCGCGCATGCGCTGTTCTCACCTTCGGGGAACGGATTGCGTGCCATTGCCCCAATTTGGCGCCAGACAGCGAACCATGCTAAAATAGCGTTTGTGGGGTGACAAATAGTTATTTCTGACGATGGAGAGTCCAGTGCAGACTACATCGCGTGTTGAGAGGCTGTTTCTGTCCAAATTTCGCGAACTGCCGCCGGACAAACAACAAGAGGCGCTAGACTTTCTGGAATTCCTGAGGGGCCAGGATAGACGTGTTCGCCCACGTGCAAGTCTGAGGGGATTGTGGGCTGACCTGAACCTGGAGATAACCGCAGACGACATCGAGGCAGCCCGCCGTGAAATGTGGGGTAACTTCCCCAAGGACGTATCGTGATGGGTGCGCTCGTAGTTGACACTCATACGGCTCTCTGGTATCTGACCAACTCGGTTCATCTGTCGAGCAGAGCGGACTACCCCTGGTCACGCGCGACCGGGAAATCCGGGCCGCTGAGCTCGAGACGATTTGGTGAGAGGGTTTCTCCCTTGCGGATTGCGTAAATGAATTGAGATTGCCGTGCGACGAGGGGCAATCCATTCATTACTGAGCTCCCCTCGCTCAGCATGACGACAATGGCACCCGTCATTCTGAGGAGCGAAGCGACGAAGAATCTCAACTTCCCGTGTAACGCGAGATGCTTCGCCTTCGGCTCAGCATGACGGAATCGGGCGGCGTGTCTTCCCCAATGAGCGGTGCGCCGACGCGCCGTGGGGGAGCTCAGAATGACAGGGGTGTGGCCGTGCTGTCACGGATGTGTAGCGTAGCCCCTTGTGGGCGTAACGGGCACAAGGCCCTATGCTACGTCTGCCAACCCGGAGATTGCTTCGCTGCGCTCGCCATGACCGGGCAGCCATCGGTCGGGTATGGAAACCCGACCTACAGGGACTCGGTCAGAGGGAAGGGGGAAGTTGAAGATGGACAGACTGTTCGGGCTTGATGAGCACCCGCATCGCCGGTTCAATCCGCTGACCGGTGAGTGGATACTCGTTTCGCCCCACCGCGTGCAGCGGCCATGGCAGGGCCAGGTGGAAAAACCGCCGCGCGAGGAACGCCCGCCCTACGACCCGACCTGCTACCTGTGTCCGGGCAATGAACGGGCCGGCGGCGTCCGCAACCCGCAGTACGACAGCACATTCGTGTTCACCAACGATTTCGCCGCCCTGCTGCCGGATACGCCGCCAGCGGTCGAGGCCCATGACCTGTTCCGCTATCACAGTGTGCAGGGCACGTGCCGTGTCATCTGTTTCTCGCCGCGCCACGACCTGACCCTGCCGGAGATGGCCGTCGCCGACATCCGCCGCGTGGTGGACGTGTGGGCCGATCAGGTGTCGGAGCTGGGCCGGCTGTATCGCTGGGTGCAGGTCTTCGAGAACAAGGGCGAGATCATGGGTTGCTCCAATCCCCACCCTCACGGCCAGGTGTGGGCCGGCAGCGCGTTGCCCAACGAGCCGATGAAGGAAGACCGCCAGCAGCGCGACTACTTTGAGATTCACAACACGGTGTTGTTGCTCGACTACGCCGAGGCCGAAGCGGCCGACCAGAGCCGCCTGGTGGTGGAGAACGAACACTGGCTGGCCGTGGTGCCGTTCTGGGCCTTATGGCCGTTCGAGACGCTGCTCCTGCCGCGCCGTCATGTGCTGCGCCTGCCTGACCTGAGCCAGGCGGAACGCCAGTCGCTGGCCGAGATCCTGAAGCGGCTGCTCACACGCTATGACAACCTGTTCGAGGTCTCTTTTCCCTATTCGATGGGGTGGCACGGCGCGCCGACCGGCCCAGAGGGCTGTGAGACGGGCCGCGGGGACTCCTGCGTGCACTGGCAGCTTCACGCCCATTTCTATCCGCCGCTGCTGCGGTCGGCGACGGTGAAGAAATTCATGGTCGGTTACGAGATGCTGGCCGAAGCGCAGCGTGACCTGACAGCCGAGCAGGCCGCCGGACGGCTGCGCTCGCTCTCCGACCGGCACTACAGGTCTTGAGGGGAGTACAAGAACGATGACAGTAGACAACGGAACTATGGTTCGCGCCTTTGAGGCGCAGTTCGGCTCTTTGCCGTCCTGGCTGGTCCGCGCGCCGGGGCGGGTCAACCTCATCGGCGAGCACACCGACTACAACGATGGCTTCGTCTTGCCCATGGCGATTGAGCGGGCCGTGTGGATTGCCCTGCGGCCACGCAGCGATGGACAGGTGAAGGTGCGCTCGCTCGATTTCGACGAGACCCGCGCCTTTATGCTGGGGGATTTCCGCCACGAAGCCGAAGGATGGCTCGAATACCTGAAGGGCGTCGCCTGGGCGCTGCAGGACGCCGGCTATCCGCTGCGGGGCTGGGAGGGTGTGCTCGGCGGCGACGTGCCGATTGGCGCTGGCCTGTCCTCATCCGCCGCGCTGGAGGTCGTGACGGCGCGGGCTTTTGCTGCCGTGTCGGGCTGGGCCTGGGAGCCGAAGGCCATGGCCAGGCTGGGCCAGAAGGCCGAGAACGAGTGGGTGGGCATGAAGTGTGGCATCATGGATCAGATGATTTCTGCCGCGGGCGAGGCCGGCCACGCCCTGCTGATTGACTGCCGCTCACTCGCCACGCAGTCTGTGCCCTTACCGGCGGGCACCGCCATCGCCATTTTGGACACGGCCACGCGGCGTGGCCTGGTGGATTCGGCCTACAACGAGCGGCGCGCGCAGTGTGAGGCGGCGGCCCGTTTCTTCGGCGCGTCGGCCCTGCGCGATGTCACGCTGGAGATGTTCGAGGCCGCAGGCGACGGCCTCGATGAGGTGACCCGCCGCCGCGCCCGCCATGTCATCACCGAAAACGAGCGCACCCTGCGGGCGGCGGAAGCCATGCGGCGCGGCGATGCGGCCGAGATGGGCCGCCTGATGGACGCCAGCCACGTCAGCATGCGCGACGATTTCGAGATCACCAACGACGCCCTGAACATCATGGTGGAATGCGCCCGCGAAGAGCCGGCGTGCTATGGCGCGCGGATGACCGGCGGCGGCTTCGGCGGATGCGCCGTGGCGCTGATCCGCGCCGACTTGGCCGAGAGGTTTGTCGCCCACGTAGACGCCTGCTATCGGCAGAGGGCGCACCTCACACCGGCCATCTATATTTCCCAGCCGGCCCAGGGCGCGGAGCTTATCGCAGTGCAGTGAGAGGGCTGAGATTCTTCGCTGCGCTACTAAGAAACTACCCTGTTCCGTCATTCTGAGCTCCCCCACGGCGCATGCAGGCGCGCCGCTTACGGGGGGAGAAACGCTGCGGGGTGTCATTGCGCGAGAAGACCGCGTAGCATAGCCCCTTGTGGGCGTAACGGGCACGAGGCCCTATGCTACGGCCGCCAACCCGGAGCTTGCTTCGCTTCGCTCGCAATGACCGGGTAGTTTCTTAGTAG
>DAOTYC010000176.1:0-15031 GCA_034435095.1 Anaerolineae bacterium | reverse complement strand
GCGTGAATTTCACGTAGTTTCTGAAAGAGCAGCTCCACCAACACCGGCGCCAAACCCAGCGAGGGCTCGTCCAGCAACAGCAACCGGGGACGCAGCATCAGCCCTCGGCCAATAGCCAGCATCTGCTGTTCGCCGCCGCTCAGTGTGCCGCCCAATTGATTGCGCCGCTCTTTGAGCCGGGGAAAGATATCGTAGACCCGCTCCAAAGATTCGCGGCGGTGTTTCTTGGCCTCCGCCAGATACGATCCCATCTCCAGGTTCTCTTCGACTGTAAGCTGTGGGAAGACCCGCCGACCTTCGGGCACGTGGGCGATGCCCAACGCCGCGATCTTATAGGGCGGCAGCGCGCCGATAGGCTGCCCGTCCCACAACAGTTCGCCAGATGAATGGGGGATCATGCTGGTGATGACCTTTAACGTGGTGCTCTTGCCTGCGCCATTGGCACCGATGATTGACACGAACTCTCCTTCATTCACAGTGAAGCTGATGTCATGTAGTACCTGTATTTCGCCGTAGCCGGCGCAGACCTTACGCAGTTCGAGCATGGCGGTATCCCTCTCCCAAATATGCGCGGATGACAGTTTCGTTCTGGGCAATCTCTCGCGGCGTGCCCTCGGCGATTTTCTCGCCGCCATCCAGCACGATGATGCGTTCTGAGACAGACATGATGGCGCGCATGACGTGCTCGACCACGATTACGGTCACTCCGCTGTCACGCACTTTGGCAATGAGGCCGATGGCGACGTCAATTTCGGCCGGGGTCAGGCCGGCCATGGTCTCGTCCATGAGCAGCAGGCTGGGGTGTGTGGATAGCGCACGAGCCAGCTCCAGGCGACGCTGGTCAATGGTGGTCAGGTTGCGAGCCAGCACATCTTTCCGGCCGGCCAGGTCGGTAAATTCCAGCCAGCGCATGGCGATTTCCTCCGCCTCGTGCACATTGGCCGTGTGACAGAACGCACCGATCATGGCGTTCTCCAGGGCGGTGAGGTTACTGAACGGCCGCGCAACTTGAAAAGTGCGACAGATGCCCATCTTGCAGATTTGGTCGGCGCGCGCAAACGTAATGTCGTGCCCTTTGAAGCGTACCTCGCCGCTGTCAGGCGGATAGAAGCCGGCGATAAGATTGAACGTGGTCGTTTTACCGGCGCCGTTCGGCCCAATGAGGCCCAAAATCTCGCGCTCCCGCACATTGAACGTCAGGTCGTGCACGGCCTGCAGGCCGCCGAAGTGCTTGCCGAGATGTCTCACTTCCAGGATGTTCGCCATAGTCCCTAGCCCTCCTTCCTCACCGTCCGGTTCTGGCCCGATGTGTTGGCCGGCGCGCCTGGTGTCGTTTTCGCGCCAGGTAGCCTCGCGGCAATGGCCTTGTACCACTCGGCCAGAATGCCGATAAGCCCTGCTGGCCTGACCAGGATGATGATGATCAACGCAGCGCCATACAGGATGAAATGCGCACCGGCAAAGGAACTGCCCAACAGGTTCAAGGCAATTTCGCGGACGGGGATGATGAGAAATGCTCCTACAATCGGGCCCAGCACTGTCGCCACACCACCGATGATGGACACCAACGGCATCAAAATTGAGGTGTCAAGCGAAAACACGCTGGCCGGCTCGATGAAGTACAGGTATTGTGCATAGAACGTGCCCAACAGAGCCGTCAGAGCTGCGCTGATGGACAGGGCCATCTGCTTTGCCTGGACAACGTTCACACCCACCGCCTGAGCTGCCTCCTGGTTCTGGCTGATCGCCCGCAGGTAGTAACCCAGGCGCGAATGCCGAATGCGATAGGTCAGATAGATGGTGAGCAGCATGAAGGCCAGAATGATATAGTAGTACGGCACCTTGCTGTCGAATTGATACATCAGCGGTTTGGTGCCGAGATAGGGGATGGTCAGACCCTCTGCGCCGCCGGTTATTTTGCGAAAATACAGCGAAGATAGTCGCAGCACTTCGCCGAAGCCGATGGTTGCAATGGTGAAATAATGGCTGCGCAGGCGGAAACAGGTCAGTCCCACGATGAAGCTCATTACCACAGCAAACACAGCGCCCAGGCACATGCCAAGCCAGGGCGACAAACCAAACGACCGCAGCAGCAGCGTCGAAGTGTATGCGCCGATACCAAAGAACGCTGCATGTCCCAGTGAAAACTGCCCGCCATATCCACCGATGAGGTTCCACGACTCGCCCGCGGCTGCATATAGCAGGATCAAAATGAGCACATGCCGGTGGTATGACTCGACTACGAACACAGGCAGGACCAGGAGGACTATCACCGCCAACAAGGGCACATACCCCCCCGGCGTAGCCAGAATGGCCCACTGCCAACCGCGTTTGACCGACGAACGGGGGGAAGGTTTCGTCATCGCTTCTTGACCCATGTTTACAGCCTCCCTCCTGCGAACAGACCTTGCGGGCGCAGCACAAGCACGACCAAGAGTATGATGAAGGCTACCAACATACCGGCGTCTGCGCCGACGTACTGTACGCCCAAAGACTCAGCGGCGCCGAGAATTAGGCCCATCAACAGCGCGCCACGGATGCTGCCCAGACCTCCAGCAATGGCGACCACAAACGACTTCAGTCCGAAAGCCAGCCCGGCGGTCGGGTAAGCGTAGAAGAACGGCATCACTACTGTCCCAGCCGCTCCGGCTAAGGCTGACGCCAGTCCAACCGCCACAAGGAAAATGTAGTTTTGGTTGATTCCCATCAGCTCGGCCACTTCTCTGTCCTGCGCTGCCGCACGCATGGCTTTGCCAACATCGGTGCCCAGCAACAAGAAGCTCAGCCCGATACTCAGAATCAGACTGATAATGAAGGCATACAGTCGGGGCGCGCTGATCACCACCGGGCCGATGCTGTAGGTCCATGCGCCGTACATGGTCTGCACCGAGCGGTAGTTGGCCGAGAATACCGCCAGAGCCAGGTTCTGTAACAGGATTTGCAGGCCGACGGTCATGAAAATCTGAGCCAACTCCGGCGCCTTCAGGATGGGTTGGAAAAGGAAACGCTGCACCACCAGCCCGAAGAGAAACATGAGCGGCATGGTGATGGCCAGCGAGATGAGAGGGTCTATGCCCAGCAGGGCCCATGACCAATAGGCAATATACATGCCCAGCATCAGAAACTCGCCATGAGCAAAATTGACAATCTTTACGACACCAAAAATCAAATTCAGGCCGACGCTCGCCAGGCTGTAGACCCCACCGATGAGCACGCCGTTGACGATGGCTTGGGCCAGAATATCCCATTGCATCAGAGATGCCCTCCTTGGTCCAAAGCTATTTGACAATGTTGGCAGTGGAAGGGCCGGCTCTTAGCTGGCCCTTCCACCAGATCAGTTCCGGTTGGCCCTTACGCTTTGGCTTTCTTGCGCTCTTCCCAGGTCGGGATCGGCCATACGGGTTCGATGCGTGCATCCTCCGGCGGCCACACGCAGGCGGGTCGGCCGGCGCGCCACTGGATCATGACCGGATGTACGTGTTTGTTCCAGCCCACCTCATCAAACTGGACGCGGCAGCCGGGCATTGCGCTGGCTGGCCCGGCAGTGGCATCGAAGGTCGCCAGCGCCTCACGCACTTTCTCCGGGTCGGCGCTGCCAGCTTTCTCGATAGCTTCTTTGATGGCCCACATCATGACGTAGGCTTCGCCAGCGTGTTCCATCAAGAACTCGCCGTATTCCTTCTCGTATTCACCAGCAAACCATGGCACTGAAGGGCAGGAGATGTCCATCGCCCACGAACCGACGCTGAAAATATACTCTGCATCCTCGCCCAAACCTTCCCAAAACTCGGGCATCAGATAGCCTGCGCCGCCGCCGATGATGGCCGCCGTGACGTTCATATCACGCATGGTCTTGACAATCAGGATGGCGTCGGTCAGGTAGGATACCGGGAAGAGAATCTCCGCCCCAGAGGCTTTGATCTTGTTGACCAACGGCGAGGCATCGGTGAATCCGGCCGAGTAGGCTTCGTAGAGGACAATGTTGAAGCCCAGTTCCTCCGCCGTCTTCTTGAGGCCTTCAGAAGTGGAAGTGCCATAACTTGTATCTTCATACACGATGGCGACCTTGTTTAGTTTGGGGCCAATAGTGTCGCCCAGCAGTTTGGCCGTTTCGACCTGCATTTGACCAAACATGCTTGCCTTCGGCGAAACCTGGAAGAAATACTTAAATCCGCGCTCGGTCAGCTTGTTGGAGATTGAGCCAGTGACCCACGGTAGCTTGTTGCGCTCGCTGACTTCCGTGACCACCAGGGTAATGGAGCTGCTGTAGCAGCCGGTGCCGGCAGCCAGCTTGTTCGTGGTGATGAGGCGCTCGGCCTGCGAACGGGCCTGCGTCGCATCGCTGGTCGAATCCTCAATGACCAGGTTCAGTTCTGCCCCACCAAGAGACAAAACGCCACCGGCCGCGTTGATGTGTTTGGCTGCCAGTTTTGACGCATTGGTGCAGGCAATGCCGAACCGGGCGTAGTCGCCCGTCTGCGGGTAGAGCACGCCCACGTTGACCTTGGGCACGGATGGGTTCGGCGTCGCCGCGGGGGGCAGCGTCCAATCAGCCACCGCTTCCCCGCCTGGAGCGGGCGTCTCGGCGTAGGCCAGCCAACGGCTGATGGCCGTGGCCGATAGCCCCAGGGCCGCTGCCCGCACGAAAAACTCGCGGCGAGATATGCGCGATCTCCGCAAGGCTTCCAGTAGCTTGTTTACGTTGTCCATCGAATTCCTCCTTAGCAGTGAATGTTTTTACAGGTCGGTCAATCCGAAAAAAAAACGTCACGTCCAATCCAATCTGCTTTTTATTGTCTTTTGTTATAACCTGGCTGACGGCCACCTCCTTTCTGATACCGATAACGAAGCATTACACAGGCACAACTGCTGTTTTGATTGCGCCTTCCTGGCCCACTGAATCAATGGCGACAGCTATCTCGTCCAGCGAGTAGCGGTGGGTGATTAACTTTTCCAGCGGCGCGGTCGTGTTCGCCAACACAGACAGCGCCGCTCGAAATTCAATGGGAGGTGTACTCCAACTGCCGTGGATATCTAAATCTTTGTTGCAGATCACATGCGGGCGCACCGCTGTCTCGCCGGGGTCGGTGTAGTGGCCCAACTCGATGACCTTGCCGCCGCGACGGGCGACCTGCAGCGCCTCGGCGAAAGCTGCCGGGACGCCGGCAGTCTCCAGCACGACATCGGCGCCGACCCCCTCGGTCAGGGAGCGGATGTGTTCCAGCCGTTCGGATTCGGCCATGTCTTTGCCGTTGATGATCACGTCCGCGCCCAGCGTCCGCGCCATTTCCAGCCGATTGTGTTGAAAATCAATGGCGATGATCGGGGCGGCGCCGATGTACTTGAGCGCGGTCACGGCCATCAAGCCAATCGGCCCGACGCCGAGCACAACGCAACTGCGCGCTACGCCAAGTCCCTCGCGCATCGTGGGCAAACCTGGCACGTATGCTTTTTCAATGCCGCGCATGGCGATAGCCATCGGTTCGGCCAGCATGGCGCGGTCCAAAGACATGCCATCAGGCAATTTGTAGACCCAACTCCGGCCATGGACGTACATATACTCGGCGAACGCGCCCCACACGTGGGGCACGGCATCGGCATTCCGAAAACCGTATACCAGACGGTTTGTGCAGAGAGTAGGGCGGGTTGGGACATTGACGCAGAACCAACACTGTCCGCAGACTTTGGAACTGGGTGTGATGACAACCCGGTCGCCCTCCTTTAAGGGCCCACCGATGGCAAACAACGTCTCGTTCGCTTTGGCGCCTATCTCCGCCACCTCGGCGACCAGTTCATGGCCCGGCACGATGGGGAAAGGCAGCTTGAGATGTCCGGCCAGCATGTGTTTGTCGCTGCCGCACACGCCACATTGCAGTATCTTGACGATCAGGCCATCTTCGGGGACGGGGCTCTTGGGAAAAGACCGAACTGAAACCTCGCCTGGACTGAGTGTTGCCGCACGAATTTCTGACATAACCGAATCCTCCTTCAACCTCCTTGTTGTGCTTGTTGTGCAAAGTGATGGACATCCTCGCTGACACGGGCCATCGCCTCTGGCGACCATGCGAGTTGGCCGTATGGCCGACGAACGGTCGTTGTGTGCCTGACGATCAGTTCAACAGGCAAGATGATCTGTCTGGCTGGAAGCGGCCGGCGTGCTTCAATGACCTTCAGCAGCAGTTCAGCGGCCCGCTCGCCCATGTCACGCTGCGGAGCGCGTACGGTCGTCAGTCCAATCGGCCCCATTGACGCCGGATAGATGTCGTCAAAACCGAGGACAGAAACATCGTCGGGCACCCTGATGCCCAGGCGGTGCAGGCACTGCCAGACCCCGAAAGCCATCAGGTCGTTGGCTGCCACGATAGCCGTAATGTCAGGGCGAGCCTGTATCAGGTGATAGGCAGCCGTACAGCCGTCGGCCAGTTGGTAGGAACCAGCGTACACCAGCTCCGGACCGCTCTCCAGGCCACACTCGTGGACCGCTTCCAGGAAACCTTCAAAGCGTTCTTCCGCCGCCGTTGATCTGGCCAGCCCGGTGACAAAGGCGATGACGCGATGGCCCAAACCGGCCAGGTGGCGCACCGCCTGAGACATTCCAGCGCGGTTATCAATTCCAACATAGTGCGTTTTGATGTCTTTGAGCTGTCGGTTGATTAAAACGAAGGGGAAATTCTGCTCGTGAAGCCGTCGGACTGTGGGGCTGTTGGCGTCAATGGAGGTGAACAGAAAGCCATCTGTCTGTCTGCGCTGCAAGAGGCTGACAATCTTCTCCTCATGTTGTCCGTCTTCGCCCGCGTCATACAACATCAGGCTGTAGCCGTGCTGCGCGGCGTAGTCAGCCGCTCCCTGCGCCACGCCCGGGTAGAATGGATTGGTGATGTCCGAAGTGATCAAGCCGATTACCCAAGAGTGTCGCGTGCGAAGCCCTCTGGCTACCAGGTTCGGCTCATAATTCAACTTACGGAGCGCACATCTCACCCGTTCGGTCAATTCTGGGCTGACATACCTGGTGCCGTTGATGACGTGCGACACCGTGGCTACCGACACACCTGCTTCTTTGGCGACATCACGCAGAGAGACCATACTTCTCCTTGTTGGATGGGTCGGGGACTGAAATGAGGAATAATCGTTTACGCAAACGATTTTTCCACGCGCGTATTATACAGACGAACAGCCCTCTTGTCAAATTGCGCGCGACGAAAGCAGGTAAGTGGTGCGGTTGACCTTATTCCACCTGCCGGGTACAATGGGACTGAGCAGAACGCAGGCAAACGCTGAGGAGGATGTCAAAGGGACGATGATCATAGATGCGCACACATATTCATTCGACCGCATCTGCGGTGTGACTCAATACGGGGTGGCCCGCTCGCTGGGATATGGGCTGGCAGATTTCGGGGCCAATCGCCTGTATCGCTTTTTGCCGCCGGCTTTCGTTGATTCTACGTGCCCAATCGAAACTCTGATGGCTTACATGGATTGGGTCGGCATAGATAAAGCTGTCTTGCTGACAAGCAATATCTATGGCTATGCAAACGAATATCTCGCAGACTGCGTTCAGCGTTTCCCTGACAGGTTCGTCGCAGTAGGCAGTTTAGACCCATTGGCCAGCAACAGCCTGGAAACTTTGGAACACTTGCTTTTGGTCTTGGGCTCTAAGGGGATCAATCTGCACCTGGGATCACACGCGGGTTTACTGGCCACACGTCCCGAGTTTCGGCTGGATGATCAGCGACTTTTGGAACTGTGGAAAATGCTTGAGAGGCAAGAGGCTACTCTGGTCATAGATTTTGGAGGCAGCTATGGCACTCCCGGCCACCAGTTGGCGGAACTGAGAGTTGTGCTCGAAGCCTGCCCAGACCTTAAAGTGGTGGTCTCGCGTTTGGGCTTTCCCCCAATACTGAATGATGGTGGCTGGGGCGCAGACCAGGATTGGCACGATCTGTTGGATTTGGCGGCTGTTTTCAACATTTGGTTTGATACGGCGATATTCTCATTTGCCACAGCTTTGAAGGCTGGCACCCAGGAATATCCCTATCCCGCTCTCCAGGAAGTCTTCAGAAGGGCATTAGACCGCATAGGGCCTTCCAAACTCATTTGGGGGTCAGACATGCCTTCAGTGTTGTGTTGGGCCACCTATTCTCAGAATCTGAAGTGGATCGAAGCGGAGATGTCCACGCTCACTCGCGTCGAACAAAACATGGTCCTGTGGAGAAACGCCGCACAAGCGTATGGGTTTCAACTGGGCTCATGATTTCTGTGAAAGCGAAGAATCTCGTTAAGAAAAGCACAGGCAGGCTCTATAGGGGCCTGCCTGTTTCGTACTGGCTGGACAAGATACGTCTTCGCCCCTACGGGTAAATCCCCCGTAATCTGGTCGCTTCCGCTACCCGTTCTATGGCCAGAATGAGGGCCGCCAGCCGCATGTTCACCTTCTTTTCTTTCGAGATATGCAGAACGTCATTGAAGCTCCTGACCATGATCTCCCGCAGGCGGACGTTGATTTCTCGTTCGGACCAGAAGAAGAACTGCAAGCCCTGAACCCACTCGAAATAGGACACCGTGACGCCGCCGGCATTGCACAGAATGTCGGGTATCACGAACACATTCTTGGCGTCCAGAATACGGTCGGCTTCTGGTGATGTAGGCCCGTTGGCCCCTTCAGCGACAATTCTGGCCTGCACCTTGTCGGCGTTCTTTGCGGTGATCTGGTTCTCCATCGCTGCGGGCACCAGGACATCACATTTGATGGCCAGCAGTTCCTCGTTCGTGATTTCATCGCAGCCCGGGTAGCCCTTGACGAAACCCGTTTCTTTGACATGACGCAGCACATCGTAAGCATCGATCCCCTTGGGATTGTAGATGCCCCCGCTAATATCGCTCAGAGCGACCACCTTGAGGCCCTTACTTTGGAGCAGATAGGCTGCCACGGACCCAACTTTGCCAAAGCCCTGGACCGCAACGGTGGTGCCCTCAATTGGCATCTTCAGGTGTTTCAGAGCTTCTCGGACACAAAACATGACCCCTCGCCCGGTCGCTTCACTTCGGCCTGGAGAGCCTCCTATGCTTAGTGGCTTGCCGGTGACGACCGCCGGCACAGAATAGCCCGCGTGCATACTGTAGGTGTCCATAATCCATGCCATGATCTGGTCATTGGTGTTCACATCTGGGGCAGGGATATCGCCTTCCGGACTCATCAGTATAGATATTTCTGTGGCATAGCGACGGGTCAGGTTTTCCAGTTCACTTACCGACATCTGGCTGGGTTCGCAGACCACTCCTCCTTTTGCACCGCCATACGGAATGCCGACCACCGTGCATTTCCAGGTCATGAGCATGGCCAGGGCCCGCACGTCGTCCAGATCTACGCTGGGGTGATATCGAATGCCGCCTTTAGACGGGCCGCGCACCGTGTTGTGATGAACCCGGTAGCCCGTGAACATCTTGACGGAACCATCGTCCATCCGAACCGGAAAATTCACGGTCAATTCGCGCTTGCAGCTCCTCAGCATCTCGTAAATGCCCGTGGGCATCTTAACGTACTTCGCGGCTTCGTCATACGATTTGAGGGCGTTTTGCAAGATATTGTTGTTGGAATGAGCGGGGCCAGACCGATCAGGTGTTTGTGTTTTCTCCGACATAGACGTAAGAGCCTCCTTACAGAAATTAAGAGATCAGCTTCGACCTCAAGTGAGTTTGTGACGTTCTCATTTTCACACGATTCTTGGAAATTTGCAAGAGACGTGTTATGATTTTCTGGTTATGCGCGTCAGGACCAAACTGGCAGTGACGAGGTGAAACATGAACTGCCCACACTGTGGGGCAACCATTACGGCGGAAATGAGGAACTGCGTAGGCTGTGGATGGAAAATTCGCCTATCACAGATTCTCGTTCAACCTGCAAGCTACGAGGACTCGTTCCGCCGCCTGCCCATCAGTGACATATACTACCTCTTTGCCGACAAGTTTCTTGAACAGGAAAAGCCACCGGCCGTCTTTTCAGTTCAGTCGGGTCAGCCGCAACTGGAGAAATTGATTAGCGAGCGCGGGGCGGTACCCAAACACCTTCTAGCCGTCGGTTTGTGCCGGGTTGCCTTTGTGTGGTTGGCTGTATCTGGACATTTACGCCTGGAGGCAACCTTTTCTCGGCGACGCGCCCTGACATCGGCCAAACAAGTGACTGCACGGCCCACAGGACTGTATCAGGTCCCTGTGGGCAGCCTGGAGAGCCGCATCTTGGACGAAGTATACGACCGTCGTCAGGGCGGCATGGTCGAAGAGGTCATGACCAGGCTGAAAGGCTTTTGGTACAATGGCGACCCCTACGACTGGGTGATACAGGTCGTGAAGCGCCATGTTCTTTCTACCCCGTTCTTGACTGCTGGAAGCGGCGGCGCTGTAGACCTGACTCAAATAAAGAGACTCGAGTCGAGAATTGGACACGTAGGTACGTCTCTGAACGAATTTACAGAAAGAAATCCAGAACTGGCTTTGTCGCTATGGAACGCGATTCATCAAGGCTTAATCAACAAGAAAGGCTAGGATGTCTGTGATGGAATTTGGCTTGGATCAAGACCTGGTCTCTCGTATAAGGGCAAAAGTAAGCGAAGTGTTCGACGTAGAAAGCATCCTGGTCGGCAAAGAACCGGGACCTCTGGTCCAATTCTCGGGCCAGTTTAGGATTGATACCGCTCGGGCATACGCATATCTGGCCCCCTGGCTGGGGGAATTGGGATATGTTGCCATGTTCAGAAACGAGGGCAACAAGGAGCAAGTCTTGATCTTGCCCGGCAAGCGCATTGCCGAGCCCACAAAGACAGGCAAAATCAACCTGTTCCTGCTGATTTTGACCGCCATATCCACCCTGTTCGTTGGAACTGTGATGGTCACCGGCGATGTCGAAGACTTCCTGGTTCGCCCCTGGCTGGGTATCCCCTTTGCTCTGAGTGTTATGGTCATATTGGGGGCGCACGAACTCGGCCATTATATAGCAGCGCGCGAATACGCAGTCCCGGTTACCCTGCCCTATTTCATCCCCATGCCCCTCGGCCCGTTCGGAACGCTCGGCGCGTTCATCAACATGAAAGCTCCGCCGCCCAATCGGCGTGCCCTGTTGACCATTGCCGTCGCCGGTCCTTTGTCGGGTTTTTTCCTGGCCGTCCCCATTCTGCTTCTGGGGCTGTCCATGTCGCCCGTTACTGCGCTCAACCTGGGGGAGGGCGTCATGCTGGAAGGCAACTCGATTCTGTACGCGCTCCTGAAATTCGTGACTTTTGGCAAGTTCCTACCAAACGGCACTGAAGATGTCTTTCTGCACCCCATAGCTTTTGCCGGCTGGGCCGGGTTGCTGGTAACCGGCCTGAACCTGATTCCGGTGGGACAACTGGATGGGGGACACATCGCCTATGCCCTGTTGGGTAAGAAAGCGAGATACCTGTTCTGGCCGGTTGTGATCTGCCTCATTGGCCTGGGGATCGTCTGGAATGGTTGGTTTCTATGGGTGATGCTGATATTGATCTTTGGAAGACACTACGCCATGCCACTGGATGACCTGACCAACCTGACTGCCCGGCAACGATTGGTGGGCTGGTTGGTCATGCTTTTGTTTGTTATGGTCTTCACCCCCTTCCCGTTGACCATCTACTGAGGCGGTATGTAAGCGTAAGGGACCGAGGAATGCCATGAAAACCCACTTCCTGGTGCGATGCTTGCTGATTGGCCTGTTCAGCGTTGTCGGGATGGCCGGTTTCCTGCCTGTGTCGCCAATCCCTGCAAATGCCCAGGCTGATCCTGTTTCAGAATTGATGGCTCTGATGTCAGCCAGAGACAAAGTCGGGCAATTGTTTATCGTGACGTTTAAGGGCAGTGACGTTGCGGCCGATTCTGATATTGCCCGGCTGATCCAGGAATATCGCGTCGGGGGAGTGGCAATCCTTGCCAGCCAGCAGAACTTCACGAATGACCCCGGCGCCCCAGCGCAAATATCCAGCCTGACCGCACAGCTTCAGCGACTGGCATCCGAAAGCAATACCATCCAATCGAGCAGGTCTCGCTACTTCATCCCGCTCTTCATTGCCACACAGTGTGTGGGGGATAGTCACCCGTATGCCACCAACATCAGTGGATTGACCCCGCTCCCCAGTCAGATGGCATTGGGGGCCACCTGGCAGCCGGACAACGCATTCGTTGTTGGGGAGATCGCCGGACGAGAGCTGAGCGCGCTCGGTATTAACATGGTATTTGGCCCTTCTCTGGACGTGCAGAATACGCCGCGCCTGGAGCTTAGAGGCGGGGTCGGCACGTACAGCTTTGGCGGCGACCCCTTCTGGGCGGGCCAATTCGGCCGGTCGTATATTAAGGGCATCCACGTTGGTTCAAAGGGGAGAATAGCGACGGTGGCGCAACACTTTCCCGGCCTCGGCGCCGCCGACCGCCGCCCAGAGGAAGAAGTTCCCACCGTACCCAAATCCCTCAGCGAGCTGAGAAATCTTGAGCTGATGCCATTCATGGCTGTGACGTCTGGAGACGACCCGATTGCTACTGCTGATGCCCTGATGTCCAGCCACATCCGGTACAGGGGTTTCAGGGGGAACATCCGTCAGATTACTCGCCCCATCAGCCTCGACCCACAGAATCTGGGGATGCTGATGTCAGAGCCGGAATTTGCCCGATGGCGTCAAGGCGGCGGGCTGATGGTGACCGCCCCTTTAGGAGTACCGGCCATCCGCAAGTATTACGACCCACAATTGCAGACCTTTCCGGCCAGACGCATCGCGCAAGACGCCTTTCTTGCCGGAAATGACCTGCTGTATCTGTATCAATATGGCCTGACGGATGACAACTGGACTGAGCAATTCGAGAACATCAAATCTGTTCTGGAATTCTTTCGGGAAAAATACACCAGCGACCCCGATTTCCAGATCAAAGTGGATGAGTCAGTGCGGCGCATCCTGCGGGCCAAATACAAACTATACGGTGGATTCAACTATCCTGAAGTTGACCAGGACATCTCCAGATTTGAAAATGACAGGCAGGTGCGTGAAGCCAGCGCCGTTGAAATCGCTCGAATCGCCCGTGAGGCCATTACGCTGATTTATCCCGAAATCGGAGAATTGACCGACCGCACCCCCAATCCTCCTACCCCGCAAGATAACATTCTCATTTTCACAGACTCTCGCGATTACAGAGAGTGTGAGGGGTGCACGGTGAAGCCCGTGATCGAGCCAATGGCGCTGGAAAACGTCATTGTGCGCTTATATGGCCCAAATGGCAGTGGGCAGATTTCTCCGGAAAGAGTGCACAGCGTGACTTTTGCTCAACTCAAGGGAAGCCTTTTATCCCTTACCGACTCTCAATCGGGCTCAACTGCCGACATCAATTCGCTGATCAGCCAGGCAAACTGGATACTGTTCGGAATGCTGGATGTCAACGCGCCCAACTCACCAGCTTCTGATGCCATCAAACTGTTCTTGAAGTTGCGTTCTGATATTTTGCGCGATAAGAAAATTGTGGTGATGGCATTCGACATGCCTTACTACCTGGATACAACTGAAATCAGCAAACTGACAGGCTACTATGGCGTGTACAGCAAGATAGGGGCCTTTCTTGAAGCCGCAGTGAGGGCAGTGTTTCAGGAGTACAGGCCGATGGGCAACTTGCCCGTGAGCGTTGAGAGCGTGGGGTATGATCTGATCACTCAAACGGCCCCTGATCCAGAACAGGTGATCGCCCTCAATGTCTCAGGGCGCGTTGAGAGCAGTTCCGCTGATTCTATAGGTATTGACATAGGCAACGAGCTGCGCATCAGAACGGGCGTGATCCTGGACCGAAATGGTCACATCGTGCCAGATGGCACGCCGGTCAACTTTCGTCTCATCTATCCGTTGGAAATGATTGAGCTGCCGCGGCGAGAGGTTACCACCAGGAATGGCATCGCCGAGACAGCGATTGTCCTGGATCATGCAGGACAACTGGAAATTACTGCTTCCAGTGACCCGGCGACCAAGTCAACCAAGTTGGTGGTCACGGTATACGACGCAAAGGCTGCACAAACGACAGACGGCCCGGCCGCCGGCTCTCAGTTGACCACAACCCTGAACGGCGCGTCTGCCGGCTCCGATTTAAGTTTACATAAAACAAGGCCGCGGGTAACGCCATTGGTCTTCTGGGTCACTCTTGGGGGAATGGTGTTGCTCAACATACTGGGAGACGTCTTAAGGTTGAGAGGGGGCAGGACAAGGACTTACAGGTTCCGGCTAAACCTGATCGGCCTGTTGGCCGGCCTGTGTGGATACACGATCTACACGTTGGGAATTTTGGGTACCTGGGAACTGTGGTATATCTACCATCAGTGGGGCGCTGTGCTTTTTGGCCTGTCTTTCAGCATAACGCCTCTGATGATCGTATTGGTCGCCCAGGGCATACGCGCAAGTCGTCATGGGCATCCGTAGCTTTGACACACGGCTGCAACCGACCACCGTTATCGAACGCTGATCGAGGGCGCATGGAAACTGACCCACAGCGCCAGGGCGAAGACAACGATCACAATGAGCAACAGCAGCCAGTTGTGTTGGATTGCTGCCGGCCAGCTTGCCGGGCCAACAAAGCGGCTTTGGGCGCGTTTCGGGTGCGGCAGCTCAACGTTCAGAAGTAAAGCCTCCAGAAATTCGGTGATGGAGCTGAACCGGTCGTCCGGGTGCATTTGCATGGCCTTCAGTATCGCCCGTTCTGTTTGAGCGGACAGGGCCGGGTTGATCTCCCGTGGAGGGATGAAAGATTGAGGGTTCAGGAAACGCTGCTTCGCTTCCACAGGAGCCTGTCCCGTGGCCAAGTGATACAACGTGGCGCCTACTGCGTAGATGTCGGTTCGAATGTCTGTGTGTCCGGTATCGCCGCCATATTGTTCAAGGGGAGTGTACTGAAGTGTGCCTCGCCCCTGAATGACCGTAACGGTTCGCAGGTCCTCATCAGCCATCAACTTGACCAATCCAAAATCAACCAGTTTGATGCTCCCCGAGGGCGTCAATTTGATGTT
>DAOTYC010000175.1:0-6193 GCA_034435095.1 Anaerolineae bacterium | reverse complement strand
AGCTCGTTTGTCTTGATTGAAGTCCTCGCACGGCCCATTTGACCCGCTAGAAGCTCCCCAAAACGATTGTCCGAAGGCTCCCTCTACCTCCAAATTGAGTTTTTCCACACTCTCTTATTCCAATATCCTCTGGTTATCTGGCACAGACTGACCCTGCTCGTCGCGCATCTCCAGGCGATTCATGGTCTTCGGATCGTACAGTCCGACGGCCAGGCGATATGGGCCTGCGCTCTCAAGTGGCACGGTCACCGTGTGCTCGTCCTCTATAATTTCGCCGGGCATCCAATACGAAGTCGGGTATCGGCCTGCCGCAGGCGGCCCATCCGCCTGCGCAATGATGGTCTTACTGCCGTCGAGAAGATGCACAAAAACCGTGTAATCTGCCCCAACAGGCCCTGTGGCCTGCCAATACAACGTGGCTGTGAAGGTCGCGCCAGGCGACAGGCTCGTCGCCGGGAAAGCATAGCTGACCAGGCGAATGCTCTCGCCCAGCCGGGCCTGTGGGCGAACGGGCAGTTGCTCGGCGCGGATCGGCTGAGCGCGCCGCACGCGAACCATTTGCAGCGGGATTGAGCTGTCGGCTGGCTGGCCGTGCTCGTCGAGCACCTCGACCCGCCTTCCGCTGTCCCGGTCGTACAGGCCGGCCCGCAGCGCGTATATTCCCGGCGACAGATGCTCTGGAACAGAAATCCGATGCTCGTCCCAGGCGTAGCAATCGGGCGGCCAGGTCGTCATGGGGATGCCGCCGGGGTGTATCGAGTCCGACTGGGCCACGGTGACCCAATCCGGCAGGGCGTCGAGGTGGACGAAAGACCGATAGTCGGCGCGGATGTCCGGCTGGGCCTGCCAATAGAGCCGCACGGTGATCGTCTCTCCCGCGGCGATGGCGTCACGGTCCACATCGTAACCCAAGAAGATGGCCTGGTCACCCAAAAGGATATGGGCCGGATGCTGGACACCGATGACCTGACCAGGCGGCGATTGGAGGCGGAACCAACTCGTGTGCGGGCCAATGAGGCCTTCTTTGGCGACGAGCAGAAGCACAATTGCACCGCCGCTCCACAGGGCGCCGGCCAGCGACCAGCGGGCCCGAGACGTTTCCCCCACGTCAGGCCACACCTTGGCGACTGCCGCCGCAGCCTCGTTCCCCTCGTTCGAGACGGAGCCGGGCGAGGCAAAGGCGGCCAAACGTCGCCCGAACACGGCCAGGACCGCGCACAGCGCCCAGGTGAGCAGCGACAAGCCGTTCGCCAGATCGCGGACAGGCGTCGAACCGAAGGCCAGCTTCACATCGTGCCGTCCCGCCGGAATGGCAACCTCAATCAACCCTTTGGGCGGAGATGGGGAACCGGGAACCGCAGCGCCGTCCACGTAGGCTTGCCAACCTGGGAACCACAGCGTATTGAAACGGGCGGTGAACGGCGACTCTGATTCAAACACATAAGCAACCCATAAGTAGCCACGGCCCGTTTCTGTCACCCGCACTCCGGCAGGCAAGGACGTCCGCTCCACCTTGTCGGGCGGACGACCGGCGGCGTAGTCAGCGACCATCGGCGAATCGGTCGGATGTTCTTGCGTCCATACGGGCAGGAACTCGCCCGCGCTTGTCGTGCCGAAGGCTTTGGTTCGCAGCTCATAGGCGGAAATGTCCTTCACCTCGGCGTGGCTCAGGTCCACGAAAGGCTGCCGGGGGAAAAGGTAATAGAAAGAAGGGACCAAAAGGCACACCACAGGGATAGCGGGGACAAGCTCGCCAGCCCAAGGCGGCAATAGCCTGCGCAAAACGTACACACTGCCTCCCGCCAGGAGGGACACCGGCACGGCGGCCACTCCTAACAGCCGCCAGGGAAATTCGGTTAACTTGAGCAGTGGCAGATGTTCCCATAGCCACGTAGAGGGAGGTAACATCATGAAAACCAGGATAGCCAACACCAGCGCGGAAAAGGCGAGGAGCTTTCTGGCTGAGTCCGGCGCGGTTTTCAGGCCAATCAGGGCAATCGCGCCCAAACATACCGCAGCCAGGCCCAGGCTCAACGGCAGGTACACGTTCACTGCCGAATAGTCTAATGCCACATAGGGAGAAAAAATCTCACGCAAGCTCAAGAAATGCAGACGAAAGTCGAAATGCCCTTTGGTGATTTGTGATATTTGCAGCCAACGTTGTTCGTAGAAAGCCGGCAGCCAGAAGAACGCCGATAGCCCCAGGCCCAGCAGTCCGGAGAGGCACACGTCGCGGACAGCCGCCCAGCTTCGCCGCAAAATCAACCAGAAGAGCACGTAAGCGGCCAGGAGAGGGGAGAAAATCATGACGCTGATGTTGTGGCTCAAGAACAGGGCAGCATAGGCGGCCCCGCCGGCGATGATGTGGCGCCATCCACCTACGTGGACTACTTTGAAGTAACACCACAGCACGAGGGGATAGAGCGACAGCGCCAGGAATTGCGCGTAGTTGCCCTGGATGTACAGCTCTCTCAGGCGGTAAGGCGCGTAGAGATAGGCGGCTGCCACCGCCAGACCCGCGCGCCAGCCCAGCACGTCTCGGCCAAGCAAGTAAGCTCCCTCAGCGCTGATGAAAACGAACAGGATGACGACTGCCTTCATCGCCAGCGCCAGGTCTGTCCCCAGCACGTTGAGCGCCATGGTGAGGAGGTAGAGCAACGGCGGGGCAAAATTGAACAGCGGCGTGCCATAGCCCAGCGCCAGGTTAGCCGACCAGCGCGGGTACAAAACGCCGTCGCGCCAGGCCTGTTGCATGTCCACGGCGCGGTAGAAGTGAATTGGCCCATCGGCCGTGTTTGGCAGGCCGGGGGGCAGCAGCGGCCAGACAGCCAACAGGGCCAGCAGGAAGGTCAGTGCCAGACCGAGGTCGAACCGCGCCCATGCCTCACGTTCGCGCCCTGTTGGTTCGGCCATCACACCACCTTTCCCAACCAGAAGCTGATCGCCTGCAAATCGTCCCGCAGGCTGGCGTAGTGCTCCTGCATACTCTGCACATTGAGTTCTTCCCTTCGCATGGCCTGGATGCCGGCCACTGCCGCCGCCGCCGCAGATAGGGTGGTGATCAGAGACACTCCGCGGATGGTGGCCGCCTGTCGGATTTCCATGCCGTCTGAGAACGCGCTTTTGCCCAGTGGCGTGTTGATAATCAGGTCAATTTGGCCGCTGTGGATGAGCTCAGCCACATTCGGCGAGCCTTCGCTCACTTTGTACACCGTTTCGACGTCCAGACCGGCGGCAGACAGGAACTGCGCTGTGCCCCTGGTCGCCATCAGCTTGAAGCCCATCGCTGCCAGGTCGGCAGCGATCTTGACGATGCTCTTCTTGTCGTGGTCATTGACGCTGAGCAACACCGTACCCTGCAAAGGCAGCGTTGTGCCCGCTCCCAGTTCCGCCTTGGCAAAGGCATGGCCGAACGTATGCGCCACCCCCATCACCTCGCCAGTGCTTTTCATCTCCGGCCCCAGTATAGCGTCCGACCCATGCATCTTCTGGAAGGGCAACACGGCCTCTTTGACGCAGTAATCGGAGACGATTGGTTCTCGCGTGAAGCCCAGCTCCTTGAGTGTCTTGCCGGCCATGACCATGGCGGCAATTTTCGCCAGGGGTGCGCCGGTGGCTTTGCTGACGAACGGTACAGTACGCGACGCACGTGGATTGACTTCCAGGACATAGACGATGTCGTCTTTGATGGCAAACTGAATGTTGAGCAGACCTTTCACGTTGAGCGCGCGGCCCAACTGGTGGGTATATTCGCGGATGATGTCCTGGTGGAAACGGGTCACCTTGTAAGGTGGGATCACACATGCGCTGTCGCCGGAATGGATGCCGGCTGCTTCGATGTGGTGCATGATGCCGCCGATGACCACCTGTTCGCCATCGGCCACAGCGTCCACATCGAGCTCATAGGCGTCTTCCAGGTAACGGTCGATCAGGATGGGGTGCTCCGGCGTGATTTGCACGGCTTCCTGGACGTAACGGGCCAGTTCCGCCTCGTCATACACGATGGCCATAGCCCGGCCGCCCAGCACATACGATGGCCGCACGACGACGGGGTAGCCGATGGCTTGTGCCGCAGCGCGGGCCTCTTCCCACGAATAGGCCGTCCCATTTTCGGGCTGAGGGATACCCAGGCGGTTCAACAACGCGCCAAATCGCCCGCGGTCCTCGGCCACGTCAATGTCGTCAGGCGAGGTGCCCCAAATGGGGTAGCCCGCTCGCTGCAATCGCCGCGCGAGGTTGAGCGGCGTCTGGCCGCCGAATTGGACGATGATTCCGTCGGGCCGTTCCCGCTCGATGATGTGGCTCACATCTTCGAAGGTCAGCGGCTCGAAATACAGCCGGTCAGATGTGTCGTAATCGGTGCTGACCGTCTCCGGGTTGCAGTTGACCATGATGGTCTCATAACCCATGTCCCGCAGGGCGAATGCTGCATGGCAACAGCAATAGTCAAATTCGACTCCCTGTCCGATGCGGTTTGGGCCGCTGCCCAAAATCATGACCTTGGGCCGGTCGGTCGGGTCGGCCTCGCACTCGCTCTCATACGTCGAGTAGAGGTAGGGCGTGTACGCCTCGAATTCGGCGGCACAAGTATCTACGCGCTGGAAGACAGGTCTGACGCCCAGTTCCAGCCGTTTTCGCCGGACGGCCAACTCCCGCTGGTGGCCGCTTTCCGCCCCCTCGACGACCAGCAGCCGGGCCAGTTGCGCATCTGAGAAACCATATCGTTTGGCTTGCCGCAACAAGTCGGCCGAAATGGTCTCGAGCCGCTGGCCTTTCAGTGCATCCTCCATGCGCAAGATGTCTTGAACCTGGTGCAGGAACCACGGGTCAATGCCGGTGAGACGGTAAATTTCGGGGATGGCCTTGCCCTTCCGCAGGGCAACGGCGATATAAAAGAGCCGATGTTCGTTGGGCGTAGCCAGCTTGGCTTCGATCTCTTGCGGGGACACATCGGCGAATCGATCGGCGTCCAGGCCAGTGTAACCGTTCTCCAGAGAGCGCAGACCCTTTTGCAACGCTTCTTTGAACGTCCGGCCGATAGCCATGACTTCGCCAACCGACTTCATCTGCGTATTCAGGGTACGGTCCACGCCAGGGAATTTCTCAAAGGCCCAACGCGGTATTTTGACCACGACGTAGTCAATGCTGGGCTCAAAGGCGGCCGGCGTCTTGCGGGTGATGTCGTTCGGGATTTCGTCCAGGGTATAACCGACGGCCAGCAGCGCGGCCAATTTGGCGATGGGGAAGCCGGTGGCCTTAGAAGCCAGGGCTGAACTGCGTGACACCCGCGGGTTCATCTCGATGACCATCACCTCGCCGGTCTGCGGGTTGACGGCGAACTGGATGTTGGCGCCGCCTGTTTTGATAGCCATCTGCTTGGTGATGATCTTGGCCTGGTCGCGCAGGACCTGATATTCCTTGTCGGTCAAGGTCTGCGCGGGTGCAACGGTGATGCTGTCGCCGGTGTGCACGCCCATCGGGTCGAAGTTCTCGATAGGGCACACCACCACGAAATTGTTGGCCTTGTCCTGCATGATTTCCAGTTCATATTCTTTCCAGCCGATGACCGATTCCTCGATGAGGATCTCATGCACCGGACTTTCGCGCAGGCCGCGGTCGGCCAGGCGGGCCAACTCGTCCCGCGAATAGGCGATGCCGCCACCGGAACCGCCCAGCGTGAACGACGGGCGACTGATGACCGGGTAGCCCAGCTCGTCGGCCAGGGCAACCGCTTCCGCAACGCTGGCAACCAGTCCACTGCGCGGCACCTGCAGGCCGGCGGCGACGACGGCTTCGCGAAACAGTTGCCGGTCCTCCGCGCGGCGGATGGTGTCGAGCTCTGCGCCGATCAGCTCGACACCGCAGCGTTCCAGCACCCCCTGCTCAGCCAGGGCAATGGCCAGGTTCAGCCCGGTCTGGCCGCCGACTGTGGGCAGCAATGCGTCTGGTCTCTCCCGTTCGATAATCTTCGCCACGACAGATGGCGCCAGCGGCTCGATGTAGACGCGGTTGGACAGCTCCGGGTCGGTCATAATGGTTGCCGGATTGGAATTGACCAAAACGACCTCATATCCCTCTTTGCGCAATGCTTTAGTCGCCTGGGTGCCAGAATAGTCAAACTCGCAGGCCTGCCCGATTACAATCGGGCCGGAGCCGATGATCATGATTTTTTTCAAGTCGGTGCGCTTGGGCA
>DAOTYC010000174.1:0-1591 GCA_034435095.1 Anaerolineae bacterium | reverse complement strand
GTTCAGCGTCGTGAAAGTGATAGGCATCGGCCGGCACGCGGACGAGCCGTTTCACTATCTGAAGCCAATTGGCGGGGCGTAGCAGGATGGGATAAACTGGTGAAAAGCCCAAAATGTGCACGCCCTCGACCCGGTCTTCTCGGCTGTCGTGTGGGCCAATCAGGGTGACCTGATGCCCGGCCTGCACCAGCGACTTGATCTCGCGGTGGAACAGGCGCGACTCGAACGGGGGAAAGACAGAATTTAGGACGCAGATTCGCATCGAATCAAGCCTTTGGATCGCTAGACTTGGGCATTGCTGCCTGATAGAGTGTTAGCATGTCCTTGATCACAAGCGCATCTCGTCTTCCCTTCTCAATCAGCAGTCGGTTAGCCCCTTCCACCAGCCGTCTGGCAAGAGAACGATCTCCCAGTAACGTCAGAATCGCTTCGGCTAACGCCTGGTCGTCATCAACGGGCACGATATAGCAATTCTGGCCGTGAGTGAAAAAACGGCCAGTGAACCCGGCGGCAGTCATAATGCACGGCACACCCACCAGCATCGCTTCCGCAATCGCGCAGGTCCACACGTTATCAACCTGGCTCAAAGCCAGGAACGCGGACGAAGCTTTGAGAAAACGATGCACATCATTTCTTGCTCCCGTCATAACCAGATGATCGCGCACACCTAACCGTTCAGCCAGCTCAGTAATTTCATGAGCCAGCGGCCCGTCACCAATGATAACAAAATATACGTCGGGGTGTCTTTCGAGCACATAAGGCATGGCGCGCACCAAAGCCAATGGATTTCTGAACTCGTTGAGCCGTCCTACAAATGTGACAACATCGCCCTTGAGACCAAATTCCTTTATGGCTGGGGTTGGGTCTACTTCGGGGTTGAACGTATCCTCGTCAACCAGAATTGGAATGAGATGTCCCTCTCGTCCCAAGGCGTGTATGATTTCCTGCATTTCTATGCTGACCACATGGACTTGTCCAATGCCTCGGACGATATAACGCGAGACGAAAGATGGCAATAATCGGGCATCCGAACCATGTACCGTCACAACGCTCGGCTTGCCCAGCAATTTGCCGACAATCAGCGCTACCAGGCCGGCAGGTAGCCAATGGGCGTGTATAATGTCTGCAGAACGGCACAGGCGAATTGCTTGAAGAGCGAAAAACAGAAAAAAGGGAGGAATAAGGCAGTATAAGAGCTTGTTGCTTTTCAGGTTCTCAGGTATACCCCAGCGATAAGCCAGTTGTTGCCAGGAACGTGGCCACACATAGGTGAAGCGGTGCACTTCGACGCCATCCATGCATTCTTGTGCTTTGGCGTTCGGCGCGCCTGGAGCCAGAACCATGACCTGCTCGCCGGCTTTGACCAGAGCTTTTGCCAGACGATGGACGAAACTGCAAGTGATGTCGGCCTGAGCAAGGGGATAGCAGGTCGTCAACATGCAAATTCGCAAGTGGGCCTCCGCTCTCCTGAGTGGTTCATCGGTCGAACTGTACGGTGCGCAACATGGCGATTTGCTCTGAAATCAGGCCCAGCACGATGATCAGGGCGCCGATGCTCAATGAGGCGGTCACGGCTATCGTCCACGACCTG
>DAOTYC010000173.1:0-8614 GCA_034435095.1 Anaerolineae bacterium | reverse complement strand
CGGCCCACAGGCCGCGGCCGACCTGCTGGGCTTCGCGCTGGCACTGCGCCAGCCGGCTCTGGCGGGTGACGTCCGGCGGATAGGAGACGGCGCGGCACAGCCCGGCGCAGACCAGCGCCTCGTTGACCAGCGTGTCACCGACCCAGACGTAACGCAGCAGGCGGCCATATCGGTCTGTCTCGCTGACGTCCTTCTCCAGGCGGACGATTTTGCCTTTGACCAGCTCCGCATTCCTGGCCGTCGCCTGCGCGCTGAAGGGTTCGGCGGTCGCGGGGGGATGGCCCGTCTCCGGGCAGTCTATGCCGATATAGCGCACCTTGCGGCGAAGGCCCCCGATATCCACCTCGATTGTGTCGCCGTCAATGATGCGCACGACGCGGCCCTCGGTGTAAGAGTTCGGAAGCGGTATGGCCCAGGTCGTGGGCGTGGCCGCAACGGTTTGAAGCGGCGTGTCACCGGGCGGCGTGGCCGACGACGAACGGCTGCCCGACCAGGTGATACTCTCGCAGCCCGCCACCATGACAAGCAACGTGATGATCAGACAGAGATGAAAGCGTTTCACAAGCCCTCCTGACTGGCCTTCGGGCCTCCGGCATTGCTGCTGCATGAGTTGGCGGCATTATAGCACAAACCCTGCCCACATGGACAAAATCGCGATATGGTATTACAATAGGCGCGGTGAGCATTGACGGAGATTGAAGTTTCGTCACCCGCTCGCCGTACCTGCCATTTACCACACGCCAGGAGAGAACATTGTGCGACCAAACACTGTAAAAGAAAAGGTGTTCAGAGGTGAGCCAGCCATCGGGGCAATGCTCCAGTTTCCTTCGCCAGAGCTGGTAGAACTGTATGCCCTGCTGGGCTTCGAGTGGATTTTCATTGATGCGGAGCACGGTCCGCTTGGCTACCACGAATGTCAGACGCTGGTGCGGGCCTGCGACGCCTTTGGCATCTCCTCACTGGTGCGCGTCCCCAGACTCGACCACTCGTTGATTTCGAAGTACCTGGAGACGGGCGCGCAGGGAGTAGCCGTGCCGCACATCAAGACCGTGGCCGACGCCGAGGCCGTCGTCCAGGCCGCCCGATACTATCCCGCGGGCAGACGTGGGTGGGACGCCGGCGCGAGTCGCTCATCGGACTACAACCTGCGCGGTTCTCCGCTGGACTACTTTGCCCGCTCCAACCAGGAAATCATGGTCGCGCTGTGGATTGAGGACGTGGAAGGCATAGAGAACCTCGATGCCATCCTGCAGGTGCCCGGCGTTGATGTCATCAACTTTGGCATCGGCGACCTGTCGTTCTCCATGGGCCTGCCGGCCCAGTTCGACCACCCCGACGTGCGGGCAGCCGTGGCCGAAGGGCGACGCAAAGTGGTGCAGGCCGGCAAAGTGTTGATCGGCGAGGCCGCCGACGCCGAGACGGCGCGGCGGTTAATGGACGAAGGCGCACGCCTGATCTCTACTATGGTCAACGCCATGTTGGCCCGGACGGTGCGGGATTATCTTGCTCAGCTCAGGCAGCCCTGATGCGCGTCGGCACACACACGTCTCTCACAAGGAATCAGGAGAACAGGAAAATGGCTGAATTCCTCAATCGCAATGATGTCCGCTTCTTCAGCGGCACTTCCAACCCCGACCTGGCCGCCGGCATCTGCGCTGAGCTGGACGTGCCGCTCAATGAAACGTACTTCTCACGCTTCAGCAACGATAACCTGCAGGTGCAGTTGGGCACCAGCGTGCGCGGCCGCGACGTGTACATTGTCCAGTCGCTGACCCCGCCGGTCAGCGATCACCTGGTCGAGCTGCTGATGATGCTCGACATCGCCCGCGGCGCTGCCGCCAGAGAAGTACATGCCATCATTCCCTACTTCTCCTACGCCCGTTCCGATAAGAAAGACGCGCCCCGTATCTCCATTGCAGCCCGGCTCATGGCCGATTTGCTCGTGACGGCCGGAGCTACGCAGGTGATGACCATGACCCTGCATTCGCCGCAGGTCCATGGCTTCTTCAGCGTGCCCACCGACCCGCTGACCGCCCGCAACCTGTTCGTGGAGCACATACAAAAGAAGCATCCGAACTGTGAAAACGCCGTGGTCGTCGCGCCAGACACGGGCATCGCCAAAGCCGCCGCCAGCTTTGCCAAGAGAGTTGGCCTGCCGCTGGCCGTCGGCAACAAAGTCCGCGTATCGGATACCAACGTCATCGTCAACGATTTGATCGGCAAGCAGGTCGAGGGCTTCACCCATGCCATCGTGTTTGATGATGAAATTGCCACCGCCGGTTCAGTCCACGAGGTCTGTCAGATCATCGTCAAGCACGGCATCAAGGAAATCACCCTGATCTGCACCCATGGCCTGTTTCTCGGCCCGGCGTTGGAGCGACTGTCGTCCGTGCCGGAGATTCGGGAGATCATCACCACCGACACGGTGCCCATCCCGCCGGAAAAACGCTTGCCGAACATGACCGTTCTGTCCGTCGCGCCGGTGTTCGCCGAAGCGATCAGGCGCAACCATTTCCGTCAGTCCCTGGGTGACCTGTTCACCTACGGCGACGAACAAGAACCAATACGCTGCGAGGAATAAAGCACCGATCCATAGGGGGAGGAATTCATGCCGGATACCATCACACGCCTGAAAGAACTGGAAGCCGACGTTCGATACCAGGAGCCGCCCACGCCGACCGATCCGGAATGGGGCTACACGCCAGGACGATTGCCCATCTTGCTGTCTGCCCCACATGCCGCGGCCCACGTCCGCGCCGGCAAACCGAAGGAAGAGGACGAGTTTACGGCCGGCCTGGCACGCCTGATAGCCGAACGGAGCGGCGCGCACGTGCTGTATGCCCGCCGCAAGTCGCTGAAAGACCCGAACTGGCATCTGGACGCGCCGTATAAAGCGTTCCTGGCCGAAGTCGTCCAAAAAGCCGGCATCCGATTCGTGCTGGACATTCATGGGGCGGTGAGCCACACCGATTTCGGCCTGGCCCTGGGCACCAATCATGGCCGGAGCTGCTCTCAGGAGCTGGATGTGATTGTCCAGACTCTGCGCCAGTATGGCTTTACCCCCGAAGCAGAGGGATTGAATCGCCTGGACATTGACCATGCGTTTCCCTCGACGGGCTCTGGCAGCATCACCCGTTTTGTGTCTGAGCAGCTGCATGTGCCGGCCATTCAGATCGAAATCAACGCCCATTTGCGCATCCCCGAACGACGGAGTGACGCGACCAAACCGCAGCCGTTCCGCGCCGCTCCGGAACGAATCGAGAACACGGTTCAGGCCTTTGTCGCGTTGGTGGCTGAGCTGGCCAGAGCGCTGGGCCTGCAGCCCGCGGAGGAAGCACAGGCGGTGGAAATTCCGCAGCCAGCGACCTTTGCCCACGCGATGATCATCCCTTCCCCTACACGGCATCTGTTGGGCAAAGTCGCTTTCGTCACCGGCTCGTCGCGCGGCATCGGTCAGGCCATCGCTGACCACCTGGCATCGTGTGGAGCTTCGGTCGCAGTGCACGGCACCACGCCCCATTCCACCCGGATGTTCGACGAGGGTGAATCGTTGGAAGCAGTCGCCAATGCCATCGCCGACCGCAACAATGTGCAGACGCTGGCCGTCTACGGCGACCTGACCGACCCTCAGGCGGTGAGCCGCATCGTCGCCGAGGTTCGCCGTCGCTTTGGGCGCATTGACATCCTGGTCAACAACGCCGGCGGCGATGTCGGCGCGGCGGGCCTGGGCGCGCCGAACGCCGGCAAACCGCCGCAAAACGACGCCATTTTCATCGCCCTGGAAGATATCCGCACCGTGCTGGACCGCAACCTGATGACCTGCATCCTGGTCTGTCGCGAGGTCGTGCCGGAGATGATGGAACGGCGGGCTGGCCGCATTGTCAACATTGGCAGCATCGCTGGCGGCATCGGCCTGGCCACCTCTTCAATCTACGCCACAGCCAAAGCTGCCGTGCACGAATACACCCGCTGTCTGGCCGTGCAGTTGCGCCCCTACAACGTCACAGCCAATGTCATCGCGCCCGGCGATACGCTGACGCCGCGCTTCGCCCACAGCCGCCCCCTCGACGCGGACCTGATGGTCGAGGACGGCACGCTGGTGCGTTATGGCCGCCCAATTGAAATCGCACGGGCCGTGGAATTCCTGGCCTCAGACGCTGCGTCCTACATCACCGGCCAGATCCTGCGCGTTGACGGCGGTAAGAACGTCTTCGCCATCTGACGGGTGCATCCAGAATTTTAGACGAGTCAGTAGAAGCCTCAATCGCGTCGTGCTGAGCCAAAGCCCTGAACCGAAGTCCTGAGCCGGCTCAGGACTTCGGTTCAGGGCTTTGGCTCAGCACGACGCGATTGAGGCTTCTACTGACTCGTCTAAAATTCTGGATGCACCCGTCAGATGGCGAAGACGTTCTTACCGCCGTCAACGCGCAGGATCTGGCCGGTGATGTAGGACGCAGCGTCTGAGGCCAGGAATTCCACGGCCCGTGCGATTTCAATTGGGCGGCCATAACGCACCAGCGTGCCGTCCTCGACCATCAGGTCCGCGTCGAGGGGGCGGCTGTGGGCGAAGCGCGGCGTCAGCGTATCGCCGGGCGCGATGACATTGGCTGTGACGTTGTAGGGGCGCAACTGCACGGCCAGACAGCGGGTGTATTCGTGCACGGCAGCTTTGGCTGTGGCGTAGATTGAAGAGGTGGCCAGGCCGATGCCGCCAGCGATGCTGCCAATGTTGACAATGCGGCCAGCCCGCCGTTCCATCATCTCCGGCACGACCTCGCGACAGACCAGGATGCAGGTCATCAGGTTGCGGTCCAGCACGGTGCGGATATCTTCCAGGGCGATGAAAATGGCGTCGTTTTGCGGCGGTTTGCCGGCGTTCGGCGCGCCCAGGCCCGCCGCGCCGACATCGCCGCCGGCGTTGTTGACCAGGATGTCAATGCGCCCAAAGCGACGGCGAACCTCGGCGACGATGCGGCTCACCGCCTGAGGGTCGGTCAGGTCGCCGTAGACGGCCAGCGTCTGCACATTGTTGCGGTCGGCGATGGCATTGGCGACTGCTTCCAACGATTCACCCTCGTCGAACATCCGGGTGGAATGGGGCGTGGTGCCGTGCACTGCGACCGAAGCTCCACACGATGCCAGGTGGTCAGCGATGGCCTGACCGATGCCGCGCGACGAGCCGGTGACGAAAGCGACTTTGCCCAACAGATGCCGTGTAGGGGAAGGGATGATCATCGCGTGGGCAAAGGTCGCTGGCTGCGGAATTTCCACCGCCTGTGCTTCCTCCGCGGGCTGCAGGCCCAGCGCTCTGGCCAGCTCAGCCACCAACGCGACAAAGGCCTGAACCGTGTTCTCGATTCGTTCCGGAGCGGCGCGGAACGGCTGCGGTTTGGTCGCGTCACTCCGTCGTTCGGGGATGCGCAAATGGGCGTTGATTTCGATCTGAATGGCCGGCACATGCAGCTGCTCAGACACAAAACGGGTGATGCTGCCAGAGCCCGTCGAGGGAAACGCATGGTCAATGTCCAGGCGATTCAATCCCTCTGCTTCGGGGGTAAAGCCATACTGGCGCAGAGTCTGGACAATCACATCCAGCTCCTGAGAGCAGCTCCGGCCATGATTGGTGCCCAGGGCCAGGCCGAAATCGGTGTGGCTCACCGCCCCATGAATGTCCAGCACGAATCGGATGCCGGCTTTTTGGACGACTTCGGCCAGGAACGCTTTATACGGCGCGTCCAGATGCCAGTTCGGGTCTTTCAGCGACTTGCGGCGGGCATACAGCACGTGCGCGCCGCTCCGTTCGGCTATCAGGCGTGCCAGGCCGGCCGTAAACTCGTCCTCTTCCTTCGGTTTGCCGGCGCGGACGTGGGCCGCGGCATGTGGGGCAGACAGCAAGATGGGCAATCGTCCTGGCGTGTAGCCCCATTCCGGATCGGTCGGCGTGGGCGGCTCCTGGTATCGAACGTCGGCTTCCAGTTCTTTCAGGCGTGTGATGGTATCCGGCATGAATTCCTCCCCCTATGGATCGGTGCTTTATTCCTCGCAGCGTATTGGTTCTTGTTCGTCGCCGTAGGTGAACAGGTCACCCAGGGACTGACGGAAATGGTTGCGCCTGATCGCTTCGGCGAACACCGGCGCGACGGACAGAACGGTCATGTTCGGCAAGCGTTTTTCCGGCGGGATGGGCACCGTGTCGGTGGTGATGATCTCCCGAATCTCCGGCACGGACGACAGTCGCTCCAACGCCGGGCCGAGAAACAGGCCATGGGTGCAGATCAGGGTGATTTCCTTGATGCCGTGCTTGACGATGATCTGACAGACCTCGTGGACTGAACCGGCGGTGGCAATTTCATCATCAAACACGATGGCATGGGTGAAGCCCTCGACCTGCTTGCCGATCAAATCGTTGACGATGACGTTGGTATCCGATACGCGGACTTTGTTGCCGACGGCCAGCGGCAGGCCAACTCTCTTGGCAAAGCTGGCGGCGGCTTTGGCGATGCCCGTGTCTGGCGCGACGACCACGGCGTTTTCACAGTTCGGATGCTTCTTTTGTATGTGCTCCACGAACAGGTTGCGGGCGGTCAGCGGGTCGGTGGGCACGCTGAAGAAGCCATGGACCTGCGGCGAATGCAGGGTCATGGTCATCACCTGCGTAGCTCCGGCCGTCACGAGCAAATCGGCCATGAGCCGGGCTGCAATGGAGATACGGGGCGCGTCTTTCTTATCGGAACGGGCGTAGGAGAAGTAGGGAATGATGGCATGTACTTCTCTGGCGGCAGCGCCGCGGGCGATGTCGAGCATCATCAGCAGCTCGACCAGGTGATCGCTGACCGGCGGGGTCAGCGACTGGACAATGTACACGTCGCGGCCGCGCACGCTGGTGCCCAACTGCACCTGCAGGTTATCGTTGCTGAAGCGTGAGAAGTACGTTTCATTGAGCGGCACGTCCAGCTCAGCGCAGATGCCGGCGGCCAGGTCGGGGTTGGAAGTGCCGCTGAAGAAGCGGACATCATTGCGATTGAGGAATTCAGCCATTTTCCTGTTCTCCTGATTCCTTGTGAGAGACGTGTGTGTGCCGACGCGCATCAGGGCTGCCTGAGCTGAGCAAGATAATCCCGCACCGTCCGGGCCAACATGGCGTTGACCATAGTAGAGATCAGGCGTGCGCCTTCGTCCATTAACCGCCGCGCCGTCTCGGCGTCGGCGGCCTCGCCGATCAACACTTTGCCGGCCTGCACCACTTTGCGTCGCCCTTCGGCCACGGCTGCCCGCACGTCGGGGTGGTCGAACTGGGCCGGCAGGCCCATGGAGAACGACAGGTCGCCGATGCCAAAGTTGATGACATCAACGCCGGGCACCTGCAGGATGGCATCGAGGTTCTCTATGCCTTCCACGTCCTCAATCCACAGCGCGACCATGATTTCCTGGTTGGAGCGGGCAAAGTAGTCCAGCGGAGAACCGCGCAGGTTGTAGTCCGATGAGCGACTCGCGCCGGCGTCCCACCCACGTCTGCCCGCGGGATAGTATCGGGCGGCCTGGACGACGGCCTCGGCGTCGGCCACGGTCTTGATGTGCGGCACGGCTACTCCCTGCGCGCCCGTCTCCAGGTACTTCGAAATCAACGAGTGGTCGAGTCTGGGGACGCGCACCAGTGAGGAGATGCCAAAGGCGTCGCAGGCCCGCACCAGCGTCTGACATTCGTGGTAGCCAAGCGGACCGTGCTCCGCATCAATGAAAATCCACTCGAAGCCCAGCAGGGCATACAGTTCTACCAGCTCTGGCGAAGGAAACTGGAGCATTGCCCCGATGGCTGGCTCACCTCTGAACACCTTTTCTTTTACAGTGTTTGGTCGCACAATGTTCTCTCCTGGCGTGTGGTAAATGGCAGGTACGGCGAGCGGGTGACGAAACTTCAATCTCCGTCAATGCTCACCGCGCCTATTGTAATACCATATCGCGATTTTGTCCATGTGGGCAGGGTTTGTGCTATAATGCCGCCAACTCATGCAGCAGCAATGCCGGAGGCCCGAAGGCCAGTCAGGAGGGCTTGTGAAACGCTTTCATCTCTGTCTGATCATCACGTTGCTTGTCATGGTGGCGGGCTGCGAGAGTATCACCTGGTCGGGCAGCCGTTCGTCGTCGGCCACGCCGCCCGGTGACACGCCGCTTCAAACCGTTGCGGCCACGCCCACGACCTGGGCCATACCGCTTCCGAACTCTTACACCGAGGGCCGCGTCGTGCGCATCATTGACGGCGACACAATCGAGGTGGATATCGGGGGCCTTCGCCGCAAGGTGCGCTATATCGGCATAGACTGCCCGGAGACGGGCCATCCCCCCGCGACCGCCGAACCCTTCAGCGCGCAGGCGACGGCCAGGAATGCGGAGCTGGTCAAAGGCAAAATCGTCCGCCTGGAGAAGGACGTCAGCGAGACAGACCGATATGGCCGCCTGCTGCGTTACGTCTGGGTCGGTGACACGCTGGTCAACGAGGCGCTGGTCTGCGCCGGGCTGTGCCGCGCCGTCTCCTATCCGCCGGACGTCACCCGCCAGAGCCGGCTGGCGCAGTGCCAGCGCGAAGCCCAGCAGGTCGGCCGCGGCCTGTGGGCCG
>DAOTYC010000172.1:0-21423 GCA_034435095.1 Anaerolineae bacterium | reverse complement strand
GGCCTGCCGTCGTCGGTCGGGTATGGAAACCCGACCTATGCCAGGCGAGTGATGTCTTTGGCAATTTTCGGATAGTTGGTTGTCATAAGCGGGTCATGGCCGGGGAAGAGCAGGTCCGGCGACGATGCTTTTGCCCGCAGCTTGTCATAACTTTTGAGCCATGCCTTCAGGTCAAAGATCAGCGAACTGGGCCAGTCTTCTCTGTAATTCTCGAACGTGTGGGCGCAGTCGGACCCAAGGATGGCGGTGCCCTTCTCGGTGCTGACTGCCACGGCCTGAAGCCCCGCCGTGTGCCCCGGCGCCAACAGACATTCTACGCCGGGAATGATCATTTCGTCGCCTTTGAGCAAAACCAGACGGTCGCTCCAACGCAGCCTGGACAACAGCATCAACGAGGTTTGGTCGGTGGTGAAAGGATTGGCGAATGGGGCGCGGCGGGCGATAGGGTCGTCGGTCCAGAAGTTGAATTCGTCTTCCTGGACATACAGCCTGGCATTGGGAAACAGCGTCGCACCAGCCGCGTGGTCCCAATGGAGGTGGGTCAGAACGAGATGCTTTACGGCTTCGGCTTTGACACCTATTCGGCCCAGCATTTCAACTGGATTGACATAAGTCGTGATGTCCCGTTCACGGGCCAGTTTGGGAGGGTAGCCGGCGTCCACGACAATGCCCTCGCCGCCCCATTGAAGGAACCAGAAGTAGTGGTTCGCTTCTATCTTGACATCCCAATCTTGAAGCCACATCATCAAGGCGCGCGAGCGGACGAATGGCCCGGCGAATTTGAGGGCGTAGATACGATATTCAGGCTTACTAGACACGTGTCTTCCCCTCCAATAAAGTGGTCAAATTTAGCCATCGGGTCTGGCCTGTAACGCCAGCCCACCAAAAGATCCAGACAGTCGCCATTCAGCGGTGGCGAGCCTCGGCGGCGAGGTGCACTATCGTTTCCAGGCAGCGGTCAACGTCATCTTCGGTGGTCGCCCAGGAGACGGCCTATAGTATAGCACGGACACGCCAAAACGAAAATCCGCCGGGGTGCATCCAGGGTTCAGCTTTACTCCCTGACGCCTTGTCGGTATAATACAGGGTAGTGTACGTGTCGGGGTTGTTTGGGAGGCCTCCATGTCTGAATATGTCGTTGTGTTCATGACAGCTGCATCAGTACAGGAAGCTGAAACAATTGCGCATACGCTGGTTGAAGAGCGGCTGGCTGCCTGTGTCAATATTGTCCCGAGCATCACGTCGGTGTACCGCTGGGAGGGCGCAACACACCATGACCAGGAAACCTTGCTCATCGCCAAGACGCGGCGCAGCGTTTTCTCGCGCCTGGCGCAGCGTGTGAAGGAAATCCACAGCTACGAGACGCCAGAAGTGATTGCGGTGGAAGTAGAGGATGGCTTGCCAGCCTACTTAAGCTGGATTGCTCAGGAAGTGCCCCAATAGTGGGCATCAGTCTATCTCCAGAATCTGGTATCCGTAGGCATTGATGACCAGCGTGTCTCCGTAGCGGCTCGTTGCAGAGTCTTGCGGATGAAGGCGATGCACATGTCCGTGAATCAGATAGCGCGGGCGATAGCGGTCCATGAAGCTGAGAAAGGCCTTGAAGCCGGTGTGGCACAGGTCGTCTTTGTCATGGATGCCGTAGGGGGGCGCGTGGGTAATCAGGATGTCTATGGGTTTGCCGTAGCGCAGTTGATTGAGCCACAGTCGGGGGGCCATGCGCCAGACTTTGTACTGCATCTCCCGCTCGGTGTACTGATAGTGCCCCTGCGGGGTGTAGCGCATTGAGCCTTGCAGTCCGCCGATGAGGAGGCCTTGAATGTTCACGACCTGGTTGTCAATGTTGAGACAGCCGCCGGCGTGTCGCTTTTCTTCGCCGCTATGGGTCAGTTCGACGTGGGGGCCATGGTTGCCCTGGACATAGAGCAGAGGAACGCGCAGCAACGTGACGACATATTCCAGGTAGTAGAAGGGCAGATCGCCGCAGCTCAGCACCAGATCAATGTCGCCGAAACGGTCTTTCAAATTGAGACTGTAGATTCGTTCATCTACTTTGTCGCTGATGGCCAGTATTTTCACGCCTGTGCTTCCTTGCCTGAACGGGTTCTCCATCGCCCCATCATTCAGAACAACTATTGACTTGTACGCGAGCCGTAATTCTATTATTCTCTTTCTTGTAGAAAATGTCAAAATTGTTGAAGCGGAGGGATTGGACGCATCATCGTGAACGGGGACGACTTTCGGCTGGCTCTGGAGGACTTCAAGCGCGCCCGGCGCCGTGCATCGTTGCAGCATGTCATGGCGAAGTTGACCGGCAGGTCGGACAGGCTTCTGTCGTATGAAGAGGCCCGCGAGAAGCTGCGAGGGCTGGAGAGCGCGAGACAGACGCTGAGTTCGGTGCCAATTGATGCGATTGTCGGTACTGTTGGGCGATATTCGGACTTTACGCGGCAGTTCCTGCCCCGCCAGGACTCAGACGCGGTGCGTTGGGCCAGAGTCAAGCTGATGATGACGGAGCAGGCGGGGCTGCCGCCTGTTGAGTTGTACCGCATCGGGGATGCGTATTTCGTTAAAGACGGCCACCACCGCGTGTCGGTGGCGCGTGAGCTCGGCGCAACGCATATTGAGGCCTACGTGACCGACGTGCGTACCAAGGTGCCGCTTTCCCCCGACGTCAGCCCGGATGACCTGATCATCAAGGCGGAATATACGGCTTTCCTGGAAGATACCCGTCTCAACGAACTTCGCCCGCAGGCTGATCTGACGGTGACCGTTCCAGGACAGTACCAGGTGCTCAAAGAGCATATTGACGTGCACCGCTACTTCATGGGTTTGGAACAGCGGCGAGAGATTCCCTACCACGAGGCGGTGAGCGACTGGTATGACGAGGTGTATCTGCCGGTAGTGAGGATCATCCGTGGGCGGGATATGCTGCGCGATTTTCCCGGGCGGACTGAGACTGACCTGTATCTCTGGCTGGCGGAGCATCGTGCGGCGTTGGAGGCGGAACTGGGCTGGCTGGTCGAGCCGGCGGATGCTGCTGCGGATCTGGCTGCCCGTTCCGGTCGCAGTCTACGGCGGGTGCTGGCCCGTGTGACCGAGAGAGTGATCAACGCGGTGATGCCTGAGGAGCTGTCGGGTGGCCCGACACCGGGCGAGTGGCGCCAGGAGCAACTGGCTGCTCACCGCGACGACCGACTGTTTGCCCATGTGCTGGTGCCGCTCAGCGGCAAATGGGCAACCTGGCGCGCCCTGGAGCAGGCTTTGGAAATTGCGCGGCGCGAAGAGGCGCACCTGCACGGTCTGCATGTTGTGGGGGCGCAGGTCGAAAAAGATGGGCGTGAGGCGATCACGGTTAGAGATGAGTTTAACCGTCGCTGCGAGAAGGCGGGCGTTTGGGGGAAGCTCACGGTTGACGTGGGCAGAGTGTCGCACCGCGTCGTCGAATATGCGCGATGGGTGGACCTGGTCGTGGTGAATCTGGCCTATCCGCCGCCGCTGACGCCGCTTGCCCGCTTGAGTTGGGGACTGCGCGTCATGATCCGGCGTAGCCCCAGCCCGGTGCTGATCGTGCCGGGCATCCCTTCGGCGATGAAACGTGCTTTGTTGGCCTATGATGGCAGCCCCAAAGCAGAGGAAGCGTTGTTTGTCGCTGCGTACCTGGCGAGCCGGTGGCAGATTGCCCTCGCGGTGCTGACCGTGTTGGAGGGAGGCCGCACGACGTCCGACACTTTGGCGCGCGCCCGGACGTATCTGGAAGGCCGCAACGTACAGGCCGCCTATGTGCAGCGGAGCGGGCCTGTAGCGAAGGCAGTTCTGGAGGTGAGTGCGGAACTCAACAACGACCTGATTATCATGGGTGGCTACGGCTTCAGCCCGGTGTTGGAGGTCGTGTTGGGCAGCTCGGTTGACCAGGTGCTGCGTAAGAGCCAACAGCCGGTATTAGTCTGTCAGTAACCCGGCGATGGGCGGTTCACGTCCGGCGCAGCAGCGGTTGCAGTGGGCGCGATAGCAGTCCGAGGACAGGGCCGGCCAGGAAAAGCGCCGTTGAGAGCACCATCAGTTGCATCGTGAACGGGGACTGGCCGTGAGCTATCATCCACTCTCGCACAGCGGACCCTAACGCCCATATCGGGCCGGCGTTGAGTAGCGCGAGACAAAACAAGACGGCCACCCGTACCGTTACACGGACCGATCGGACGTAAGTCCACGTGAGCGCAGCCATGATGAGCCCCAACGGAATGGCAAGTATCGCCGACTGCCAGCGGTAAAACGGGGCGGCCATGACCATGCCGAGTGTGGCCAGTCCCATCGTAGAGGCCAATCCCACGCTGACCAGTCCGGCCTGCTGCCAGCCCCGCAACGCAGCTACGGCCAGCGCTGCGAGGATGGCAACCAGCAGAGCCACAGCGATTATCGCCTCGGCCGTGGGGGAAATGATATTTTGTCCACTTTCAGCTAACTCATCCTCGATGATAGTGACCAGCAGGAACACTTCCATTACGGATGCGCCCAGCCAGGTGTAGCTCCAGGTGGGCAGCCGTCGGATGACGGCAATGCAGCCGCCGATGCCGACCGCTGCGGCCGGAACAAACCATGCCAACACGCTCAGCGTAGTCCGCCAGGTCGGCGTTTTGTGCCAGGGACCACCTCCGTAGATCAACGCGCTCAATCCGATAGCCAGGCCGAATAGCACAAAGGGTAACGAAGCCAGCAATGCCTCGCGCCGTGTGCCATGCGATTCCTTTGCGTTTGTCTGAACCATTGTGCGCCTCCAGTCTGTCTATGGATCATATCAAGTGTGCGCGGTCGGTAGGGTGCGTCCAGAATTTCGGGCCAGTGACGTGGTGAGTCGGAAATTAGCCCAGCAGTTGTTCCACCGGCACGTAATCCACATCGTAGCCGAAGTAACGTGGGCCGACCAATTCCAACCCCTTTGGCGTGCGCCACCTGGCATCGCATGGTATGCCAATCACGGCAACCCTGAAGCCATATCGCAGGGCCTCGGTGGTGATCGGCTCGGCCGTATCCACGTCCAATATGGCGATCAGGTCGGGCACGGTGACGACATATTTGCCGTCGCGGATGGCGACCAGGTGTTCATTTTGGAAGTTGATCTCGAGTTTGGAACCGGTGTATTCATCCAGCCCATCGAGATAGGCTGCGCCTCTGGCGAACCCCCCTTCAGTCCGACGCTGGAGGTCAACGATTTTCCCTTTGAAAGCCAGAAAACCTTTGGTAACCTGACGGATGGCTTCCACCGGATTGCTCTCTTGCGCACGGGCGCGTCGTACGGTGCGGCCTATTTCTTCGGCATAGGTCATCGTGCCGCGCACGGCCAGTTCCTTCAACTGCCTGCCTGTGGCGGCGTACAGGGCGATCAGCGCGGAGCCGCCCATGTCTATGGTGATGCTGCGAGCCAGCCGTTCGGTCCAGCGGTTGTTGATGGTGTTGATCAGAGCGGTGTTGCCCTTTTCATCGGCCATCGCCATGGGTGTCGCGCTGACGCCGAAGATGGTGTGAGTCACCATTTGAATCTCCGGGAAAGCACGGCCCATGCCATCACAATCTACCAGCGGCAAATTGGTTGACGCGGCTACGGAGATGGGCATGACGGAATTCAGTCCGCCGGCTTCAATGGACATCACGGCGGAGATGGGCTTGCCGATGTAGTTGGCCAGGCCGTTGAAGGCAGCCATGATCTCGCGGCCGTTGGGGATCTTCTCAATCATCACGGTAGGCGCACCCATCATGGCCGCCGGGACAACGAGGGCGTCGTCGTCAATCTCATCGAGACTCAAAAGCCTGACGGGACCATACTGGCGGATCGCCTGTTGCGCCATCAGTTTGCCGATGTAAGGGTCGCCGCCGCCGCCCGTACCCAGAACGGCCGCGCCCAGGGCTAAATCTTCAATGTTTTGCTCGGTGAGCATCCGCATAGCGGTCTTTCCTCCTCGTTCATGGTAGTCTCAAATCGTGGTTGTCCTTGGTTGGCCTTATGCTATTGCCAGGTCGCCGACCGCCTTAATCATGATGCGAGTGGCATTGCCCGGCAGATAGGCCAGGGGCACTTCTTCGATGTCAACGATCTGAATGGTATTGGGGTCAGCCCCGGCTGCGGCGGTTTTCTGGAAGGCTTCAGCCTTTGCCTGGTTGAGGGCTTCTTCACGAGACATTTGGGCCAGAGAGAAGATGCGGTCTACCTCGCCGCCGACCTGGGCAATGGCGGCGCCAATCGCGTTGGCACAGGCGAGATGCGGCGGTTTTATAACCTCGCTTGCTCCGGCGATGGGGCGGACGATCAGGATGCTGCCACCGCCTACGGCTACAACCGGAATGGGCTCGGCGCTGGTTTTCATGCGTTCGACAGCGATGTTGATCATGTCTGCGATGCGATCAATGACCTGGCTGACCAGGGTTGGGGCGACAGCAGCGACTCGTGCCGGGTCGCCTATACGATGGTATCCGCCGGCCACCACGATGTCCGTTGTGGTCAGGGTGTCGCCGCCAAAGATCAAGGCTTTGGTGGTCAGTTCGTACCCCACACTTTGCGGGCCGACTTTCAGGGGATTCGCGGAGACGATGCTGCCACCTCCCAGCCCGAACGAGTATACGTCGGGCATTCGGAAGTTGGTGCGCACGCCGCCGATGTCAACCGCCTGAGACGCAACCCGCGGGAAGCCATTTTGGAGCATACCGACATCCGAAGTGGTGCCGCCGACATCAATGACAAGGGCGTCTTTGATGCCGGACAGGAACGCCGCGCCGCGCATGCTGTTGGTCGGGCCACTGGCAAATGTGAGCACAGGGTATTGTCGGGCGAAATCGGAATTCATCAGTGTGCCGTCGTTTTGGCTCAGGAAGAACGGAGCGGTGATGTTCAATTGCTGCAAGGCGGCCTCAAATGCGGCTACGGTCCTGTCGGCCAGCTCTCCCAGGCACGCATTTATGGTCGCTGCGTTTTCGCGCTCCAGCAGGCTGAGCTTGCCAATGGCGGAGGATAGGGTGATGCGGGCATCGGGGATCTCCTCACGAACGATTTCAGCGGCCATGTGCTCTTGCTCTGAGTTGATGGGCGAGAACACGCCGCTGATTGCTATGGCTTTGATTCCGCGGTCGGCTATCTGGCGGGCGACTGCCCGTACTTCGTCGGCGTCAAAATCGGCAATTGGGCGGCCATCGAACTCGTACCCGCCGTGGACCAGGAACCAGTTGTTGCCCAGGCTGGCGCGCAAATCCTCGGGCCAATCAACCATCGGCGGCAGCGCTTCGGTGGCCGGCAACGCAATGCGAATGACTGCGGTGGGGCTCAGGTGTTTGCGCTCTATCACGGCGTTGGTAAAGTGAGTTGTCCCCAACATCACGGCCTGAACGTTGGCGGTCTGGAGTTGAGTCTCGTGGAGCAGGTTGCGCAGGGCGGTGACAATACCATCTGTGACGTTGGGTGTGGTAGGGGTCTTGACTGCTCCAATCACCTGGCGACCGTCCATCAGGACGGCGTCCGTGTTGGTCCCGCCGACATCAATGCCAATGCGCATGATCGTTACCTCCGGTATGGTTATGGTATAATCGTTGGGAGCGTCAGTGAATGACAAATTGGCTCCGCAGGTAGCGGGTCTATCTTACCACAGATGTTGAATTTTCGCCAATTCAGCCTCGCGGGTGGGTGTCCGATGTTTCAGGTTTGCCGGCCAACTGCTTACTACGACAAATGGCGGATGTCTGCTACGCGGAATGGCGATTGTCTGTGGCGGCTAATCGCTTTATAATTGTAGTAGTGGGAGTGTGGCTACTTTGTGTGAGTGGGCAGTCAGTGGCATATTCTTGAGTCCATAGCTACGGGAGGTCGTGTCATGAAAACCCGAATTGGTGCAGCGAGTGGTTGGATGGCCGTTTGGGTGGCCCTGAGTTTGCTGCTATCCGCTTTTCTTCCGGCTGGTCTGGCGGCGCAGGAGATTTCTGCGGTGCCGAGCCCGACACCCTCTGCTGGGCAACCGGTCAACCCGACAGAGCCGCTCGTCACTTTTTCTCCAATGTTCGGCGGCTTTGGCTTCATGCTCGAAGGCAGCGGCGAACAAGGGCCGGGCCGGGTGGCATATTCGTCGGCTGGGACTGTGCTTACCATTGGCACGCCGAAGGGCGTCTACTTGTATGAGGCTCAGTCACTACGGCCCTTGCGTTTTATCCAAACGGCTGAGCCGGTTGTCAGCCTCGATCAGTCGCCAGCAGCTAACTGGGTTGCCGTCGGCACTTTCTCCGGTGCGGTTTTCGTGTTCAACGCTGACAATGGGCAGCTCTTACGGACGCTGAAATCGTCCCAGAGCACTGTCGGCGCCCTGGATTTTTCCCCCGATGGGACGCTGCTGGCTGCCGCTTTTGCTGATGGGCTGGTGCGTGTCTGGCGATTGTGGGATGGCTCTCTTCAACGCACGTTGTCAGGCCATTTGGGAGCAGTGTGGGCGGTCAGGTTTTCGCCCGATGGCAGTCTCCTGGCTTCTGGCGGAGCGGATGGTTCGGTCAGGTTGTGGCGGACAAAAGATGGAGTGCCGGTCCGCGTCCTGACCGGCAATTTAGGCGGCGTCACAGGCCTAGCGTTTCATCCGGATAACACGGATAACAATTTGCTCGCATTGGGTTCAGGCGATGGGGCCGTCAGGACATGGAATGTGAGGACGGGAGTGGCATCTGTCCCGCTGGTGGAGCATCGGGGTGGTGTAACCGATGTTGCCATTGCGCCTGGCGGGGGCTTTCTGGTCAGCAGCGCGTATGATGGCAGGATCGTCGTATTTAACCTCAAAGATAACAGGTCCCATGCAACCCTGGCATCTCCGGGCAATGTACCTATCAGTTTGGCGTTTACGCCGGATGGGAGGGTGTTGGCTTCAGCTTCACTGGCTGGTGCCGTCCAATTGTGGGGGTTCCCGCCTGCGGTGTGGCCTGGCCAGGTCGTTCCGGTATGTGTGAACGATGCTGGTTTTGTGGCAGACGTGACCATCCCCGACCATACCGTGCTGGCACCGGGAACTCTGTTCTACAAGACCTGGCGGTTGCGCAACACTGGCACATGCCCGTGGGATCTCACCTATAGGCTGGAATTCCTGGGGGGCAGCGTGCCCGCGACGGTTACCTCTCAGCCTGTGCCGCCCACTGTTGCGGGCGGTGCAGCGGATTTGACGGTGCCCATGTATGCGCCAACCACGCCAGGAACTCACCGCAGCGTCTGGCAAATGACCGCGCCCGATGGAAAGCGATTCGGGCCCAGGGTGACGGTCGTTATAGATGTGCCGGCCCCACCCACGCCCACACCCACGGCAACGCCCTTGCCTTTCATGGAAATCACAGCCGATCGCACCAGGATTGCTGCTGGAGAGTCGGTAACCATCCGAGCGAGAGTGGCCAATGTGGCGGCGGCGTGGTTAGATGACCAGCCGGTGGTAAACAACTATGCTGAGAAAACCGTGCGCCTGTGTGAGACGCAGACCTTTGCACTGAACGTGGTGCTGAACGATGGACAGCGTGTGTCCCGTAGCGTGACGGTCGAGGTGATCGGAGTGTGTACCCAGCCAGCGGCCAGGCTGCGGATTGAGAGGCTAACTGCCGATACCACCAACCCGCGGGTGGGACAGCCTGTCCGCCTTTCGTTGCGGGTTCGCAACGAAGGCGACCGCGACGCCAGAGGTTTTGACGTCATGTGGCGGCCGTCCAGTGCGGCACGCTATGTGGTGGTGGCCAGCAGGCTTGACCTGAAGGCTGGCGACTCACGTACAGTGACGTGGGAACATATCTACGACTCTCCGGGCACTTTTGAATCCAAGGCGCGTATAAACTTTGATGGCTATGAGTCACGCAAGGAACTCACCCTGGTTGTATCTCCTGCACCTGCGCCCACAGCGGGCAATCCCAATCTAGACATCTCAAAGCTGAACGCTGACATCCTAAACCCAGAAGTGGGCCGTCCGGTGCGCTTCACGGTGGAAGTGTTGAATCGAGGAGATGGCCCGGCTTATGGTGGAAGGCTATTGTGGCGGCCATCCTCAGACGCGCAGTTCTTGCTCATTGAAGATGGGCTCAATATTGCTGCCGGACAAAGGACAACTGTGACTTTTCAATATGCTTTTGCTGCGCCTGGAACGTACACCTCCCAGGCGATGATAGTTTTGGGCGCGCCGGACGTGGCGGTGCAGGCTCAGGAGCCCGGCAATAGCGCGGTTCTTCAGATCGTTGTGGTGCCGGTGGCGCCGACTCCTACCCTTACACCCGTGCCGCCGACCTACACGCCCGTCCCGCCGACGGATACACCTGTACCGCCGACGGATACACCTGTACCGCCGACGGATACGCCTGTCTCACCGACGGACACGCCTGTCCCACCGACGGATACGCCTGTCCCACCGACGGACACACCTGTCCCACCGACGGACACACCTGTCCCGCCGACGGAAGAACCAACGCTGGGCCCGGTCGCGCAGCCAGAGCTGGTTCTGGCGAATCTGTTTGTTAATCCCGTTCGCGCTGGTTTAGGGCAACCTGTTATCTTCGAGGTTGAGATCAGGAACCGGGGCAACGCGCCAGCGGAAGGATTCCGGCTGTTGTGGCGACCGTCACCGATGGCTGCGTGGGCTGTTGTTGCCGATGGTCTGTCGCTGCCTGAGGACGCAGAGCAGTTGCTGGCGTTTCAATACATCTTCGACGCGCCGGGAATGTACCAGACCGAAGCTTTGGTAACGTTTGCGTCGCCGGATATGGCGGAAGGGTTGGCACGTCCTGCCGAGCGGATGACAGCGACCGTCACGGTTGAGGAGGCATTGCCGGAGGGTGAAGAGACTGGAGGGCCGCAATTGCGCCTGGTTCTGAAGGCCGATCAGAGGGACCTGGAAGCCGAACAACCGGTGCAGTTTACAGCGCGTGTCGAGAACAAGGGACGCGCTCCGGCCTTTGGCGTGGTATTGGCTTTCAGGCCTTCGGAGGGAGTGGACTACCAGCCGGTAGGGGAGCCCTTCAATTTGGAACCAAACGGTGCCCTTGATGTGAGCTGGACCTACGTCTATCCGCAGCAGGGCGAGTTTAAGGCTGAAACGTCGCTCTGGAACATGCCGGAGCCTGAGTCAGACTTTGCCAGGATATACGTGCGGTAGGCCAGGCTGGCCTGGATTCGGAGCTCATGCCTGGAGACGGGCGGTGCTGAATCAGAGTGTTCGCGACAGCGGAACAATGACCGGATAGTTTCTTAGTAGCCGAAGCCCTGAACGGAGTGAAGGGGCAGCGAAGAATCTCAAACCACGAAGCGCACGAAGAGCACGAAGAGAATCAATGTTTGCTCGAATTCTTCGTGTCCTTCGTGTCCTTCGTGTCCTTCGTGTCCTTCGTGTCTTTCGTGGTCTTCGTGGTTCAACTGGTGTTTCTCCCCCAATGAGCGGCGTGCCCACGCGCCGTGGGGGAGCCCGCATAACGGGAGTAGCATAGCCCCTTGTGCATCTGAACGGGCACAAGGCCCTAAACTACACTCGCCTGAAGTTCTGGATGCACCCATTGGTATGAAAACGATGGGGACCTATTTTGATGCCAAATGGGTGCAATACCTTGCCACGCTCCGTTCGACTGAATAAAAACTGCCGTTGTCGAACTTAAGAATTTTGACACGTTGTGGCACACCGTGATATACTGTGGGGTACAATCTGCGGCTGTGCAACCGAGAAAATCCGGCGACGATGTTTGCTCTGGGAGAGATACATGAACCATAACTGAAGTTTGATTTTCGATTGCCGGAAAGTGCTGGCGTTATATAGAATGTTGGTGGACAGCAGTTGAGGAATAGTGTGGGCGATTGTTAACTCTCGAGGATTGCCAGATGCAAGCGGTTCAGACGGCGACACACGTCGTGACAGAAAGCGTTCCCCTAAACGTAATACAGAAGTTTCGGCGTGTTAGATGGGTTCACCTGCTGGCCATTGCGGCATTTTGTGTGTTTTGGATGTTGATCTGGAGGCCCCCCATTGGCTGGAAGATCACCTCGCTGTATCAGTTGGTCTTTCTGACTCCTTTACCTTACGCTGTCAGCTCGATTCTTGGGCTTTTGTTGCCTTATAGAAGTGATAACCTGGCGCCAGGGCAGGAACGCGCGGTCAGAAATTTCTACATCTGCATTGTTACCAAAGGCACAAACAAAGACCGTGTTAGAGAGACATACCAGGCCATGAAGCACCTGGAGACTGATGGTGTCCACCTTGTGGTCGTTTCGGACCGGCCGCTGGATATTCCCCATCTGCTCGTACCGGATTCGTTCAAGCCTAAGCACGCCCGATACAAGGCTCGTGCGCTCGAATACTTTCGGCTCGTGACCGGATTTGGCGAGAATGACTGGATTTTGCACCTGGATGAAGAGAGCGTGATTGACAGGCAAAGCCTGCAGGCCTGTCTGGACTTTTGCCGGAGGTCGAAGCACCTGATGGGCCAGGGCACAATTCTGTACAACAACCACAACTTTTGGAAGTACCCTGTTTTCACCGCTGCTGACTGTATCAGAACAGGCGATGATATGGGGCGGTTCCATTTGCAGTATTCGCTGATTCGCAAGCCGATCTTTGGCGTGCATGGTTCTTTTTTGCTCATAAACGGAGGTCTTGAAAACGAGGTCACATGGGACCTCAGCTACAGCATCACCGAGGACTATGAGTTTGCCATCCAGTGCATGAAGCGCGGGTACGGGTGTGGGGCTATTGATGGCATCGTGCGCGAACAGAGCCCGGAAAGCATCCTGGACTTCTTGAAACAAAGGCGCCGCTGGTTCGTTGGCATCCGCGGCCTGGCGCGAGAGTCGGGCTGGGCGCGTTTGTGGACGACGCTCTGGTCGTTTGCGCCATTTACCCAGCTTGCGTCGGTGATCAGCATCCTGTCTGGACACCCCGTGCCCTGGTGGTTGCTCGGCCCGATGATGATTGTCTTCAGTACGTATCTCTATCTGTACCTGCTCGGCGCTGTGGTTCAGGACATGGACCGGGGCACGCCGCTGCCAAAAGCGGCGGGGCATGTTGTGATGACGTTCTTGCTGTATCCGGTTTCGGGCCTTTTGGAAGCGAGTGCCGTGTTGTGGGCGATGTTTTCTGACGAACGAAGGATTGGCTTCCAAATTGTGCATAAGTAAGGCGAAGAATTGGTGGCTTTGTGGAGTGGAGTTGTGAAGCTGATTGATCTCAGAGAGCGGGTGGCTGTGGTCACCGGCGCCGGCCAGGGTGTCGGGCGGGCATGCGCTATTCAATTTCTGGCGAGCGACCTGAGCAGCTATGTGACGGGCACAACGGTATCCATAACTGGCGGTTTCCTGCTGGATTAGGTCTCAACAACCGTGAATTGTTTTGAAAATGTCGCACCTGTGTATGTAGTGCTGGTGCGATTTTGTTGTTTGTGAAAGAGTCAATGGATGTTGTTCTATATTTTCAAGAGACTTGTGTACGCTGTGCCCGTCATTTGGGGAGTTGTTACAATTGTCTTCATTGTCACTCGACTTTTGCCGGGCGACCCGGCGGAGATGATGTTGAGCCAATCGGGTGGCTCGCCTGAGGCCATTCAACAAATGCGGCTTCAACTGGCCCTGGATCAGCCCCTGCATGTCCAGTATGCAAGATTTTTGTGGGCCCTTTCGCGCGGCGACCTGGGGCGTTCTCTGTTTACCAATCGGCCCGTCTCTGTCACCCTGATGGAGCAGTTACCCAGCACGATTTCCCTGGCTCTGGCGGCCATGGCCCTGGCTATTGTGTTGGGTACGGGCCTGGGCATCATGGCGGCCGTGTACCAGAACACCTGGGTAGATAGCGCGTGTATGTCGTTGGCCGTCATTGGAGTTTCCGCGCCTATTTTTTGGTCTGGTATCCTGATGATCACATTCTTCAGCGCTCTGCTGCACTGGCTGCCTGCGGCTGGTCAGGGCACACCCAAGCACCTCATTATGCCTGCGCTGGTATTGGGGTTTGCCTCTTCTGGAGCTATTGCGCGCCTGGTCAGGGCCAGCATGTTGGAGGTGTTAGGGCAGGATTACGTGGTGACCGCCCGAGCCAAAGGACTGCGTGGAAGCGTGGTAATTGTGCGCCACGCCCTGAGAAATGCACTTATACCAGTGGTCACACTGATCGGTTTGCAGTTCGGATTTTTACTGAGCGGTACGGTGGTGGTCGAGACCGTCTTTTCGCGGCAGGGAATCGGGCGGCTGGTCGTTGAAGCGATTTTGTGGAAGGATTTTCCCGTTATTCAGGGGGCGATTCTCCTTTCCGCGGTGATTTACACAGTGTTAAACATTGTCATAGACTTGAGCTATGCCGCCATTGACCCACGGTTGCAAGTGAGAGATGAACGCTTTTAGGCCGTTCCCACTGCCGACTCGCCGCTTTCCACCACGGCGGCTCATACCCGAAGTCACTTTCCGGCGACGCAGGTGGCCGGATGCTCGCGCTGTGGTCAGCCTGACCGTTCTCGGTGTGGTCGCTTGTGCGGCTTTGTTCGCGCCACTCATCTCGCCGTATGATCCTCTGGCCGTTGACCCCGCCAATCAATTTGCGTATCCCGATGCGCAGCATCTGCTGGGGACCGACCTGTTCGGCAGAGATGTCTTCAGCCGCGTTCTGTACGGCAGCCGCGTGTCTTTATCGGTGGGTTTTCTGGCTGTGCTGATCGCATGTGTGCCCGGTGTGGCGTTGGGGCTGGCAGCGGGTTATTTCAGGGGGCGGCTGGGAGCGGTCATCATGCGGCTGATGGATATGGTGTTGGCGTTTCCGGGCATCTTGCTCTCCTTGTCAATTGTGGCGATGTTAGGGCCGGGGCTGGTGAACGTGATTCTGGCCGTGGGGATAGCTGGCATCCCGAACTATACTCGCGTTGTCAGGGGGCAAGTGTTGACCGTGAGAAAAGCCTTGTATGTCAGGGCGGCTTACAGCTTGGGGATCGGCCATTGGCGAATTATAAGCCGACATATCTTCCCCAATGTCCTGGGCTCTATTATCGTCTTGATGACCACCGATGTGGCCTGGTGCATCCTCAGCGCTTCTTCCCTCAGTTTCTTGGGGCTGGGCGTGCAGCCTCCGACTCCCGATTGGGGCGTCATCCTGAGTGAGGGACGGAGCTATATGTATCAGGCGCCGTGGATCACGGTGGGGCCGGGCCTTATCTTTATGGCGACCATCCTGGCGATCAACCTGCTGGGCGACAGTTTGCGCGACACGGCTGACCCTCGCTTGAGGACATGATCGTTGTTGAAGTGAGAGTTGGCAGTGGTCAGGAGGACTGACCCAACAACCACCTGTCGCGCAACTTTTCCAAGAACCCGTCCTCTTTCATCTGGAGCAGGATGGCGTCAATGGCAGAACGAAGCTGTACGCTCTTGCGGTTGGTGACCACTGCGTAAGATTCGTCGGATATGGCAGGATGCAACAGTTTCACCTTGCCTCCTTTTGAGATGAAGAGATAGGCTGAGATCGCATCAATGAGCGCGGCGTCTAGCTGATTGTCTTGTAGCGCGTGAAGGACATCATCGGAGGTTGGGAACGTCACGACTGCCAGGCCGGCGATTTGCCTTTGGAGCCGGCGCGCCTCCAGGTCGCCGGTGGTGCCCAATTCTACTCCGAGTCGCCCGGAGGCCAGGTCTGCAACAGAGTTGATTTGGGTCTCATTTTGCCGCACGACGAGAAATTGCCCGGCATTGAAGTACCACATTCCATAGGCCACGTCTTCGGTCCAGTTCGGGTCGTAGGGCATCCCCGAGATAATCGCGTCTATTTTGTTGGTCATGACAGCGTCGTAGAGGCTGTCGAACCCGATATAAACGAAGTCTACCTGCACGCCCAGTCGGCGCCCAAGTTCCAGAGCCAGTTCCACATCGTAGCCTTGTAATTCGTTTGTTGCTTCGTCCAGGAATTCAAAAGGAGGATAGCTGGGGTCCAGGCCGACACGCAGTCGTCCTTCCGCCCGAACTCTCTGCCAGGAATAGTCCTGCGGGGTCTGGCGCGACAGGATGACTGCTATTACGGCAGCCACCGCCAGCACGACCAGAACCAGCAGACCCAGGATGTGAAACGGCTTAGTGCGACGAGACTTCAGCATGAATTGTCTCCGGGTCCTGGCCCTGAGCATAACGCTTCACGTGTTGATAGATCGCTTTGGGCACGAAGTCGGTGGTGACGAAAGTGTAGTAGTCTTGATAGGTTCGGGCCGGCCAGGGATAGCGAAAGGCCCAAAGGGCTACGGCCTGGCACCAGGGCCAGCGCTCAAGGGCCAACTGATAAGCACCAAGCGAATTGGCGATACGCTCGGCAGGGCGGACGGCTCGAGTCCAGCGTGGGTGGTCGTTCCAGCCGCCTTCAGTAATGATGATCGGTTTATCTGAGTCTCCATACGCCACCATGAGGTCGCGCAGAAGTTCTACGCGGCGAAAATTGATTTTGTCCGCGGCAGGATTGTCGTCATAGGGGAATTTCCAGCCATACGCATGGACGGCCAAAATATCGAAATAGGGAGCGGCGTTCGCCTGGTACATTCTCTCCAGGTAGACCAGGTCGTTCATGCCCCACTCATTGCCTTCGGGGGCCAGGGTGGGCGCCAACGCGCCGGCGAGGACTTTGACCTCGGGATTGGATCCTTTAGCGTGCACATAGGCAGTCCGCAATAACTTTACATAACCTTCGGGGTCAACGGGCCTCATGCCCCACTCCAGGCTGAGATTGGGTTCGTTCCAGATGATGATGTAATGGACCTGGCCTTTGAAGTGCTCTACAAAAGCGGCCACGTAGTTGGCGAAGTCTTCATAGTGCGGTTCGTCCAAATACAGGTCCGAGGTGTCTTTGGGGCGCGCCCATTTGGGGACAAGGCCCAGGCGAGCTATGATGGTCAGCCCTTGGGCGCGGGCGTGTCTGACCACCAGGTCTGGATGCCCCCAATCGTAAGTCCCTGGCTGTGGTTCGTAGTAAGCCCAGGGGAAGTATTCCACGACCCAGGTCGCGCCCATTTCGCGCACCATTTCGAACGTGCGTTTGATCTTCCACTCCTCAACCTCGTCGGTTAAGCGAGTATGTACGCCTATCTTGGGGTTGTTGGTGACGACGTGCCGGGTTGGCCCAACCGTTACGATGGGCTGTGGGCGAGACGAGAGAACCGCGATGAGCGCCAAGAGGAGCGTGGCTCGTAACAGGAGCTCTAAGCTGCGTCTATCACGAAGTGCTTTGGTGAGAGGTTTCATCAAAAGCTAATGGCTCGGGCATATCGGATGCTGGGCAATTGGCGCATCGCCTCCAGCAATTCGGGCGTAACCGGGTCGTCGAGTCCCAAAACCATCAGGCCTGTGCCGCCTCTGGATTGTCTGCCCAGTTGTATGAAGGAAATGTTGATGCCAGCGTCTCCCACGACGGTGCCCACCCGCCCGATGATGCCAGGCCCCTCGACGTGTTCACTGATGAGCAGGTGGCCCTTGGGCACGAAATCGAGCCAATAGTCATCAATGCGAACGATGTGCGGCTCACGGCGCATGACTGTGCCGGCCACAAGCCGATGTCCTGCGCTGGTTTCGACTGTCATGGTGATGAGGTTGGTGAAGTTTTCAGGCGCGGTGCTCCTGCGTTCACTGATAATCCAACCCCTTTCGCGGGCGATGAGCGGGGCGTTGATGCGGTTAACGGGCTCTTCGACGATTGGCAGCAGCAGGCCGGTCAGTACTGAAGCCGTGATCAGCGAGGTGTTCTTTTCGGCGACTTCGCCGCTGTAGGACAGTTCAAGGCTGTTCAGATTGTGGGCAGCGACTGTGGCGTAGAAGGCGCCCAGTCTTTGCCCCAGGTCGAGATAGGGGCTGAGCTCGGTCAGTTCTTCCGGCGCGAGCGGCGGAGCGTTGACCGGATAGCGTGGCAGTTCGCCCCTGAGCACAGCGACAACCTGTTCTGCCGTCTCTATGGCCACATTTTGTTGAGCCTCCCGTGTGCTGGCTCCGAGGTGGGGCGTGACAATCACATGTGGGTGCTTGAGCAGCGGCGATTCGAGCGGAGGTTCGAGACAAAAGACGTCAAGGGCGGCGCCGGCGACCTTGCCGGATTCAAGGGCTTCCAACAGGGCGTTCTCATCAATGAGCTCGCCTCGCGCGCAGTTGATCAGGCGGACAGAAGCCTTCATTCGAGCGAACTCGCGTGCTCCGATCATGCCGCGGTTTTGTTCGGTGACAGGCGCATGTAGGGAGATGAAATCCGATTCGGACAGCAGGTGGTCGAAAGAGACCAGGGCGACGCCCATGCGGGCGGCGTAGTCCTGGGTGACGAATGGGTCATAGGCGATAACGGACATTTCGAGCCCCTGGGCGCGTTTGGCGACGGCGCTGCCAGCGCGCCCCAGCCCAATGATGCCCAGCGTTTTGCCGCGTACCTCTATGCCTTCGAGCTTTTTCTTCTCCCACTTCCCGGCCTTGAGGGAGCAATCCGCCTGGGGCAGGTTTCTGGCCAGGGCAAGCATGAGGGCGATTGTGTGCTCGGCGACGGCGATGGCGTTGCCCGTGGGGGCGTTCACGACCAGAATGCCGTGTCGTGTGGCGGCTTCTATGTCAATGTTGTCTACGCCTGTGCCTGCGCGGCCAATCACGACGAGCTGTTTTCCAGCTTCGATGACGCGGCTGTTGACCTGGGTGGCGCTGCGCACGACCAACGCTTGATAGTCGCCGATGATGTCAATGAGGGCAGCCTCTGTCAGACCAGTCTTGACATCTACGGTGGCGCATTTGGAGAGAATGGCCTTACCTTCTTCTGAGAACGGTTCGGTGATCAGGACTTTCACGGATTTCAGTTTGCCTTTTGTCCTCTTACGCCCTGAAGCCCGGGGGCGTCAAGAGTTCACTACGCCAATAGTCAACAGGATATTGGCATAAAGTTGTTGTTCTGCCGTCGCGATGGTCAGGCATACATCATCAGAGGACGCTTCTCCATAGAAGTCGAACCGGTCGAGAAGTTCCAGGTCGAGGCTGAAGCCGTTTTCTCGGATGATTCGGCGGTAGTCTGCCCAGATTGGGGGGTCACCTGCCATGGCATATTGGCCTGTCGTGGCGGGCCTCATCACCTGTGCCCGCTCAATGGGTATTGCGGATAACAGCGCCTCTAACGCCTGGACGCCCGAGATGAGGCCCGGCGTAAGGTTGAGATTGACCAGCGTGGCATTGTTGCCGAGTCTGGTGATGAACGGATAATTTCCATCGGCGATCAAGACCTTCGAGCCATGGCCTGATCTTCCTAATACGGCCAAAATGTCGGGGTGGAGCAGTTTGTAGTTGAGCATTTGGCTTTCTCCTCTTTGAAGGAAGAATCATTGGATTGCTTGCTGATCATACCATCAGTCTCGTGCATCGTCAAACTCTGGCGGTAAGAAACTACCCTATCCCGTCATTCTGAGCTCCCCTACGGCGCGTGGTCGCGCCGCTCATGGGGGAAGAAACGCCGCCCGATTCCGTCATGCTGAGCGAAGCGAAGCATCTCGCGCTGGCAGGCGTTGAGATTCTTCGCTGCCCCTTCGCTACGCTCAGGGCTACGGCTCAGAATGACGGGACACGGTAGTTTCTTAGTAGCGAAGCGAAGAATCTCGTTGCGCTTGCAGGTCGGGTATGGAAACCCGACCTACGGCTGGTTCAGCTCCCCCCCATGACGCGTGGCGCGCCGTTCATTGGTGGAGAAACGCCGCGCATTGGCTTACAGCGATATTGGGTCTCCTGGGCGGACAATGCCACTCTCGATGACCCGACAGAAGATGCCTTTGGTGGGCAACAGGGAAAAGCCTTTGAAGTTGTAGGTATGCGCCGCATTGGGGGGCTTGCCGATTTGTACCACTTCTAAGGTTGCTTCACCAACTCGCAGTCGTTGACCGAGGGAGAGTGATACCAGGTCGATGCCCATGGTCGTGATGTTCTCTGCGAAACTGCCGGGCACTGCGCCGACATCGTGTTCACGGTTCAATTCTCGCAGAGACTCGATCCCCAGCAGGCTGACTTCGCAGTGGCTCACGCCTGCATGTGAATCTCCTTCTGCGCCGTACCCTGCAATCAGGTGTATGCTGGCCTGATTCTTTTTCGGGGCTGTGCGTGTGTCACTGATTGATACGGCGATAACTTCTCCAATTGGGTGTATGTCCCGGTACGCGGACATGAATGCAACCTCCTCCATACCGCAATGGTTTAGCTCTTGCGATACAGCGATCTCCAGTCTTGCAAGTTGATTTTTCGACGCTCTCTATAATTTTGTATGGCTCTATGCAATACAGTGGCGGCCAGGTTAGAACAATGCAGTTTTTCTAAGGGAAGGCCGCCCAATTCGGCAGCGATGTCATCGTCGGTTAGTTCCATCGCCTCCTCAATCGGCAGGCCTGTGGCGATGACCGACAGCGCGCTACAGGTGGCAATGGCAGCGCCGCAACCTTGAACCAGATATTTTATTTCGGCGATGCGTTCTCTTTCAACGCGGATGAACATCAGGAATACGTCGCCGCAGGATGCGTCGCCGAGCTGGCCTATGCCATCAGCATTCTCGATGTATCCCACATTTTGCGGGTTAAGAAAGTGAGTTATAACCTTCTCGTTGTACTCCAATTGCCGGTCTCCCTACGTGCATCAGTTGACACACGGTGTGTTTTATCGTAATCTCAAGGCGAACCCGCGCCTGAGAGGTGACAAAGTGTATTATATCACATTTGCGGTCAGATGCATAGTGTGCTGCGGCTTGGCTGTACTGAGTTTGACATCATCCATCGTGTTCAGCCAAGACTCGAGCCGTTTGCGGTTTGCCATCCACACCATTCGCGCGGACGACACTGCGCTGCGGCTGGTCCGCGAGGCCGGGTTTTCATGGGTTGTCCAGTTGCTTGAGTGGCGAGAGGTTGAGCCCGCGCCTGGACGCAAAGTCTGGGAATACCCCGATTTGCTTGTGCAAGGCTGCGAGTATTATGGCCTGAACCTGGCCCTGCGCCTCGACCATCCGCCGAACTGGGCAGTTCAGCCTGGCGGGGATGGGCAGGTGCCTGTCGAGGTGACAGCCTATGCGAGATTTGTCCGCGAGGTGGCGGAACGTTATCGGCATCGAGTGCAGGCATATATCATTTGGAACGAACCCAATCTGTCTGAAGAATGGCTCGGCCAAAGGCCGGATCCGGCTGCTTACACTGCTCTGCTCAAGGCCGCCTACCATGCCGTCAAGGCGGCCGACCGCGAGGCCATCGTGGTGAGCGCGGGTTTGGCGCCGACCAACGACCTGAGTGACCAGGCTGTGGATGACCGTGTTTACCTGCAAGGCATGTATGAGGCGGGGGCCAGGCACTACTTTGATGTACTGGGCGCGCACCCATACGGATTTGCTTACCCGCCAGACGACCTGGCTGAGGCGCATGAGGGCCTCAACTTTGCCCGGTTGAGCCAGATACGCGATATTATGG
>DAOTYC010000171.1:0-8671 GCA_034435095.1 Anaerolineae bacterium | reverse complement strand
TAGGTGCCGACGATTTCGGAGATCTCCTGGTGGGTGTAGCCGTCAATGACCAGCCGGCCCTGGTCGGCCAGTTGAAGCAACAGGGCGGCGATGCGCGCCGGCACGCTCTTGAAGGCAACATCCTTCAGGCGCGACTCGGTCTCGGCCAGTCGCTGTCCGATGACATTGACCAGGCGCAGGGCAATGTGCGGCGAATCCAGGATCAGGCGCTCCATGTCCTGACGGCTGAGAGTACACACTTCGCTGGCCTCCACAGCTTCGGCGAAGGTCTGATAGCGGCCCTCGCCGACCATCGACATCTCACCGAAGATGCCGCCCGGCCCCAGAATGGCGAGCACCAGTTTGCGCCCGTCGGCGGACAGGCGATAGAGCTGGACGCGCCCTTGCTTGAGGATGAACAGCATCCCGCCCTTGTCTTCAGGCATGTAGATGATGTGCCCTTTCTCCACATGCCTGATGCCGATGACCTCATCCAATCGCTCGATGTCGGCTTCCGGCAGGCCGGCGAAGACATCGGCCGCAGACATCAGGCAACGCGCGATGTCCTCTTTGGCCTGGTGGGTCTTGGGTTTGGATGAAACCATTTCGATAGTGGTCATAGTGTCATCACTCTACCATCAACACCTTCTGCCAGGGAAGGTTGTTGCGATTTTCAAACGCGCCCACATCGGGCGCCATCATGTCATATTGCACGGTGTATAGGCCTGGCTGGGTGGGTGCAGTCAGCGTAACCTTCATGGTCGTCACGCCGCCCGGCGGCACCGTCTCGGCCAGGTTGACCCGCACTGGATAGGCATCTGCCCGCTGGAACAATTCGCGAGGCAGGACGCCCCCCGGCTGGATGTGGACGCCGAGCTGGTAGCCGCCACCCCCCGGCCAGGCATCCCAGCCATCGTTGCGCACGGTGACATCGAACGTCAATGGCTTGCCGGCGGCAGCCGTCGCGGGCAAGGTGTCCAGCAGATAGGCGGCCCGATGGGTGGGTTGCCCTCCCAGGTAGACTTTGAGCAGGTAGAAAAACGTGTAGGGATCAACCACCTCGTAGTTGACCTCGGGCTTCTCGGCCTTGATCCGCTGCGTCAGTTCCCAGAACTCAGCCCGTGAACAGCAGGTCAGCCGCCCGACGATGAATTGTGGGCCGGGGCCATGGTGTTCAGCGTAGGCCGCCCGCGCGTTGTGGATCACCGGGACGGCCTCGTCGGTGAACCACGGGATGCCGGGCACTGCCATCGCCAGGATGGGGATGTCCCGTTCCAGGCGCGGCCAGGGGCCCTCCAAATCGGATGGGTAGAAACACACCCCATCGCCCCCCATGTCGAGGAACATGGCCGCTTTCTTAGGCGACAGCAGCCCACCTTTGCCGTTGAGCGTCCAACCCTGGATGGTGTAGCCCAATCGGCGATAGGCCTGCACCGAATGCGACACCCACGAGGGAATGAGCACATCGGGCACTGCGCCGGGGTTCAGATAGCCGGCGCCGCTGTTCGGCCCGACGAAGAAATCCTGGCCCGAACGTTCGGCCACAAAGTAGCGGAAAATGCCCGGCATGACATTCACCAACGCGGGGTTCAGCGGCCAGGCCAGCGGCACACGCTGGTCGGCCGGAGCGGCCAGCGAACGGGCGATTTCGTGCGTGCGGCCGTAGATGTTGTGGGCCAGGTCGTAATCGCCAGCGTAATACATCAGGTACGTCTTGTTGGCTATGGTGCGGCCATCTGGCGACAGCAGGCCGCGGACAATGAGCTGGTCGCGGGTGGGCGGCGGGTTCTGTGGGACGCGCTCCGGGAAGGGTGCATGGACGTGGAAGGACATGTTTGCCAGCGCGATGCCATTGACATCGCCGCCGCCGCCCTCCAGGTACGCGCCGTGTGAGGAGAACAGCCATGAGCTTTCCCATTCGCTCTCCACATCGCTGTGCGTACCGCCCGATTCATACGCGCTGGTGTATTTCTGATACCACGGCACGAAGCCCCATACGCGGATCATGCGCTTACCCGCGCCGGACCGCGCAGATTTCAGGATGGCGTTGAAGGTGTTCAGGTCGGTGCCCGGCGGCTGATCCGGGTCGTCAATGGGCGTTTCGGGTTCGTTTGAGTTGGCTTTGGTGGCAAAGGGCGACAGGTCGAAGGCAAACCCGCGGTTTTGGACGATGTAATCGCGCTCGAAAGCGTAGGTCCCTTTGCGGGTCATCTGGCCGCGCTGATACAGCCTCACCGGCCAGCCATCTTCAAAATAGGCCAGCAGCGTCGGGTCGGCTTTGCCGGTGTCCAGATATTGCTCTTTGGCCCATATATAGGCGTCGTTTTTGGTCGAGCCTGTGGAGGGGGTGGTCGAGTCGGGTATGGCCCTGGCGCCAGGCGTGAACATGCCCACCAGCGACTTCTTCACCGGCACGCGGGCGGTGATGGCCGCCTGCAGCGGGCTGCCGTCGCGGACGACAGCCAGGTTCTCGACGCCGGCGATGGTCGTGGCGACGTTCAGCGTGGCCGGCACGGCGGTGTCCCACAGCACCGAGCCGGCCAACTCGGCGGCGAACGTGTCCAGCAGGCCATCCAATCCGTTCAGTTGGATGATTTCGCGGCCGGCCAGCCAGCCGTAGGGCTTGCTGCCATCGCGGAAACGTTCCAGCCAGAAACGGTCTATGCTGCCGCCAAAGACGTGTTCGCCGTCGTGGATGAAGTACAGTCGCGGCCCCTGCTTGTTGACGATGCCCTGCAGCGTCGCCGCGAAGATGATCAGGTCGTAATCATAGATGAGCTGCTCCCATGTTTTGCCTTCGGGCGGCGGGCCGAAGCGGGCGCACCACTGGCCCGGGTTGCTGAAGATGCGGCAGTATTCGTGGTGATCCAGGTAGTGGTCGTGCAGGTCGCACACATACACCGGGCCGGGCTGTGTGTCGCTCTGAGGAGGCTGGGATTCTTCGCTTCGCTCAGCATGACGTACGGAGTTCGCCCTGGCGGCTTCGATTTGGGACTCGAGCAGGGCCAGCCGGTCCGCCTGCGACCAACTCGCCGCCAGAGTTGTCAGCTCGCGCGATGCTTCGGCGATGCCCACAGGCGACGCGGCCTCTGCCGCTGGATGAGGCGTGTTGCTCATCCATCGCCTCAGGGCGTAGCGATGGCCCACCAGCAGCACAGCTCCGCCGCACAGCAAGCTGACGAAGAATGCGGCGGCCAATAGGGTCAGGATCGTCCGCTGCGACAGATTCATCGGTTCAGTTTCTCCCCAGGCGGGCCGCAATCAACACATTGCGACTCCACAAAAAATGTCATCCTGTGTAAGGCAGTATACCAAACTGAGCAATGGAGTGTCAAATGGGAGTGGAAAAGAGGACGCATCCGGAATTTTAGAGGTACGTCTTGATCCGCTCGAACAGCGCGTCCAGCATGTCCGCCGTCAGCCGGCCTGTCTGGGTGTTCTGCTGGCTGGGGTGATAGGAGAAGGCCAGTATAGGCATATTGGGCGCCAGGGAATAACACTCCCCGTGCTGCGGCGTGAGGCGGGGCAGGGCCATTCCGCGCTCGCGCAGCAGGCGGAGATAAGCGTCGAAAGCCAGGTGCCCGAGGGCAAGCACGACCCGCACGGTGGAGCACAGCTCGAGTTCGCGGGCCAGGAAGGGCAGGCAGTTCGCCAGCTCCTCGGCGGCAGGTCTGTTGCCCGGCGGGGCGCAGCGGGCCGCCGCCGACATGAACGCGCCGCGCAGCTCCAGGCCGTCATCTGCGACGGTTGAAGTGGGCTGGCTGGCGAACCCGGCGCGATACAGCGCGGCGACCAATGTCCCTCCGGCTCGGTCGCCGGTGAACATCCGCCCGGTGCGGTTCGCGCCGTGTGCGCCAGGAGCCAGGCCGATGATGAACAGCCGCGCTGCCCGGTCGCCGAAGCCCGGCACCGGCCGGCCCCAATATTCCCAGTCGCGGTAGGCGGCGCGCTTTTGGCAAGCAACCTGCTCGCGCCAGGCGACCAGCCGCGGGCAGCGGGTACAGGAGATGATCTCACGGTTCAGTTGTTCCCAGTTGCGACGATGTTCGGCATCCACGAGGGCTATTATCGCACGAGTCAGGCAATATTGCCAATCGAAATCGGGCAGTCCTGGCAATTCGGCCTATTGCCTTTGTGTAATAAAAATGATATAATGGGAAATGTAGGCGTACAAATCAATCCATTACATTTGAGGAGGTCAACACATGGTAACGATTGGGAAGCACGGTTTGGGAAATATCTTGTCTATCGCCTGGGTATGCGTTCTCACGGCGGCGCTGGTCATGACAGCGTCGCCGGTGTTAGCGGAGGCCCCTGCGCCGGACAAGCATCTTGGCGAAGGGTCAATTACATTGCCACCAGACATTATGAAGGACTACTCGATTGCAGCGGCGGAGAGCCTGGCGTTCGCGGGCGTGGCAGGGAACTACCTGGCCATTGCGTACACGGCGAAAGAGTTCAGCATGGACGCCCCAAAGCCTTCCTTCCTGGTCATCTACAAGGAGACCGAGAAGGGCTTCGATAAGGTCTTCCGCTATCTGCCCACCACACCGGAAGATTATCCGATGCCGCTGACTTTCGAGAAGATGTGGGCGGTGACAGACTGGCAAGAGGGCAGGCAGGTGACGACCGCGCTGGTGACTGCCTGGGGCGAGGTCGGCGCAGATTATTGGGGGACGCATCCCATTGTCCTGGCCTACAAGGACAACGATTTCCGCGCCGTCCCTCTTTACGAGGGCAAACTGGCCGAAGACAAGCGGATCAAGGGCTTCTCGTGGACCAGCCCCGATTTTGAGGTGGACAACTATTTCCATCCGTCGAACGCCGTAACCACGATTCTCACGCAAGGCATTGACGTGCAGGATGACAAAGTTGTGTTGACCTTCTGGGCGGACGACGAGTGCAAGGCCTGCGAACACAAGCTGGTCAATATCGAGCTGGATGTGCCGTAGCCGCGTGTTGTTGGCGCGAAAATCGTTCGCTCCGTCATTTTGATCATCCCCACGGCGCGCCTACACGCGCCGTGGGGGAACCCAGAATGACGGAGTGGGGCATTTTCATACAAAAGGGTGCAATAGCGGCCGAGGTGCGCATTTACGAATTCAGAGCACGAACTACCGCTCTCGGGCTGGGTTAGCGGGCATTCCCGCCTGCATGTGGGACACAGGGGGTGGAATGCCGTGCTCCTGTCCCCGGCATGACTGACCACACGGGGCGAGCACGGAGTCAGTCGAGCAGGCGGGAGTAGACGGCCAGCGTCTCGACGGCAGCGCGAGACCACGAGAACCTGGCTGCCTGGGCCAGGCCCTGTTGGGCCATTTCATGCCGCAGTTCCTCGTCATGCCATACATCGCGCAGCGCGGCGGCCATGTCATCGCTGTCCAGCGGGTCGAAGTAGCGGACGGCCTCTCCGCCCACTTCCGGCAGACTGGCCGCGCGACTGCACGCGACGGGCACCCCGCAGGCCATGGCCTCAAGCACTGGGAGGCCGAAGCCTTCATATACGGATGGCAGCACACAGACGGTCGCTGCGCTGTAGACTGCTGGCAGGTCAGCGTCGGGGACATATCCCAACAGTTGCACCGAATCCTGCAGGCCGAGGTCCTCCAGGCGGCGGAAGAAGCCCTCATACAACCAGCCTTTGGCCCCGACCAGAACCAGCCGGGCGTCGGGCACGTCACGCCGCAACACACAGAACGCATCTACCAGGCGGCTCAGGTTCTTGCGCGGCTCCAGCGTGCCTACGTGAAGCACAAACCGCTCGGGCAGGTCATACCCGGCGCGGACGCGAGCGACGTGTTGGGCCGAAGCAGGCCGAAAGTGGGGCGCGGCGGCTTCGTAGACGACACTGACCTTGCCGGGGTCTATGCCGTAGTGAGCGATCAGGTCGCTGCGAGTGGACTGCGAGACGGCGATGATGGCGTCGGCCCGCCGGCAGTAGAGAGGCATGGTCAAATTCAGGTAATAGTAGTTCAGCGGCTTGTGGTGCTCTGGGAACAGATGATAGATGAGGTCGTGCACGGTCAGGACTGTCGGCACATGTCGGAACGGCGGCAGCAGGTGCTCAGTGGCGTGAAACAATGCCGCCTCTGGCAAAAGGCGGTCGAAGCCCACTCCGGCGAGCTGGCCGAGATAGACGGCCATGCGCCAGGGCTTGTAGCCGACGGCGACGCTCCGCCGGGGCACATGCTCCAGCCCGGCCAGCGGCTGCCAGCCGGCGCCGCGGTTATAGAACATGGCGAAGCGACCGGGAAACTGTTCCACCAGCGCGCGGGCCAGGCTTTCCGCATAGCGCCCCAGGCCGGCCCGCCGATGCACTGCGGCTGATACGTCAAGGTAGATGAGGGACATCACATACCCAGAGCGGTGCGTGGGGCCCGAGAGGCGTTCCTGGAAGGCTCATCTACATCCGCTCGCCTGCATCGAAGGGTTCACATCTGGGGCGCGAAAGCAGGACATGCTCAGTTCGCGGCATCGGGGAGACAGTCGAAGATGCGGCCCGATTGGGGCGAGAGTTTGAGGTCATGGATGGTGCCATCAATGACCTGGAACGTTTCGTCCTTGCAGACGCCCTTCAGAATGGCGCCATCCGGCAGGTAGCCGCCGATAGGGATGTCCAGCACCTTCGTGGTGCGGCCGGCATTGATGGCGATGATGCAGGTTTCGTCGCCATATCGGCGGCCGAAGGCTACCGTTCGCCCCTGGGCATACAGCGTCTTATATGCCCCTCGGCGCAAGGCGAGGCGTTCCTGGCGGGCACGGATGAGCCGCTTGTAGCAGTCGCGGATGCTGGTATTCCAGCGTTTGGTGTCCCAAATCATGCCGCGGCGGCAATCTGGGTCACGCGCCCCGGTCATGCCGATTTCATCCCCATAGTAGATGCACGGCGCGCCGACGTAGGTCATCTGGAAGAGCACGGCCAGACAAAGGGCGCGTTCGTCGCCCTGCGCCAGGCTCAAGAACCGGGCAGTGTCATGGCTGTCGAGCAGGTTGAGCTGGACCAGGTTGTTCTCTTCCGGGTAAAGGCTGAGAATGTGCTCAATTTCGCGGGCGAAGGCCGGCGCGTCGAAGCGAGGCACGGGCGCGTATGACAGCCCTTCGGTCAAACGCTCGTCTAGCGTATCGGCGAGAAAGAAGGCCATGCAGGCACGGGTAAACAAATAGTTCATGGCAGCGTCGAATTGGCCGCTCAGAATCCAGCGCCGCGCGTCGCCCCAGATTTCGCCGACCAGGTAAGCCTGGGGGTTGGCCTGCTTCACCCGCCGATGAAACTCCAGCCAGAAAGCATCATCATTGATTTCGCCAGGCACATCCAATCGCCAGCCATCAATGCCTCGCTCGATCCAATACTGGCCGACGCCCCACAGGAACTCGCGCACCTCCGGCGTGTTCGTGTTGAGTTTGGGCAGGGCCGCCAGTCCCCACCACGCCGCGTAGTTAGGGTTTTTGTCTGTCTCATAGGCGCGCAGGGGAAAGCCGTTGATGTGAAACCAATCCAGGTATAGGGAGTCCGGCCCGTTCTCCAAAATGTGGTTGAACTGAAAGAAACCGCGTCCGGTATGGTTGAACACGCCATCCAACACGATGCGGATGCCGCGACGATGAGCCTCGTTCAGCAGCGCATCGAAAGCCGCATTGCCGCCAAGCAGCGGGTCCACCTCGTAGTAGTCGAAGGTGTGGTAGCGGTGATTGGCTGCCGATTGGAAGATAGGATTGAAGTAGATGGCATTGACGCCCAGGTCCTGCAGATAGTCCAGGTGCTCCAAGACGCCGATCAAATCGCCGCCCTTGAATCCGTGCAGAGTCGGGGCGGCATCCCACGGCTCAAGCCTTTTGGGTTTGGGGACCTGCTCACTCTGGGCAAAACGGTCGGGGAAGATCTGGTAAAATACCGCATCGGCTACCCACTCCGGCGGGAGAGATCTCTCATCTGACATAGCGCTGTCGTTGGTTGCTCCTCAGCAAGTAAGATTCAGGCGTCGTTAAAGGTAACACAGATTGCCCGCTTTGTCAATTGGCGTCAGTCGCCGGATAGGGTAAACGCACCTCAGATGCGTTTGCCTTGAGTGATGCAGAGGGTAGCGCGACTACCCCTAATTGAATTCTTGCAGCCGCCACCGACGATACCCAGCGCAGCCGGTCCAAGATGCTTCGCAACCTATTGACCGCCGTGAAACATATCTCCAAAGAGGTTCGGATGGTTTCGCAGATTGAGAAAATAGGCCAGCCCCAAATACATCATACCCACGCACAAGCCCGTGCCCAGGATCAGGGTAAGCAATCCCTTTACGATCTGGCCTCTTTTGGCAAACAACGCCAGGTGAAGGACCGCCCCTATTCCGGCTGCAATGAGCAGGAGGGGCTGGATAGAATTGTCCCACAAGTTCGGAAACATCATCTCAATGAACACCCAAAGGCACAGACTTGTGACGACCATTTGAAGTGCTTGCATGAAAAGATCCTCCCATAGGTCATGAAAATGACCAACTCCGTCATGAGTCCGCTGAAAAAACGCAGTTCATGCTGCGCCAGCATAGGTACGATAATCAGGCGGGCGGTGAAAAAGTTGTTTGAAACGGCGGAAGAACGATAGTAAAGGTATCTGCTGGGCCACTACCATCCACCCTCCCGTCGGTTTTTCCGGATTCTCCGTCGCTTTCGCCCTCAGATAGCGGTGGATTCGGCGTAAGTT
>DAOTYC010000170.1:0-14510 GCA_034435095.1 Anaerolineae bacterium | reverse complement strand
CCACGCGCCGTGGGGGAGCTCAGAATGACGGTCAGAGCCGTTCGGCGGCCATCGAAAACGGCGTAAGAATCTGCTCCCTTAAATTTCGGATGCACCCCGATTCGGGGAGCACATCGCCCGAATTGAGCTGGCCGTTCACTGCTCAGGGTAACATAAAGGCATTGTTAAGACTTTTGCCAATAATTACTAGATTATGATATAATCCTCTCCAGCAGTTTCTTGGGGAGGCAGCGGGATGAAACTTCAGGAATACCAGTCAAAAAGAATCTTGGCAAGGTATGGCGTGCCTATACCTGAAGGCGATGTGGCTACCACAGCAGAAGAGGCTCGCCGCATTGCAGACAGATTGGGGGGCCGGGTCGTGGTAAAGGCGCAGGTCTTGGTCGGCGGCCGCGGTAAAGCGGGCGGAATTAAGCTGGCTGCCAACGAGACAGAGGCGGAAGCAGTGGCGGAAAAAATCTTGGGTATGGAGATTAAGGGGCTCAAAGTCCAAAAAGTGCTGGTGGACAAGGCCGCCGATATAAGGAACGAAATCTACCTGGGACTGACCATCGACCAGGGCGCTCAAAGGATGGTCATGATGGCCTCAGCGGCAGGCGGTGTCGATATTGAAGAAGTTGCCCGCCGAACTCCGGAGAAGATTTTCAAGGCGACGATTGACCCCTGCCTGGGTCTGCAAATGTTCCAGTGCCGCGAGCTTGCAGCCGGGATTGGACTGGGCAAAGATGTCCTGAGCGATTTTGTACAGGTCTGTCTGGGCCTATACCAGGCGGCCGTGGACTGCGACGCCTCTCTGGCCGAAATCAATCCGTTAGTCATTACAGGCGAGGGGAAACTGCTGGCTGTTGATGGCAAAATGGTGCTGGATGATAACGCCCTATTCCGGCACAGCGACCTGGCCGAGCTGCGCGACCTCACGGAAGAAAACATCTATGAAGCCGAAGCGCGTCGGTACGGGCTCAGCTACGTTCGACTGGATGGTTGCGTCGGTTGCATGGTCAACGGCGCGGGTTTGGCCATGGCGACAATGGACATCATCAAGCTATACGGCGCAGCGCCGGCGAATTTCCTCGACATCGGAGGCGGAGCACGGGCTGACAAGGTGGCCGCAGCCCTGCGCATTATCCTCTCGGATGAAAACGTCTGCGCCATCCTGATCAACATTTTTGGCGGCATCACGCGAGGGGACGAGGTCGCCCGCGGCATTCTCCAGGCATTGGACGAAGTCCATACCAACGTGCCGATCGTGGCTCGCCTGGTCGGGACCAACAGCGAGGAAGGCCTGAACATCCTGGCCAGCGCGAACCTGATCACCGCTTCCAGCCTGGTTGAAGCCGCAAGACTGGCGGTAGACGCTGCCCGCGGCATCCTGCCGTCTGCCGGATAATCTTCTGGGACGCCATGATATAGACTCTCACGAGTAGCAGGAGGGGCCATGTCTATTCTGGTTGATAGAAACACACGGCTATTGGTTCAGGGCATCACTGGCCGTGAAGGTCAATTTCACACCAAACAAATGATAGAGTACGGCACGCAGGTCGTCGCTGGGACTGCACCGGGCAAGGGCGGGACATGGGTCGAGGGCGTACCTGTTTTCGGCACGGTCAAGGACGCGGTAGCCGCCACCGAAGCGAATACCTCGGTGATCTATGTCCCGGCGCCCTTCGCCCCTGACGCGATTCTGGAGGCAGCCGATGCGGGAATTCCTCTCATCGTTTGCATCACGGAGGGCATCCCGACACTGGATATGATTAAGGTCAAAGCCTATCTCGATGCCAGGAAAGTGCGCCTGATCGGGCCCAATTGCCCTGGGCTGATCACCCCTGGCGAGGCCAAAGTAGGCATTATCCCCGGCTACATTTTGACACCGGGTCCCATAGGAGTGGTCTCAAGAAGTGGGACGCTGACTTATGAAGTTGTCTATGCCCTCACCCGCCAGGGTCTCGGCCAATCCACCGCGGTTGGCATAGGGGGCGACCCCATTTCCGGCACCAGCTTTGTTGACGTTCTCCAGTTGTTTGAGGATGACCCCTTGACCGACCAGGTGGTGCTCATCGGCGAAATCGGCGGCTCGAAAGAAGAAGAGGCCGCGGCGTTCATCGCCGAGAAGATGACCAAACCGGTTACCGCGTTGATCGCCGGTAAGACTGCGCCGGCTGACAAACGCATGGGCCATGCTGGTGCAATTATTTCCGGCGGCGTCGGTTCGGCCCAGGACAAAATCAACGCATTCCGGTCGGTTGGCGTTCAGGTCGCCAATCATCCGGAGGAGATAGCCGACCTGGTCAAGCAGTACATGTAGGAGATAAACCCCGAATTTCTCAAACTGTGGTCAATTTGTAAGGAGCAAGAAAGAAAATGCCAAGCCATGATTCTTTTGGGACACGCAGCATGTTGGAAACCTCTCAAGGGCCAGTTGCGTACTATCGCCTGGACAAGCTGACGGAGAGCGGCATTGCCGATGTCTCCAGGTTGCCATATTCAATAAAAGTGATCCTCGAATCCATACTGAGAAGCGAAAACGGGCGCGAAGTGACGCGAGAAGACGCGCTTCAACTTGCACGATACGACCCGACCAGGCCGGTGGAACTGGTGGCTCCCTTCAAGCCGGCTCGGGTGCTTATGCAGGACTTCACTGGCGTGCCCGCCCTGGTTGACCTGGCCGCTTTGAGAAGCGCCATGGCACGTTTCGGCCAAGACCCCAGGCGCATCAACCCTGAACTGCCGGTCGATTTGATTATTGACCATAGTGTCCAGGTTGACGTGTATAACCGTCCAGACGCGCTGGAAATCAACGCCAGGCTGGAATTCGAGCGCAACCGAGAGCGGTTTGAATTCCTGCACTGGGGGCAGAAATCCTTCCGCAATTTGAGCATCGTGCCACCCGCCAATGGCATCTGTCATCAGGTCAACCTGGAGCATCTGGGCCTGGTGGTGCAGCAGAAGCGGGAAAATGGCGCGACCATCGCGTACCCGGATTCGCTGGTCGGCACCGACTCACACACGACTATGATCAACGCGCTGGGGATATTGGCTTGGGGGGTCGGTGGCATCGAGGCCGAGGCAGTCATGTTGGGTCAACCCTACTACATGCTTGCGCCAGAGGTGCTGGGCTTTCGCCTCACTGGCGCGCTGCGCGAAGGCGTAAACGCCACCGATCTGGTGCTGACCATCACCCAGATTCTGCGTAAGAAAGGCGTGGTGGGCAAGATCGTCGAATTTTTCGGGCCGGGCGTATCCTCCATGTCTCTGCCAGACCGGGCGACTATCTCGAACATGTCGCCGGAAATGGGTTTACTGGCCGCATTCTTCCCGGTTGATCAGGAGACGCTGCACTATCTGCGCTACACTGGCCGTTCGCCCGCACAAGTCGAATTAGTCGAGCGCTACTGCAAGGCGCAAGGCCTGTTCCGCACTGACGACACGCCCGAAGCCCTCTATAAAGAAATCCTGGAGCTTGACCTCTCTACTGTGGAACCATGCCTGGCTGGGCCCAAGCGGCCTCAAGACCGTGTCCTGTTGCGGGACATGAAGGCTCAGTGGGCCCATGACCTGCGTGCTCCGCTCGACCAGCGCGGGTATGCTGTACCCGAAGAACGCACCTCGGCGCGGGTCGAAGTTCATTATCCCGATGGCACGCGCGGCCACCTGACCCACGGCGACGTGGTCATTGCGGCCATCACCAGTTGCACCAACACCAGCAATCCGTGGGTCCTGTTGGGCGCAGGCATCCTGGCCAAGAAAGCAGTCGCTGCCGGCCTGAAGGTAAAGCCACATGTGAAGACCAGCCTGGCGCCCGGTTCAAAAGTGGTGACCGATTACCTCAGAGAGTCTGGCCTCACCCCCTACCTGGAACAGTTGGGCTTCTATCTGGTTGGCTACGGGTGTACGACGTGCATAGGCAACAGTGGCCCCTTGCCCGAACACATCACCGCGGCCATCCAGCAGGGCAATCTGATCGTGGCCAGCGTGCTGTCGGGCAACCGCAACTTCGAGGGCCGAATCAACCCGCATACACGCGCCAATTACCTGGCTTCACCCATCCTGGTCGTGGCCTACGCCCTGGCCGGGACGGTCAACATAGACCTGATGCACGAGCCCATCGGGCAGAACGACGCGGGGCAAGATGTATACCTTAAGGACATCTGGCCTACCAGCGATGAAATTCGGGAACACCTTGCCAAGGCCCAGCTTCCGGAAGCCTACATCAGGGCTTACGATGGCATTGAGACGGCCAACGAAGCCTGGAACAACCTGCCAGTCACCAGCAAGGAGGTGTACGACTGGAAGCCGGAGAGCACTTACATTCAGGAGCCGCCGTTTTTTGAAAACATGTCTCCAGAAGCCCAGCCCATCCGCGCCATCGAGAACGCGCGCGTCCTGGTCATGGTGGGCAACAGCGTGACCACCGACCATATCAGCCCGGCGGGTTCCATTCCTGTCAACAGTCCGGCAGGCCAATATTTGATCAGCCAGGGAGTGCCGCCCGAAGAGTTCAATTCGTATGGCAGCCGGCGAGGGAACGACCGCGTGATGACCCGCGGCACGTTCGCCAACCTGCGGCTCCGCAATTTGCTGGCGCCAGGCACTGAAGGCGGCTGGACCACTTACCTGCCCACCGGTGAGGTTATTTCGGTCTATGACGCTTCCTTGCGCTACAAACAGGCAGGCATCCCGACCATCGTCCTGGCTGGCGCAGACTATGGCATGGGCAGCAGCAGGGACTGGGCGGCCAAGGGCACGCAACTGTTGGGCGTCAGGGCAGTGCTGGCCGAATCCTTCGAGACCATCCACCGCAGCAACCTGGTGGGCATGGGCGTGTTGCCGCTTCAGTTCAAGCCTGGCGAGAATGCTCAAACGCTGGGTCTGAGCGGACGCGAGACGTTCTCCATTCACCTGGACGATCATCTCGCGCCCAGACAGGACGTGAAGGTGGATATTGTGAGCGAGGACGGGCGACGTCGCAGCATCCTGATGACCTGTCGAATAGACGTGCCCATTGAGGTAGAATACTATCGCCATGGCGGCATATTGCCGATGGTGCTAAGAAACATGCTGCGACAGCAGTAAGGGAGAACTTTCATGGCAGACCTCAATATCGTTGTAGCCGGAGCAGCCGGGCAAGGCATACAATCAGCCGCGGATGTCTTGGGAAAAATCTTGCTGCGGCTCGGCTTCGAAGTCTACATCACCCAGGATTACCAGTCCAGAGTGCGGGGGGGACATAACTTCACCAGCGTCCGGTTCTCCGACCGTCCGTTGGCGGCCAGTGTGAAGCGAATAGACTTTCTTCTGGCCCTGAACGAAGAAAGCCTGCACATTCATCTGCCCAAGCTGACCGCCAGAGGCCTGGCGCTGTGCATGGCGGAAGACAAAGGCGATGTGAACGACGCGAGAGTGCGTGCCTTGCCCCAAGAGGTAGGCCCGGCCGCGGCCCGCACGCCGCGCTTTGTCGGCGTAAAGCTGTTGGCGATGCTCTTCACCCTGCTCGGTTATCCCACCGACGTGCTGAGCGAAGCCATCCAGGTTGAGCTGGGCCAGCGGCTCAAGCCTGAGGTGCTGCAGGCCAATCTGGAGGCTGTCCAGGCTGTCTCGGCTTTCATAGACCGCAACGACGTGCAGCCTCTGGTTTTCAAGCCGTCCGCCCGAAATGGGCGAATGATCGTCACCGGCAATGAAGCCATCGCTTTGGGCATGATCGCTGCCGGCGTTGGCGTCTATGTTGGCTACCCGATGAGTCCGTCTACCTCAATCCTGAACACCCTGGCCGCCAAAGGGCCGGAATTTGGCATCGCCGTGGAACAGGTTGAAGATGAGATAGCCGCTCTGAACGTCGTGGTCGGCGCGTCCTATGCCGGCGCGCGGGCCGCCACCGGCAGCTCCGGCGGCGGGCTGTCTTTAATGACCGAAACCATCGGCCTGGCCGGGGTGACCGAAACGCCGGTCGTTGTCGTTGACGCCCAACGCCCTGGGCCGGCGACGGGCATGGCGACGAGAACGGAACAATCCGACCTGCTGTTCATTGTCCACGCGGCGCAAGGCGAGTTCCCACGAGTGGTGTTGGCTCCGGCTGACCACCATGATGCGTTTTACCTGACTGCCGAAGCCTTCAACCTGGCCGACCGCTGGCAGGTGCCGGTTTTTATCATGACCGACCAGGCACTGGCTGACGCCCAGCGCACTGTGCCCGAATACGACCTGTCCCGCGTGACCATTGACCGGGGCCTGATCGCCCCTGAGCCGGATGATGTCCAGGTGCTGAGGCGCTATGAGGTGACCGACTCCGGGGTTTCGCCGCGTGCCTATCCCCTCCTCTCTAAATGGCTCGTAGCGCAAGATGGACACGAACATGATGAACTGAGCCACCTGACCGACGACATTGACAACCGGGTACGGCAGGTTCACAAACGCATGAAGAAGCTTAACGGCATTGCCGGCTCTTTCCCTGGTCCGGAAATCGTTCATCCGGAGGCCGGCACTTTGCTTCTGTGCTGGGGTTCCACCGTAGGGCCTGTGCTGGAAGCCATTGAGCAACTGCGTGAACGGGGGCATGACCTGGGGGCCGCCATATTCCGCTATCTTTACCCGATGAACAAAAGTAAAGTCCAAGCTGCGTTACAACACGCGAGTCGGCTTATCACCATCGAAGGCAACTATACCGGCCAATTGGGCAAATTGCTGCTCATGGAAACCGGCATAGCGACGCAAGGCCATATCGGCAAGTTCGACGGACGCATTTTTGACCTTGAAGACACGGTCTCGCTCATAGAGAATTTCTTGGAGAGCTCAACATGAACTGCGAGCAATATTCTCATTTCGCCCCGGAATGGTGCCCGGGGTGCGGCAACTTCGACATCCTGGAGTGTGTGAAACAGGCACTGTGTGATTTAGAAATCGAACCCAACCAGGTTATCCTGGTCGGGGGCATCGGTCAGACCTCGAAAATGGTGTTTTCCATCAGGGCCAACATGATTGACGGCCTGCACGGGCGAACTCTGCCTCTCGCGCTCGGCATCAAGATGGCGAACCATGAGGCCAAGGTGCTGGCCATATCGGGCGATGGGGACTTCTATGGAGAAGGCGGCAACCACCTGATCCATGCCTTGCGGCGTAACCTCGATGTCACGATCCTGGCCGGCGACAACCGCGTGTATGGCTTGACCAAAGGTCAGGCGTCGCCGACGTCCTCCTATGATTTTCGCACCAAAGTCCATCCGCAGGGGACTGGCTCGCAGCCCATCAGGCCAACCATGCTGGCGTTGGCTGCCGGAGCGACCTTCGTCGCCAAAGGGTTTTCCGGAGAGAAAGACCAATTGACCGGGCTCATCAAGCAGGGTATGCAGCACCGTGGTGCGGCGCTGATTGACATTATGTTCCCGTGCGTCTCTTTCAACAAGGTCCATACTTTCGCCTGGTTCAAGCAGAGGGTCAAACCCATTGGCCCTGAACACGACCCCGCCGATTTCGAGGCGGCGATAAAGCTGGCCATGCATCCGGAGGACACAGAGATTCCCACAGGCGTGTATTATCGGATCAGCCGGCCGGTCTTCGGCGAACACCTGACAGCTCTGCGCGGCGAGCCCATCGCCAGGCGCACTTTGAATTACACGCCGGAGCGTGTGCGGGCCGCGTTCGAGGCGTACAAATAGCGGGTAGTATTTCAAGGCTATCGCCGTTCAGAAGTGAACAGTGGATGATCTGGAGGTGAAAGTGGAAATTACGGAACGCTTTAATTTCGATATCGTCATCATGGGCGCCGGCCTGGCCGGGCTGACCGCGGCGCTCACATTGGCCGAAAACCATCCCCACTTGCGAGTCGCCGTATTGAGCAAAGTGCATCCAGTCCGCTCCCACTCTGGCGCTGCCCAGGGCGGCATCAACGCGGCTGTAGCGGCGGACGACAATTGGGCCGACCATTACTACGACACGCTTAAAGGCGGCGGCTTCCTCGGCGACCAGGACGCCGTCAGGATACTGACCGAACAAGCTCCCAACGCCATCTACACATTGGACCGCTGGGGGACGGTGTTTAACCGCAATGCGGATGGCACCTACGCGCAACGCCCTTTTGGCGGGCAGCGACGCAATCGCACCTGCTATGTGGCCGACAAGACGGGCCACGCTCTCCTCACGACCTGCTTTGAGCAAGCGGTCAAAAAGGGCATCCAGGTCTTTTCTGAGTGGTTTGTCTTTTCACTGATCAGCGATGCAGGGGCTTTTCAGGGATTCCTGGCTTTCCACAATCCCACCGGCAAGATCGGCTATTTCTCCGCCCGCGCCGGGTTGATTGCCACAGGTGGAGCTGGGCGCGTATTCGGCCAATCCTCGAACGCACTGATCAATACCGGCGATGGTATGGCCCTGGCCCTCAGGGCCGGCGTGCCGCTCAAGGACATTGAGTTCTTTCAAATTCACCCCACCGGCCTGGCCAACGGCATCCTCATCACAGAGGGGGCGCGCGGTGAAGGGGGATACCTGATCAATGTGCACGGCGAACGGTTCATGGAACGTTACGCCCCGAAATTCATGGAACTCGCGCCACGTGACTTGGTCGCCCGGTCCGTGCAGCAAGAGATTAACGAGGGCCGCGGCTTCCCCGACGGCTGTGTCCGGCTCGACCTGCGCCATTTGGGGGCAGAGAAGATCAAAACGCGCCTGCCCCAAATCCGCGAAATAGCCATCTACTTTGCTGGTGTTGACCCCATCGAAGAGCCTATCCCCATCAGACCGACCGTCCATTACACCATGGGGGGCATAGACGTGGACACCAATTGTGCCACCCGATTGGCCGGCCTGTTTGCCGCCGGCGAGGCCAGTTGCGTCTCGGTGCACGGCGCCAACCGTCTCGGCGGGAACTCGCTGCTGGAAGCCGTCGTGTATGGGATTCGCGCCGGCCAGACGATTCCCGAATTCCTGAGCGGCTATGCAGGCCCGAACCGCGCGCACGAAGACGGCTTGCTTTCGGAGGCAATGGCCCGGTTCGCAGCTCTGTTCGCCCACACAAGCGACGAAGACGTACCCATCTTGCGCAAGGACATGGAGAAGGCAATGGTAGCCAGTTTCGGGTTGTTCCGCCAGCAGGATACGATGGAAAGTGGCGTACATGATATCGAACAGTTGGTTGAACGATACAGGCGTGTCCGTGTCCGCGAGCGGTCTCTGGTATTCAATTCAGAATTGATCAGAGCTTTAGAATTGGGTTTCATGCTGGACATCGCCCACGCCTGCGCGGTGGCCTCTTTGGCTCGCCGCGAATCCAGGGGCAGCCATTACCGATTCGACTACCCCAACCTCGACAACCAGGCGTTTCTGAAACACACACTGATCGAGAAAACGCCTGAAGGAACGCTCTCGCTGTCTTACAAAGATGTAACCATCGTGGACACCCAACCTCTCGACGAGATTAAGTACTAGGGGGAACAATAGGATGAAAGCCAGGTTTGACATATTTCGCAAGAAACCGGATCAATCTGAGCCATATCGCCAAATCTTCGAGGTGGATATCGAGCCCGGCCACACTGTGCTCGACGTGTTCCACACCATTCAAGAACAACACGACCCGTCTTTTGCCTATCGCTACAGTTGCCGAGGGGCGATCTGTGGATCCTGTGCAGTCCGGATCAATGGCGAGGCGGCGTTGGCCTGTAAGACGCAGGCCATCCCGCTGGCCGAGAAGGGTGTGGTGGTGATTGACCCTCTCGCCAACCTCCCCACCATCCGGGATTTGGTGTCCGATTTTGACCCGTTCTGGGAGGCCTTTGAGAAAGTGCGTCCTTTCATTGAGCGTAAGGACGACAGGCACGATGAACAGCTCACCTGGGATGACAAAATGCCCGCCAGGAACCTGGATCAATTGGACCGCTCTATTGACTGCATCAAATGTGCGGCGTGCTTCTCGGATTGTCCCAAGCGGGCGCAGGATGCCACATTTATTGGCCCAGCCGCCAGTGTTGCCCTGTACAAGTTCTTCTTCGACCCTCGCGATGACGCTCACGAGTGGCGGGTAGAATTCGCCAAATCGCCTGGCGGCGTTTTTGCCTGCGATAGTTACGCCAACTGCGTGAAAGTGTGTCCCAAAGATTGCCGCCCGATGCGGGCTATCAACTTCATAAAACAGGCAATTTCCAAGAAGGAGGAGTGATAGTTGGAGGGCAAATCGGGATTCAGAATTGAAAAGGATTCTTTGGGGGAGCTGGAGGTGCCGGCCGATGCGTACTATGGCGCCAATGTGGCCCGCGCCGTGGCGAATTTCCCCATCAGCCGACGCAAAATTCACCCCAGAATCGTCGAGGCTTATTGTCGGATCAAGCGCGCTGCCGCCGAGGTGAACATGGCCGCCGGCCGGCTGCCAGTTGACAAAGCGAGGGCCATCCAGCAGGCCGCCGACGAAGTTCTGGCCGGCCATTTGCGCGACCAATTTGTCGTTGACATGTTCCAGGCTGGCGCGGGCACCAGCACGAACATGAACGTCAACGAGGTGCTGTGTAATCGCGCGCTGGAGCTGCTCGGCCATGCCAAGGGCGATTACAAAGTCCTGAACCCCAATGACCATGTAAACATGGGACAATCCACCAATGACACTTACCCGACCGCCATGCATCTGGCTATCGTGGACGCGCTGGACCCTTTCTACACAGAAGCAGAACGATTGGCTCAGTCTCTGGAGAGGATAGGCGAACAAAATCAACAGACCATCAAGAGCGGTCGCACGCATTTGCAGGATGCCGTGCCAACGACCATAGGTCGGGAGTTCATGGCTTACGCCGGGGCCATCAGAAGTGCGTCTATGCACGTCAGAAGAACGGCCGAGGACTTGTTCGCGCTGGCAATTGGCGGCTCAGCAGTCGGCACGGGGATGAACACACACCCCGATTACGCTCGCCATGTCGTTGCTGAGCTGTCCAAACTGACCGGCAAACCATTCCGCAATCCAGAAGACCTGGTGCAGGCGATGCAATCGCAGGCGCCGGTAGGCAGAGTCTCTTCCGCGCTCCGCGACTTCGCCGTCGAACTGGGAAGGATAGCCAACGACTTGCGCCTGCTGTCTTCGGGGCCAACCACCGGACTGGCCGAGATCACGCTGCCGGAGGTGCAGGCTGGCAGCTCCATCATGCCAGGCAAAGTCAACCCGTCAATCCCCGAAATGGTCAACATGGTCTGCTTCCAGGTGATCGGCAACGACCTGACCGTCTCGCAGGCGGCAGCGGCCGGCCAGATGGAACTGAACGTCATGATGCCCATCATGGCCGAAAACGTCTTGGAATCGGTCGAGATTCTGACCTCAGCCTGTCGCCAGTTGGCCCTTCGTTGCGTTGATGGGATCACGGTCAACGCCGCACGGTGTCAGGACTATGCCTACCGGTCAATGGGGCTGGCAACAGCGTTGGCGCCGTCCATCGGCTATCTGGAAGCGGCCAGGCTCGCCAAAAAGGCTCTGGCGGAGGGCAAAACCGTAACAGAACTGGTACAGGAGGAGAAATTGCTTTCTGAGGAAGAACTCAAGCGAGTGCTTGACCCTGCTCGCATGACCCGCCCTGACCCTGGCTTGGTGGTCAAACAGGGAGGGTAAAAGCACGCTGTCGAACTAAGGAGGTTTCACCTATGTCTACACAAGACAGAACTTCAGAACAGGAAACAACGACCAAGAACATCGGCTTGAGAGGCATCGTGGTGGCTGATTCCACCATTTCCGATGTGGACGGTGAAAACGGCGTCCTGATCTACCGCGGGTACGACATCCATGCGTTGGCGACACAAGGCACCTATGAGGAGGTGGTATACCTTCTACTGCGTCACAAGCTGCCAAATTACCGCGAGCTGGAGTCGTTGAAGGGAGAGTTGATGGCAGCTCGTTCTCTGCCCGATTCGGTCGTCGCAGTTCTCAGAAGCCTGCCCCGTGAAGCCATTCCTATGGATGTCCTGCAAGCCACGACGCCGGTTCTGGGCATGAACGACCCGGAGCTCGAGGACCAGACCAGAGAGGCCAATTACAGAAAAGCGATACGCTTGACTGCCCGATTGCCCCTGGTGGTGGCTGCCTGGCATCGCATTCGCAACGGGCAGGAGGTGGTTGAGCCGCGCCCAGATTTGAGCCATGCCGCCAATTTCCTTTACACCCTACACGGGGAAGTCCCAGATGACGAAACCGCGCGCATTATGGATGTCGTCCTGATCCTGCACGCTGAACATGGGTTCAATGCTTCCACCTTTACTGCCCGACAGATCGCCTCTACCCGCGCCCACATCTACGCGGCCATAACAGGCGCGCTGGGGTCACTCTCTGGGCCGCTACATGGCGGCGCAAACATTGAAGTCTACAGGATGTTGCAGGAAATTGGCTCAGTGGACAGGGTGCGCAATTACGTGATCAAGACTCTGGACGAAGGCGGCAGGATCATGGGCATGGGGCACGCCGTCTACAAGGTCACTGACCCACGGGCCAATATTTTGGGGCCGATGGCTGCCAAACTGGCGGAGAGGGCTGGCAACATCGGTCTGTATCAGATAGCCGAGGAAGTCAGCAAGGTGACCACTGAAGAAATGCAGAAACGCAAAGGACGTAGCATCTATCCGAATGTAGATTTCTTCTCAGCTCTGGTCAATTACCTCATCGGCGTGCCGGTTGACCTGTTTACGCCCGTGTTTGCCATCGGCCGAATTTCCGGCTGGGCAGCCCACTATCTGGAAGAGCGATTTGGCGAAGCGGATACCAAACCAACACTCTACCGGCCGGAGGCAGAGTATGTAGGGCGGTACTGTGGGCTGGAGGGTTGTGAGTGGACGCCGATAGAACAAAGAACCTGAGAATTTGTATCAAGCTGAAGCGCGCGCCATGCGTCTATACGCGGCGTATGGTGCACGCTTCGCTCACCATTCCCAGTTCAGCAGGGCGTCGAACCGCTCCAGGCCGGCCTCGCCATGAACCCGCACACGCTGCAAAGTCAAACGGTTCGCGCCTGAATGGTTGGCTCCCTGTCGCGTAGTGACTGCGCCCCAGTAACCCGCCTCACTCACCGCCTGGACGACGCGGTTGTCATAAGCTCCCGAAGGATAGCAGAAAAAGAGGACGGGGCGCTGAATATGCGCTTCGATATCTTCTTTAGACCCCACAATCTCCCTGTGCAATGCGTCACCAGATAGCTTTCTCAGGTCAGGGTGGCTGTAGCTGTGGCTGCCAATTTCCATGCCAGCCGCGCTCATCAGTTCCACCTCCTGCCAGGAGAGATATTCGCGGTTCTCTTCGTTGATGGGCTTCGTAAAAATGAAGAACGTGCCCGTGAACCCGTATTTCTTCAGCAACGGGAAGGCTACTGTGAACGCATCCTTATAGCCGTCGTCGAACGTTAGCAGCACGGGTTTCGGCGGCAGCGGCGCGCCCCGCTGGATGTGTCGGATCAAGTCCTGCATGGTGATTGATTGGTAGCTCTCATTGGCCAGGTAACGCAATTGCAGCTCAAAATCTGGCCCTGGCAGCGAGAGGTCACGTCGAACCTCATCCGCCCCCCGAGGCGGGTCCGAAATGTAATGATACATGAGGATGGGCACACGCACCCGCCGGTCCTTGCCATCTGGCGCAGGGAGAACGGCTGGCGAAACCATGGCAACCATATCGCCCTCTTCACCACTGGCAGATACCTCAGGCAGGTCTGCTTTTAAGTCCACTGCCTGTGGGGCGAGGTCTCCCTCCGGAGGCATGGGCGTTGCTTCCGGCGTCAAGCCCAACACGTCAACTGAGATATTTGCATCTAAAGAGTCCTCACACAGAAGATAACCCCTCCCGGTCTTAAGCGAATCTCTGAAACCCGAATAGGCGTGAACAACGGGCTGCAAACAAACACATACCAGGATGCTTACCGAGAGCAAGGCAACTTGTCGAGCAAGAGCCGTTGTGTGCAAGCTCCGGGGTCGTTTGGGCTCTTTCAATATAGTCTGTTTCTGAGCATCAGAATCTTTCAAACTAATCCCCAATCTGCGTAAATACTGAAAAGAGTTCTGTTAACTGACTGGCTGTGACTCATTTGCCCTGTATGGGCCTCTTATCCATCCGAAGATCAACATAGATTCCACAGAACAGAAAGAGCACGAGGCACTACAGGGAGGCAATTTGGCCGAAGCTACAATGCATCAGGCCATGCAATCAACCGATCGCGCTAACTGGACAAATGTAAATAGCTGCGGTTATAGCCTGGCCGTGAAATGACAGTGGTGTGATTATAGGCCAATTCTGTCACCATGTCAAAATCTCGTTTTTTTACACATAAGCCGCAGAGCTCCCCCACAGAAGGTTATGGGGGAGCTCTGTGAAACGTACATGTAATATCTGTAGCAGCGTTGAGGTGGTGATTACATCATCCCCATGCCGCCGCCACCGGGCATTGGGGTCTCTTCTTTCTTGGGAATATCGGCGACCAGGGCCTCAGTGGTCAGGATCATGGCCGCGATAGAGGCCGCGTTCTCCACCGCCGAGCGCGTGACCTTGGCCGGGTCAATGATGCCCGCCTTCACCATGT
>DAOTYC010000169.1:0-9499 GCA_034435095.1 Anaerolineae bacterium | reverse complement strand
GATCTGGACCGATGCGCCCATGTTCACCCTCGTCCCATCCGAAGGATACAGAATCTTCACAGTTGGTGGCGCGTCCAGAACAGGCAAAGGCGGCCCGCCGGGGGCGGGCGGCTGAACCGGCGGATAGACAGGCTGATTGGGATAGCCGGGGTAACCAGGATACCCACCCGGCCCGCCTGGCAAGCCAGGGTAACCGGGATAACCAGGCACTGATGGGTAGCCCGGCAAACCCGTGGGGCCAGGCATCACGACTGATGGCGGCGTCGGACTGGGAGGCGGCAGTGGAGTAAACGTCCATGTCGGCGGCGGGGTGAAAGTCATGGTCGGTGGTTCAGGCGTGGGCGTGAACGTGGGCGGAAGCGGCGTCGGCGTGCTCGTTGGGGTGGCAGTCGGCGTTTTGGTGGGAACCTCTTCAACAATCACCAAAACCGGCTTCGATTCGCTCACCCGGCCGTCCGCGGTCTCTGCCTTGGCCGTGAGATAATGGCCGCCAATCGTCGCCGGAGTCCACGGTTGCAGCGCGGTGAACACGGGCACGCCCTTCGGGTCTGCGGCCTCGTCAACGCGATAGATTTCGCCATCCACCCACAGCTCGATTTTGATCACACCGGCGTGGTCATCAATCGCCACGCTCTGCACATCGAGAATCTGGCCCCTGATCGCTTTCGCGCCGTTCTTGGGCAGGACAATCTCAACATTGGGGCCTTTGGGCTGAGGGCCAGGGCCGATACAGGACGTCAGGACAGCCAGAAGTCCACACAGAACGCCCCCAATCAGAACCATCCAAATGGCCTTGTGTGCTCTCCTCATGGCCCCCCACCTCATCAAGAAAAAAGAATTTACCTTGTTTTAACCATTATATCACGATTTCGCCAGAATGACAATTCAATCGAATTCAAACACGGCTTTCATAGCCCGGTTCGCTGATTTCTTCGTCAGGAGGTCATGCAGGGCGTCGCGGTAGTTTTCCAACCGGTAGCGATGAGTCAACAAAGGGGAAAGGTCCAGCCGACCTTCGGACAGCCAGTCAAGAGCCAATTGATATGTGCGGATTTCTCGGCCCCGATAGATTTCGGTGCTGTAGGCGAAACAGCCGGTGACCTGCAGCTCGTGAAACCAGATGGGCGTCCAGTCAATGCCTTTGGCCAGGCCGGCCAGCCCAACCAGGATCACCTTGCCGCCTTCAGCAGCGAACCGCAGGGCGTCGTCAATGCTGCCGTCGCTGCCGACACATTCGAAGACGACATCCGCGCCGCCCATCATCATCCGCTTGCCCAGGATGGGCTTATACAGCCTGGCGCCGGTCTTTTCGGCCACTGTCTCATAGAGGTCGCCTTCCCGCAGGTAGATGATTTCATCCGCGCCGTAATGGCGGGCCAGTTCGCCCTGGAAGGGATACTTTGCCACCACGAGGATACGGCAGCGGCTGCCCAAAGCGCGCAATGAGGCGACGGTGCAGACGCCTATGATGCCCGCGCCGAGCACCAAAGCGGTCTGGTCATCGCGCGGCAGGTTACGCATCACCGGATGCAACGCTGAGCAGAAGGCGTCCACCAGGATGGCGTTCTCGTCGCTGACCTGGTCAGGGACATGGAAAAGCTGATGGCGATGGGCGACAAACTCAGGGCTCCAGCTCCCGCCGGTGTCGCGGCACGCACCGATGATGAGCCCCGGCGCAATGTTCCCTTCGGCAAAGTTCAGGCAGCGTGAGAATTCCTTTTCGGCGCACCTGGGGCATACGGGTGAAATCCCGCGGGTCGGGCACGACAACACCGGGTCGGCGATCACACGGTCGCCCACGCTGAAACCTTGCACATCATGCCCGACTTCAGTCAGGTAGCCCAAATTTTCGTGGCCGATAGTAAATGGAAACGAAGTGAAGGGCGACAGGGCCGGGCTGTCGTGCAGCCGAATCAGGTTCAGGTCGCTGCCGCAGATGCCGGCGTAGCGGACTTTGACCCGCGCCCATTCGGCGTTCGGCAGAGTCGGCGGTGGAACGTCGCGGTATCGCACGCATGACAACGGGCCATAGAAAGCCGGCTTGTATATCGCCCCCAGGATTTTGGTGATGACGTATCGTGGGACGGAGTCCTCGAATTGGATGGCCTTCACCGCGTATAAAAACCGCTCCTCCCGTCATTCTGAACGAAGTGAAGAATCTCGACTTAGATGTGCCAGGCCGGAGACCTCAACGACATCAATAGTCCGGTTGCTGATTGAGACCAAGCAGTGCCCGCCGCAGTACATCGAGCGACATGCCAGAGATCCACGGAATGAGCGTGTCGTTCTCGCCGCCGAAGCGGAATGTCTTGACGACCGCGCCGTCAGGCGTTACCAGAGCGCACCAAATCGAACCCCACACCGGCTCATACGACCTCTCATCAATTGATTGCAGGCCGATGATAGCCAGGGCCATATCGCTGGCATCTTGCTCACGGATGGTGCGGGCGATGCGGCTGGCCCATTCATGCCCGTCCGCCTCCAGTTCGTGAGCCGATTCCGGCGACAAGCCCAGAATTTCGGCCAACTGTGCTCGCGCTGTTTCGGGTGAAGCGTCCAGCACTTGTTGTCGTTTGAGATGGGCCGGCGTTGCTGGCCCCAGCGCGCTGGACAACCTGCGCCCGACATTGCCGCGGGTCACCGTCTCCAGCAGAGACAGCGACACGCCGGCGGACCTCATCAGCGCGGCGATCACATCTTCCAACCGCTCTTTGTCCACACCATAGATCACATCGCCAAGCAGGGCCCGAATCCGCGCCTCCATTTCGGCGATAAGCCGGTCGGCCTCCTCTTCGCTGGGCGCCTTGGCCGTAATACGCACGTCCGTCTGTGCCGGGTGCGCCGCCAGCCCCACAGTCGGGTTCTGCGAAGTCATCAGCTCTTTGATGCGGTCATCAATGGTGCTCTCTCCGATGGCGCACGTCTTGAGGATTTTGGCTTTGATGACCTCATGCAGGTCGAATTTCTCACGCAGGTAGGGGATGATCTTGTGCTCCATCAGATATTCCATCTCACGGGGCACGCCCGGCAACGAAATGATCGAGGCATGGCCTTCCTGCACGATGAAGCATGGCGCCGTCCCGACCGGGTTCTCGATGGGGATGGCGCCTTCCGGCAGATAGGCCTGCCGACGGTTGTTCTCAGTCATGCGGCGGCCCCAACGGGCAAAACGGGCCTCAATCTGTCGCAACAGGTCCTCATGCAGGACCAACTTGCGTCCGGTAGCACGGGCCACCGCTTCCCTGGTCACATCGTCCACCGTCGGCCCCAGTCCGCCTGTGGTGATGATGACATCGGAACGCTGCAGCGCCTGGGTGAGGATGTTGACCATCCGCTGCTCGTTATCGCCGACGGAAGTAATGTAGAACAAGTTGACGCCAATGGTGCGCAACCGACGCGCGATATAGGACGAGTTGGTATCAACCAACTCGCCCAACAACAATTCTGTCCCCGTAGTAATGATTTCAGCGTTTACATTCATGGCGGGTATTGTAACTCCAAGCACCTGGCCTGTCAATCAGCTTAAGACTCCGGCTTGTACCGCGGTTCCTTAAGCCAGCTGTAGTAGGAGCTGCTTAGTTGCAGAGCGGCCAGCGGGTTGTGTCCGGTGACGCGGTCTTTGGCGATGAGCACTGTCACTGGCGCGTCGGAATAGCGGAAAAACAGTGTGTCATGCCCCACGCACAGGCCAACCAGGATATTGAGTTGGGTTCCCAACCTGTTCAGGATGCGCGCCTGGGCCAGCGGGTTGCACAGCGATTCGAAATGCCCCGGATGCACCTTCTCTTCGTCCATCAGCCCGATCTCTTCTTTGGGCAGGACGGCGCATTTGCACGCCACCGTGTAGACCTCAAATTCGTTGGCCTCCAGCACCTCAAGCAGCAAGGCCGCCTCGCGACACAGCCCGATGCAGTGGGCAATTCCCAGTCGGTTTGCGCCGATGCGCCGCGCAAAATCCATCACTTCTTCTACGCGGGGACGCTTCGGATAGCCCATGGCCTCGGTCCGCGCCGCGGCTGCGGCAAGCGCGTTGATCTGTGGATCGTGCAGGTACAGCTCGTGGACTTCAGCGGCGATGTCCTCTTCGTTAGGGATAGGGCAGTTGCGGGGATACGGTTTGACGCCTGGTTCCTCCAGGCAGGCCCGGACTTTACAGGTAGCGCAGCGATAGGTTTTCATGAGATTCCCTCCCTTTCAGCTCGCCTCGGCGACGCGCAGCAGTACCTTGAACGCGGTATCGGGGTGATGGCGCAGCAGATCAATGGCCTCCACACCATCGCTCAGGCTCATTCGGTGTGAGATCAGCGGGGTCACGGCGACGCGCTGCCCGGCCAGCAGCCGCACCGACTCCTCGAAGTCCTTCGAGTCATATAGCCTGGAGAAAACCAGGGCCAGCTCTTTTCGGAACGAGTCTCCATAATTGAAGGCAAACTGGCCCGTACCGTGTGGCACGGCAATCAGCCGGCGCACGCGCCGCAGGTCAGCACCGGCAGCGCGGTCACCAGGTCGCCCACGGGATAGGCAGACCCTGCATCGGCCTCAGTGACCCGACCACAGAACTCATGGCCCGGCGTGAGCGGATATGGCGAATAAGGATAGCTCCCGTCAATAATGGCCATGTCCGAGCCACACACCCCGGCGTATTCCACCTAGATGCGCACCTCACCCGGCCGCCTCGGCGGCGCGAGCACCTCTGTCACTTGCAGAACGTTGGGTTCGATCACCCGCAGAGCACGCATTGTTCTCTTCTCCTTCACAAAAAAGTTATTCGCCCACGAGGGGCAGGGAAAAATTCGCCTGGGCGACTTACTCGCACGGGCCAGCCCCGTCGAGAGTTACAATTGACACAGCCAACGAGCCAAAGAGGCAACCTGCCTTTCTTCATTGAGGTTCGCCGCATTATGGAGCTGGCCATTTGTCAGTTGCACCCAGATTTCGCTTGCCATCTTTTTCTCGATTGCCGCGCCAACAAAGAAGAGGTACGGCGAAGCGCCAGCTTCAGAGAAAGCGCGGCGAACACGTTGCAAAGCAGTGTGCGCGGTTTTCCAATGTTCGTCTGCGCCAGCTGGGTCAATTCCGCCTTTGAGTTCGCCGATTGCAAGATAAGAGTGAGCAGCATGATACCCGGTTTCTTGCAATTGACCGGGGCCAAGTTTGAACAGGCACATATCCACGTTGTTTTTGATCAGAGGCACCGTTAAGTTGTAGATCAGAGTCCGAGGCCCGTTCTCGGTCTGCCAGGCCAGGCCACGCAGTGACAGCTCGATATCCGAATCGTCACTTGCCATTTCAACCCACTTTCTGGTTCGGGAATGTTGCCAGCGATAACCGATGCCTGCGATCGTTAGGGCTGAAATGATAGCACGGGCCATTTTTCTCTGCGCCAACACCCCACCGACGTTCCGCATAGAACCTCCAAGCGTGTCACCGCGAGTAAGCAAGAAGCGGAACACCAATTCCTCGACAAACTTTGCCCCGGCTGGCTCAAGGAAGTTTCGGATGAGGCCCTTTATTGCTTCGGCCTTATCCTGAGGCAATAGATGTTTCAGAGCTCTGTCCGAAAGGCCCGCTGCCGTCAGCAGGCCCGCTTCAATACCCTTAATATTGAGCAAGTCGGCCGGCGTGCGCGCTAAAGAGGCAGCTTCCTGAAGTGCCTGGGCCTGCACTACGTAAGGTGTCGCTTTTCGATTCTTTTCCAGGGCCAGGGCGACAAATCCGGCGCGAGTCGCTTCGTAAGTGGTCACGAGGTCGTCGCTTACACGGAGGTGCATCATGTAAGGAGGTGATGAAGTGGCTCTCACCGTTTTCTCCACACGTAGACGCATTTCCGCAAGGCTTCGCGGCCATGTTCTCCCATTTGTTGGCTACTGTTGCCTTTCCCATCAGGCAGGACAAGGATATTCTCCACCTCGAAGCCGAATTTCTCAGCCATCTCAGAAAGGATCAGGTCTACTGAAATACTTGCGCCCGCGTACCGCACGTTGTCATTGACCATAAACATTGGAGCGCCGGGCCTGAGCACACGCCAGCATTCTGCGATCACACAAGCCATTTCATAGAAATATCCCCTCACCATTCGAGGAATTCCGCTGTTGTTCAAAGCGCCTTGGGCCTTTCGGTCATCCAGATATTTCAATATGGCCTGCAGCAGTCGCTGTTCATCAGCAGCAATCAGGGCACTCACCCAATTCGGGTTCATGTTCAGCAAATCTTTTGCACGGTTTTCGACTGTACAACTGAGCATCTCCTGACGAAGTTTCGCCAGTCCTTGTTCATTGACGCCAAGCAAGGCCAGCTCTAGAGCATAAGTGCGTGTGTAATCATACCGATTGCAATAAGGAGGCGATGTGATAATCGCTTCATAGCTCCTGTCAGGCAATTGGGGAAATATCTCAAGGCAGGAGCCATTGTAAAGCCGAATTTCCCCTCGGCGCTTTTGTGGGTCCCTTCACAGATGCCGTATTTGTGAATCAGATATTCGACCAGCGATGCGGAGAAGGCTTCTTTGTATTTGTACCAGCGGTAAATTGGGCGGTTTTTGTTGGCTTGGAAACTAACCAAAGGGCGAGTCAGCAAGGACTGAACGACCATCTTACCCTTGAAATGCTCCAACAGCTCTGCATCGAGTCGTTCGATCTCATTCAGCAGAAGCGAATTCTGTTCATGCTTTACAACGCCGACAGCGCCCTTCAATTCCAACATGCCTTACGTCCCTGCGAGAAAAGATTTCGGTACTATTATATCCTGTCTCGCGGGTATGTCCAAAGACTCAGGCGAGGATGGCTCTCAGCGCGGACAGCACGGCGGCGATGTCTTCTTCCGAGACGTAGCCCATGTGGCCAATGCGGGCGATCTGGCCCTTCAGTGGACCTTGTCCGCCGCCCAGAACGACGCCGAACTCTTTCCGCAGGCGGCTGCGAATCGCATCGGCGTCCATGCCTGGTGGGAACGTGACGGCCGTCACCGTGTCGGAGACGTATCGCGGGTCGGCCAACAACCCCAGGCCCAGCGCCAGGATGCCCTGTCGTGTGTACTCTCCGATGCGGTGATGGCGGGCGAAGACATTGGTCAAGCCTTCCTGCAAAATGAGGTCAACGCCAGCCCGCAGGGCAAACATATCCGAGACGGGCGGCGTGGCCGGCGTTTCCCCTTCGGCGGCCCGCCTGCGCAGGGCCTTCAGGTCAAAGTAATAGCTGCGCGTCGGCGTCTGCTCAATCACGCGCCAGGCTCGTGGGCTGACGCTCAGCAGCGCGATGCCCGGCGGCGCCATCAGGGCCTTCTGTGAACAGGTCGTCACAATATCGCAGCCCCAGGCGTCGGTCGGCAGGTCCAGTGCACCAATGGAGCTCACCGCGTCCACGATAAGCAGCGGCGATCCCTCTCCCAACGAATGTACAACGGCGGCGATGGCCCCCAGGTCGTTGGTTACGCCAGTAGAGGTCTCGTTGTGGGTTACCAAAACCGCTCGCGTATCCGGTTGCGCTGCGAGCTGCGCCTTGATTGCTTCGGGGTCGGCGGCCTGGCCCCAGGGGAATGTGAGCCGGGTGACCCGCGCGCCGCATGTCTCGGCAATCGCCGCAAAGCGGTCGCCGAAATAGCCGATGCTGACGGCCAACACTGCGTCGCCCGGCCGAATCGTGTTCACTATGGCCGCTTCCATCCCCCCGGTGCCGGATGCTGCCAGCAGAAGCACATCGCTCTCGGTCTGGAAGATGTGCTGGAGGTCGGCCAGCAGCCCCTTGAAGAGCTGTTTGAACTCCGCGCTGCGGTGGCTGATCATCGGCTGCGCCAGAGCGCGCAGCACACTGTCGGGCAGCGGCGTCGGGCCGGGTATCCTGAGATTGGTGTGCATGTCCAATGTACTCCTCGGCTATTGCCTGTCGCAGAGGCGCAGGGCGCGCACAGAGCTTTGCTCTTTCTACGCTCCCTGCGCCTCTGCCGTGAGAAAAGGCATCGTCAGCTCTTAGAACGCGACCTCCGGCAGCTCCTTGAGCGCGGCGGCGACGTTCTCGGCCGGGTACTCGTAGTCCTCCAGCTTGCCGGACAGGTAAGCGTCGTATGCGCCCATATCGAAGTGGCCGTGGCCACTCAGGTTGAACAGGATGACCTTCGATTCGCCAGCCTCTTTGGCTTTCTGCGCTTCCTGGATGGCGCCCAGGATGGCATGGGCCGACTCCGGCGCGGGCAGGATGCCCTCGGTCCGCGCGAACTGAATGGCCGCTTCGAAGACCTTGGTCTGGGGGACGGCTATCGCCTCGATGATGCCCATCTGGTGCAATTCCGACACCAAAGGCGCCATGCCGTGGTAGCGCAATCCGCCCGCATGGATGCCAGGCGGCACGAACGTGTGGCCCAGGGTTTCCATCTTGGCGATGGGGGCCATCTTGGCTGTATCACCGTAATCGAACGCATACGGGCCCTTGGTCATCGTCGGGCAGGCGGTCGGTTCGACGGCGACGAAACGAGTCTTCTTGCCTTCGGTGAGCACGCCACGCACGAAGGGGAAGGAGATGCCGGCGAAATTCGACCCGCCGCCAACGCAGCCGATCACCACGTCCGGGTAGTCGCCAGCTTTTTCCATCTGCAAGAGAGCTTCTTCGCCCACGATGGTCTGATGCAGGCACACGTGGTTGACCACGCTGCCCAGCGAATACTTGGTGTCGTCGTGCGTGGCGGCGTCCTCGACCGCCTCGCTGATGGCGATGCCCAACGAACCTGGCGAATCTGGGTCCTGGGCCAGGATGGCGCGGCCAGCGTTGGTCTCGTTGCTGGGGCTGGGGATACAGGTCGCGCCCCAGGCTTCCATCAGGTTGCGGCGATAGGGCTTCTGGTAATAGCTGACCTTGACCATGTAGACCTTGCATTCCAACCCAAAGAAGGCACAGGCCATAGACAACGCGCTGCCCCACTGCCCGGCGCCGGTCTCGGTCGCCAGCCGACGGACGCCCTCCTGTTTGTTGTAATAGGCCTGGGCGAGGGCGGTATTGGGCTTGTGGCTGCCTGCCGGGCTGACGCCTTCGTATTTGTAGTAGATTTTGGCCGGTGTGTCGAGGGCCTTCTCCAACCGGTGGGCGCGGAACAGGGGCGTCGGCCGCCACAGCTTCAGGATGTCCTGCAATTCATCCGGGATCTCGATGAACCGCTCTTTGCTGACCTCCTGCATGATCAGCGCCATCGGGAAGATGGGCGCCAGGTCTGGTGGGGTGAGCGGTTGTTTGGTCGCTGGGTGCAGCATGGGCGGACGTTCGCCCGGCATATCGGCAGCGACGTTGTACCACGATGTGGGCATCTCCCTCTCGGTCAACAGGAATTTTGTTTGTCCTTTCATGTCTTAATCCTCCTCACTCATTTCAACCAATTGGTCTTCTGAAATCGTAATGCAATTGGGGTTGCGGCCCCGCCTCTCAGATGTGTAGATGCCCCACTTGTGCGAGTGTCCCGCGGCAGCTCTGACCAGAACACCCACCTACGTTCGATAAACTCGCCTCCTTTCAAAGCG
>DAOTYC010000168.1:0-4179 GCA_034435095.1 Anaerolineae bacterium | reverse complement strand
TCGGCCATGCTGAGCAGCTCTTGTCGCTCCAGATGGCGAACCTGCAGGGCCAGTGCAACCAGGAATGCGACCGACGAAGGCGCCTCGGGGACGTTGACTATTTGCACGAACGTGCCTGTTGCATCGGCCAGGGCTTCGGTGTATTTGGACAGCACTTCCCTGGCGCGATGGGCCAAAGCCCACGCGCGAGGCGTATCGTGCCCGATCGGATTGAGGGGCGCCACCTTCCCGACGATGTACGGCTTGTACTGGAGAATGTCATGGATGGTGAACCGTTCCTGTCCGACCGCGATAATGTCTATTTCTCCGTTTTCGTAACGTTCGGTCTCCAGGATTGTGGCCACCGTACCCACATTGTGCGGCTCTGCCGGCTCACCGACCTCCTGCCCCTGGCGGATCAGCACGATGCCGATGGGTTGGTTCTCTTGCAGGCAGCGGTTGATCATCAGCTTGTACCGCTCCTCAAAGATATGCAAGGAGATGGCCTGGCCGGGAAACAGCACGGTATTCAAAGGGAAAAGCGGTAAATCTCGTAAGTCGCTCAAGTTTAGGCCCTCAATTTCGCAACCACAATCGCATCAGCGTATATATTATACCACAGACAGCCACATTTCAAATGACCGGAATCATAATCGGCGGGCTTCACCTCAGTCTGTCCCCGTAAGCCGGAGCGAAGCGTTTCAGGTCTTCGCGCAAACGCAACAGGGCCAGGTCTTTGGCTTTCACCTCCAGCATCACGTCGAAGTCACGCAAGCCTGCCGTTTGATCCAGGAAAGTGATGAACTCCCAAGGATTTACGAAGTCGGCGTGCTGCGTCCATAGCGGGGGTTTCAACACGCGTTCTGTCCCATTGTTGGCCTGTCGCCTTTCCGTCACGCGCATTTCCGTGCGCGGGGAGCTGAAGTGAATTTTAGGCGTCGTTGTCGCCGGCCAGGTGTCCAGGCATATAGCCGCTGCCTGGCGTATCGTCAGGTTCGCCGGGTTGTTGTTCACGTGGTGCAGATAGTCGAATACCAGCCGGACTCCAGTGCGATGGTGGATGTGCTGAATATCTTGGACAGAGAAACTGCGTTCGTCGTTTTCCAGCGCGAGCCGGGCCTGCACTCGCCCTGGCAGTGTGCGCCAGACAGCGACGAATCGTTCTATCGCCGCCGACTTGTCTTCGTACACGCCTCCGACATGGACGACAACCACGGCCCGCTGGTCTGCGCCCATCAAGTCCAACATGAGGGCCTGCGCAGACAGGTCGGCGATGCTTCGAGCGACGATGGTTTCGTCGGGGCTGTTCAGCACCACATGCGCGCCGGGGTGAAACGATAGGCGCACGTCCGCTTCTCGGGCTTGCTTCCCGATAGCGTCCAGCTCTGGCCGGCACTCTTCTATCTGACGATGAAACTGGGGCAGGTCAGGGTGAGTGACATACGGCGCCAGCTCAGATGACAGGCGGTACATGCGGATATCCAATTTGCGCAGGTAGACCAGAATATCGCGAACATAGGCCAGGCTCACACTGAGGTGGGGGCCGTTCTGCCAGCGACGTGAATCATTCGATCTGAGGTCGGGTTGCCCCAGCACTTTGACGGCGAAGCCCAGTCGCATGAGGGTGCCTCCATGTCAAGAAAGTTACAAGTATGATATTGTAATACTGTAATTTTGAACATGCAACAGAGGCCGGTATAATTTTGTCGTTGGGTAAGTCAAAGTCATTAAAAACAAATTTGGAACGACAGGAGGCAGAAAAATGAAAACTGTTCGCGATGTCTTGAAAGAAAAGGGCAATCAGGTCTGGTCTATCTCTGCCGGTGCGTCGGTGTATGACGCTCTCAAGCTCATGGCAGAAAAAGGAATTGGCGCGCTGGTCGTGCTCGATGGGGAAAACGTGGTGGGCATCTTCTCCGAGCGCGACTATGCCCGAGAGGTCGAGTTGAAGGGCCGCACCGCCCGCGACACATCTGTCGGCGACATCATGACCCACAAAGTGATCTATATCCAGCCGGATAACACGGTCGAGGAATGTATGGCCGTCATGACCCACAGGCGCATCCGGCATCTGCCGGTCATGGATGAGGGACGACTGGTAGGGCTTGTCTCCATCGGCGACATTGTTAAGGCGGTTATCTCCGAGCAGCAATTCATGATTCAGCAACTCGAGCATTACATCACGGGCGCAATGGGGTAAGAATTGGAGGACTGACCTGCTATCGCGACATCTGGCGCGGTAGCAGGTCGCTGGTGCAGGGTGGTTTACTCAGGCGATTCAGGCACAGCTATCTCGCTCAGCTAATCGTAGTGCTCTGGCGAGAGCTTGAGTTCATTTGTAAGCTGCTTCCCGGATATCAAATTTGCCTTTTTCCGCAGCCCATAGTATAATAGCTATTGTTGGGCGGTTAGCTCAGTCGGCCAGAGCGCCACGTTGACATCGTGGAGGTCGTAGGTTCGAGCCCTATACCGCCCACTTCGTAATTGACAAAATGACATCCAGCAATGACCAGGACGAGTACTTGAGTGTCGGCTTCCAGGGAGAGAGAGCCGCAGACTGAAAGCTCTCTCAGCAACGGCTCAGGGAAAACCGCCTGTGAGCTTGCTCCGAGAACCCGCTGAGGCAGAGGCGCCCAGGCGGTTAAGGATGCACGGTGGTCCCGTTATAGCCTGTCACGAGGGTCAATTCCAGCTTGTGTTGGATATGGCCGAATTTGGGTGGAACCGCGTGAGTGATCCCTCTCGCCCCAAGCGAGAGGTTTTTTTGTTCTGGCCGAAATCGAGCCGGACATAGAGTATGGAGGTTTATCACAATGAATGCCGAAAATCACGAACATGACCACTTAGATAGATTGCGACACTCAACGGCGCATGTCATGGCCGAAGCTGTATTGCAGATGTTCCCAGACGCCAAAATTGCGATTGGGCCAGCGATCGAAGAGGGCTTCTATTACGACTTTCTGCTGCCTCGGAGCCTTACTCCCGATGACCTGCAGCAGATTGAGGAACGGATGAGGCGGATCATCCGTGGTCGGTTTCCGTTCCGCCGTGAAGAAGTGAGCAGAGAGAAGGCCCTGGATTTGTTCAAAGACCAGCCGTTCAAAGTTGAGTTGATCGAGGACCTGCCCGAAGACGAGGTGATCTCGATTTACACTCAGGACACATTCACCGACCTGTGTCGCGGGCCGCACGTGGACCACACCGGCCAAATCCCGGAAGACGCCTTCAAGCTGATGTCAATAGCCGGGGCTTATTGGCGAGGCGATGAAAGACGCCCCATGTTGCAGCGTATCTACGGCACAGTATGGAACAACAAGAGCGAACTGGACGCTTATCTCCAAAAGCTGGAAGAGATTCAGCGGCGCGACCACCGCAGGCTGGGCAAAGAGCTGGACCTGTTCAGCACCCACGAAGAGGGAGGCGCCGGCCTGATCTACTGGCATCCCAAGGGCGCGGTCATCCGCGAGACGATTGAGGACTTCTGGCGCAGAGAACACCGCAAACGCGGCTACGACATCGTCTATTCGCCGCACATCGCCAAGATAGACCTGTGGAAGACCAGTGGGCATTGGGGTTTCTATCGCGACAACATGTACTCGCCGATGGACATTGACGGAGTTGAATACCTGATCAAGCCGATGAACTGTCCGTTCGCCATCCTGATGTTTAAGACCCGCACCCGTAGCTACCGCGACTTGCCAATGCGTTGGGCCGAACTGGGCACGGTCTACCGTTACGAACGGGCGGGCGTGTTACATGGGCTGCTGCGCGTGCGTGGCTTCACCCAAGACGACGCCCACATCTTCTGTCGCCCCGACCAGCTTCTGGACGAGATTATCGGCGTCATTGACCTGGCCCTGTACATGCTCAGAGCCTTCGGCTATGAGCAGTACGACATCGAACTGTCCGTGCGGGACCCGAACAACAAGGAGAAGTACATCGGCGGAGACGCCGAATGGGAATTGGCTGAGGGTGCACTCGTCGAGGCGTTGGACAAAACCAAGCTGCCATACAAGCGCATGGAAGGCGAAGCCAAGTTCTACGGTCCGGCCATCGACATCAAGACCAAAGATGCGTTGGGACGCGGGTGGCAGGGTACGACCATTCAGGTGGATTTCAACCTGCCCAACCGGTTCGACGTCAACTACATCGGCGAAGACGGAGCGGAACACCGGGTGGTTATGGTCCACCGCACCATTC
>DAOTYC010000167.1:0-6971 GCA_034435095.1 Anaerolineae bacterium | reverse complement strand
GATGGGGGCTGCGCCTGCTAAGAAACGACTTTGTCCCGTCATTCTGAGGCGCTATAGCGCCGAAGCCATGCCCTGAGCGCAGCGAAGGGAATCTCAACGCCTGCCAGCGCGAGATGCTTCGCCTTCGGCTCAGCATGACGGAATCGGGCGGCGTTTCTTCCCCCATGAGCGGCGCGCCCACGCGCCGCGGAGGAGCTCAGAATGACGGCCAGCGGATGCACCCATCTGATGTGGAGAAGGAATAAGCAGCAATGAAAGAGAAGATGAAACAAGGTCTATTGTGGTTTGACAACGATTCCAAACGCAGTCTGGAGGACAAGATCGCGCAAGCTGTCGCCAGATACGTACAGAAATTCGGCCACGAACCCAACACTTGCTATGTGAACCCACAGATGATCGGCGAAGGTGAAGAGGCGAGAATATCAAAACAGGTCCGTGTGGTGTCGGCTCATAACATTCTGCCTCACCACTTTTGGATAGGCGTCACACGGCTTGAGTAGTTGGTTGAAGGTCGCAGTTTCAGGATTTGGGATGTCCGCATGTCCCCAATTCGGCCACGAGCAAGTCGAGAGCCAGCGAGTCGCCGATTCTGCCGGTCTTAATGGCAGCGTCGCACTCTGCCAGAGAGTCGTAGATGCCGACAAGCTGCTCGAACGTGAAATTGCGCGACTGGGCCATGCCTTTTTGGACGACGAATTCGTGCAGGCCCAGTCGCCTGGAGATTTCGGTGGCGCCGAAGCCAAGCGCGCTCAATTCTTTGACCTGTATCATGATCCGAAACTGTCGCACGATCATTGTCAGCAGATAGAGCGGGGCCTTGCCCTCGTCCAGCATACGATGCATGAGGATGACCGCTTCACGCACATTGTTCCGGCCCAGCGCATCAACCAGATCGAATATGTCTGCCTCTCGCACGTATGTGACCAATTGTCTGATTTCGCTGGCCGATACCTTGCCAGACCCAGCGACATAGACGCTTAACTTGTCCAGTTCCCCGTCCAGAAGCCTCAGGTCGTAGCCGACGTACTGGGCCAAGAGTTTCAAGGCGTCAGCGGATAGCTCTATCCCCTTATTTTTAGCTCTTTCTTTGATCCATTCAGCCAATTGGGCAGGGCCTTCTTTGCCTGAGGCCGAGAATGAACGAAATTCGCGCGCCTGGCCTTTGGGGGCTGGGCCCTGGCAGAGGGCTCGAAGTGGATGATTGGCAGCGATGGTTTGCGGCTCAACGAATACCAGAATGGTGGTGTCTGGCAAGGTAGCCAGGTACTGCGCCAATTCCCGTAACAAAGAGGGCTTGTGGGCCGTTGACTCTGGAGGACCATAATTGTCTGCTTCCTGAGACTTCTTCTTGGCCTGACCCTTGGGCGCAGCGTTCAAGTGGGTCAGGAGACCTTCTACTACAACGAGCCTCTTGCTGCCCATAAAGGGAACGGCATTACAGGCGTGTGTGATTTGGGCCAGCGTGGTCCGACGCCCATCCAGCACGGTGGTGTTGATGTCCTGAATGTTGGCGTCCCCCAATTCTGCCTTCAGCTTCGTCAAAAACTCGGAACGGCGGAATTCATCGTCGCCATGAAGTATCCAAAACACGCTTATTCCTCGGCGACCCTCACGTGGTGGATGATCATCCCTCCACGTTGCTGGCGCGTGATTCCAGCAATGAAGGCTCCGTTAACATTTGATGTCGTTGTGATTCTGCTCTGAACCAGTGCTCCTAGCGGCTGCGCAAACAACACGGCTGCCGTCGCAGCCAGTATCACTTGCGGCAGCTTCTCCAGTTTGGAGCGAGAACGTCCGGACATTACCCCAAAAGTAGAGAGCCCGGCCATAATGCCGGCCAATGCGATGTTGGTACCACATCTGGGATGAACGGCCAGTTCTGTCTCCCCATTTTGCAGCCGGGCCAAAGCCTCAGTTGCGGCCGCAGCAAGCTCGTCGGTGTCTACCTGCCCGTAGATGAAGAAACCGCTTACCGAACTTCGCCCGACCAGGCGCAGTGTGCGATGACGTTGAGACAATACATGGATCGTCGCATGTTCGAGCGCGTGATTGCGCCGAATCCTGGTTATGGCCGGTATGTCTAATATGCTCAAGTCTTCCTCCTCAGCACACAGAAAAGATGCTATCCCTGCACTCTGGGCAATAAGAAGCTGAAACGGCTCCCTTTGTCCGGCTCACTTTCCACCCAGACCCGGCCGTTATGCCTCTCAACAATTGACTTGACGATGGAAAGTCCCAACCCGGTGCCGCTGATGTCCGCTGTCTTGTCGTTTTGAACGCGGTAGAATTTGTCGAAAATGAATGGCTGTTCGGAGACCGGGATTCCAATGCCATTGTCTTCCACGCTCACGACCGCAATTTGGTGGTCAACCGATGACCGGACGCAGATCTTGCCACCCTCCGGCGTGTACTTAATCGCATTGCCGACAAGATTGTTCACCACCTGTTCCAACCGTAAACGGTTCCCCTGGATCATAAGCGGCTCAGGGCAGGTCTCGACCGACAGGGTCTGTTGCTTGCTGGTCGCCTGATCGCGAAGGCGATCGGTCACAGTGACGATGATTTCATTGAGGTCGCAAGGTTCTACTCCCCAGTCTGTACCAGATTCAATTCGGCCGATGTCTAACAAGTCATTTATCAGTGCGGTAATATCTTCAACGCCGCGACGTATCTTTTTCAGGAAGGATTTTTGTTGCTCATTCAATTCCCCGACAACCGGTAACAGGTCAACAAAGCCCCGAATGGAAGTCAAAGGGGAACGTAAGTCGTGCGATACAGTGGCAACGAAGTCCGATTTCATTTGGTCCAGGTGTTTCAGATGTGTGATCTCTTTCATCACAACGACCCGGCCCACGTCACTGATGGGAGACAGCGTTGCCAGGAAAGTCCGATCATCAATGATCACCTCGGCTGAGGCGCCGCCGGTCCTTTCCAAGGATTGTTGATACAGGCTCAGCAGATCTTGGTTTTGTACGAGGTCGGCGAGCCGGCGGCCTTCTACTTCTTCGCGCTGTAGCGCAAAAACGTTACGCGCCGAATCGTTGATCAAAAGCACTCGCCCTTGTTGATTGGTCACAATGATCAGGTCTTCTGTCCCCGCGAGGATGGCTTCCAGGGTGCGTCTCTCGTTTTCGATCTGACCGAAAAGTCGGGCATTTTCGATCGCTACCGCTGCATAATCTGACAGGAGTGAGAGCAGGAACAAATCGTTTCTGGTAAACTCTTCGTCAGATATCCGGTTATCAACGGTCAATACCCCCATGACGCGCCCCTTGGCCTTCAGCGGTACGTACAGTATAGAATTGACCAGATAGGCTGTCTTGACTTTATGGGGACCTCCGGCCTTATTGATCATAATAGGCTCACCAGTTCGGATTACCTTTCCGGCCAGGCTGTCTTTGACTTTGAGGCGGAAATCACGAGCGTATTTCTCTTCCAGGCCCTGGGCAGCGCGAATGAACAATTCATTTGTGTCTTCATCCAGGAGAAGCAGACTCCCCTCCTCGGCGCCGGTGATGTATACGGCGGCCTCCACGATACGGCCCAGCAACCTATCCAGTTCCAACACAGCAGTGACCGAACGCCCGATCCCGTATAAGGCGTTCAATTCCTTGACCCGTCGCTCGAGCTCTTGGTTGCTCTTGATCAGGTCTTGAGTGAGACGCTCTTTCTCACGCCTCAGGCGTGCTTCAGTGAGCGCCTTCTCGACAATCCGCAGCAGTTCTTGCGAATCTATCGGCTTGATGATGTAGTCCTTAACGCCCTTACGAAACACAGTAACGGCCAATTCTTCGGAGCCGTGGGAAGTCATCAGAACAATGGGGATCTCGTTTCGTTCTGAATGGAGCGCTTCTAACACGCCCAACCCATTTAAGCGCGGCATTTCGAGGTCCAAAAGAACAAGGTCCGGACTTTCGGTACGAATTTTCTCCAGCCCTTCTATGCCATCCTTGGCGCCAATCGCTTGGTAGCCCTCAGGTTTTAGGATGTATTCTGTGACCAGCGTCAAGATTTCGCGATTATCGTCGACCACCAGGATTTTTTCTTGCGCCACAGCCTGTCTCCTCAAGAACGTAGAACTCTTTTTTTGGTACTAAGAGACGTTACCAAGTAAGTAAAGTATATCACTATCTGCCCACCAGCACAACTGCACCGAATACGGGATTCGTCGCGTTTGACAATAAAGTAAATTTGCTGATATAGTTAGCCGTGAATTATGCCGTCCTGTCACCCTATTGCCTTGATCTGGAACGTTCCACCTCGGGCAGGACTCACGAGATTGGAGATATTGTATGGCCGAAAACACGACGACCGAACTGCGACCCCGCCTCCGCTTGTCAAAACTCTGGGCAGTGTGGGTTATCCTGGCTTTGGTGTTAGGTCACTTCTTGTCCGGCTGGTTGATACCTGTGCCCACCATTGGCATTGTGCGCCTGGAAGGCGACATCTATGATACAACAGCCGATTATGTGGTTAAACAACTCAACTATGCCCGCAACGATCCTTCTGTCCGCGCTGTGGTTCTCAAGATCAACAGCCCGGGAGGGGGCGTGGCAGCCAGCGAGAACCTGTACTACAGTATTCTTGCCTTTCGAGAGGCCAAGCCCTTGATTGTCTCTATTGACACGTTGGCGGCCAGTGGCGGATACTATGCCGCCTGTGCGGCAGACTTCATTTACGCCAAGCCTTCCTCGTCCATCGGCAACATTGGCGTCGTCTCACTACTGCCCGCACCGAGCTTTGTCGACGAAGAGCTGATCACCACCGGGCCTTTCAAACTGATAGGCAGTTCCAGAGGCAGCTATATCAGGGAACTCGAGTTGCTGAAGCAAGGCTTTTTAGCGGCGGTCTTGGCCCAGCGGGAAAAACAACTGAAGGTCGAAAAAGACGAGCTTGCTCGCGGCGAGATTTATGTAGGCATGATTGCTCTGAACTTGGGCTTGATCGATTCTTTGGGCACGATCAGCGACGCGGTCGAAAAAGCCGCCGAATTGGCAAGAGTTGCCCACTATCAGGTCGTTGAACTGGAGACTTTGCCCGGTCTGGAACCGCCGGAGCCTCCGCCATTTACGTTCGGCAATGAAGGTTCGGGCTCGTCTCCGAACAGAACCAACAGACGCGGTACGCTGTTGCCCGGCTTTTACTATCTGACCATGAATGAAGCGGAGGTGTCTTGGTGAAATCCTTACGCGCCGTCATCGTTCTCGTCGTGCTCTTTCTTATCCCATTCGCCGCACGGTTGGGCTTTTTCTACCGCGGCGTCTATCAACCATCGCCAGTGCCCAGACCATCGCTATCGGAGCTCGCTACGCCGCCGAGAGCTGAAAAGGCGGAGTTTGTGGAGTCGGCGACCGAGAGCAAAGCTGTGGTTGTGTTCGACTTCGCACACGACAATAACTTTAAGGAAGCGGAACTGAACGTTTTGCTGAGTCGTCTGGCTGTGCGGGGGGCCAAGCCGGAGTACCTGATGCCGGAGGACCGTCTAGACCGCAAACTGTGTCGGGCGCAGGGTTTTGTGGTTATCTCTCCCAAGAAGCTCTTTTCAAACGACGAGATACGTCAGGTCAGGCATTTTGTGCAGACCGGCGGCAAGCTCTTGCTTGTCACCGACCCCACCCGGTTTGAGACTATTTTCGATCAGGCCGGCTTCCCGACAGGACGTCGGAGCGATGCGGCAGTCATGAACATCCTGTCAGCCTCCTTTGGGATAGTGTTCCAGGACGACTTTCTGTACAACATGGTGCACAATGCCGGGACGTTCCATGATATTAAGCTGGTTGATTTCGCCGATTTGCCTTTGACTCAGGGCCTGGAAGAGGTCATTTTCTTTGCCGCACATTCTATTACGACCAGCGGCAAACCTGTTATCAAGGCAGATGCGGAAACACGGTCTTCTTTAACCGAGAGGCAGGGTGGCCTGATTGTCGCCGCTCTGTCCAATGATGACCGGGTATTGGGTGTATCGGACTGGACTTTCCTGACCGAACCCTATAGCTCACAAGCGAGTAATGACCGGCTCATCTCCAACATTGCCGACTTCCTGGTGACTGGCAGCAGAGAATATACCCTGGCCGATTTTCCATACTTCTTCGGAGATCATGTTGACCTCAGGTATGCTGGCAAGGAAGCCGTAGGCGGCGAGGTGTTAGCGCGAGCTGGTGTGTTACAGAACGCCTTCGATGCGGTGGGCAAAAAGCTGATGCCTCGAAAATCGAGCGTTGCCGACAGCGATGTGCTGTTCATTGGCCTGTACGACGGACTCGACTATGTGCAAGACTACCTGACGACCCGACAAATCTCCATAACCTTGGAGTCCAAGACTGAACCATCGGACGAATCGAACCGCTCCGCGAGTGAATCGGGGACGCCGACTGAGACGCCTCGGCCAACAGCGAGCGCATCAGCGACCCTCGTGGCCGAACCGACAGGCAGCTACTCGGATACCTTGCAAGCGGATTTGGAGCAAGGGCCTGCAGCGACTGAGACTCCTACGCCGTCGCTCAAAGGTACTGTATCGGTTGCTGACCTGGGCGAGTTTCCGACAGACACGGTCACACTGATTAGTCTGGGGAAAGGGATTGGCCCGAAGGTGATGATTGTCTTGGCAGCAAGCGAAAGCGCGCTGGCGGAGGCGATGGGAATCCTGGCTGCCGGCGATTTATCTAAATGCCTGACAGGCGAGGAATCCGCACTATGTCCTTCTGCTCCGGTTGAAGGGACAACGGTCGTGATGGAGCCGACCTCTGATTTCTATCTCCCTCCACCCGAACCGGAAATTCCAATGACTCCGACTCTGGAGTTTATCGAGCCGGTCGAGCCGCCGTTGCTTCCCGATTGAGGGGGCCACGACGAACGATGCCATACCGCTGGCTTGCTGGCAAGTCAAAAGCCGTGAAACCAAGAATAGTCTGCCATTTGCAATCTTTGTCATTATGGGCTAATATGGAGAGCAGATTGATTTCACGTGGCTG
>DAOTYC010000166.1:0-2648 GCA_034435095.1 Anaerolineae bacterium | reverse complement strand
GTGACAATTTCGATCGAATGTTGTACAATGACTCCGAGCATCGGTCCCTCCGGTAGGTGGTGTTTTGAACCCTTATACTACCAGAAAACCGATGCTCACGCTATTCTCTAAATTGGCGAAAGTACAGTTAAAGAAATACGGAACCGGTTGAAGATCGTCCGTAACCGTGCTTTCTTGACTATCGGGAGAGAGAATGAGGTATCCTTCTCCGGCCCCTGGGTCGATTACGATCAGTTGCTTCATAACATTATCCATGTACCTGGACTGCGCGGCAACCCATTGCGAACCTACAAATCCACCGCGGCTGGCGACTATTACCCCGGCGTCTTTCAGGATTATGTTGCCAGTGTGGTGGCGTCCTGGCAGCAGAAGGCTGACCCGCGTCTGCAATCGTTAGGAGAGAACTTGCATCAATTGGGCCTGACCTGGAAAGTGGAGGCTAGACAGACCAGCACTACCGATGTAGAGCTGCGGGTTGGCCGCCTTCAGGAAAGCAAACGCGGCGGCGCGCGGGATATGGTCAACATCGCTGATGTGGGTTTTGGTGTGTCACAGGTATTGCCCGTTGTTGTGTCGCTTCTAGCAGCTCAACCGGGGCAATTGGTCTATCTCGAACAACCGGAAATCCACCTGCACCCGCGTGCCCAGGTCGCTCTGTCCGAACTGCTAAAAGGCGCAGTGATGCGGGGCGTACAAGTCGTGGTGGAAACTCACAGCGAATTGCTCCTGCTCGGCGTTCAACGCCTCGTGGCTGAGGGACGCTTGTCCCCCTCGAAAGTCAAGTTGCATTGGTTCCGCCGCGACGATGAGGGCGTGACGCATATCTCTAGCGCAGACCTGGACGAATACGGCAGCTTCGGCGAGTGGCCGGTAGATTTTTCCGACGTAAGCATGAAAGCGATGCAGTCTTACCTCGACGCCAGCTTAGCCTGTCGCCATTCAACAGATTGTGGACAGGGTTAACAGCTAAACCTTCAAGAGATCGTAGACAGTACTTTAACACGACGCCAGCTTAGCCTTTTAACATAATCACTCTAAAGGAGACTTCGATGCCCCCAGGATATGCTATCGTCGTAGATACTTCCATCGCCAGAGCTGCCGGAGGGTTGGCAGCAACTGACCCTGGCTCAATCGCGTGTCGTGATACATTGTTTGCCATACGGGGCAATGACCACCAAGTGGTGATGAGTTGGCCTATCCGAAACGAGTGGCTTGGACGAGAGGATCAAACTGAAAATGGGGAGCGGGCTGGACATGCCTCTCGCTTCGCTGTCACCTGGCTGACGTCCATGCAATCGAGCGGCAAAGTGAAAACGCTGGGCGACCCAATTGATCAAGATTTGCGTGACGAGGTGAGTAGCTTGCTATCAAAAGACGCAACTATGGCTGTAAAGAAAGACATGGCTCTGATAGAAGTGGCTCTGGCCTCAGACCGTCGCATTCTGTCGTTGAACGACCGGCACCGTAAGCATTTTCAGAGTGCGGCTAGACAGGCGCACTCTGGCCGTCCAGTTGTTCTGCGTAACATTATGTGGTCCAATCCAACCCGTGAAGACGAGAGAGTTCTTACTTGGCTTGCCGACGGCGCTCCCGAGGAACCGCAGCGTTATCTGGAATACTACCACGGAGGTTCAGAGTAGATGGACGTTTTCGCTCTACGCCAACGCATACTCAAAGACTATAGCGACTACGTGCATAGCTTCCTGAAGATTCGCGATCGCAAGGTCCGCGAATACGTGATCGAGCGGTTGGCCGAAGGCGTGCTGTGGCCCGAGCCGCTGCTCCAGCTTAACCCGGCCTACACGCCGGGCTGTCGGGTCAGCGAGCTGGTGAATGAGGGCCTGTTGCACCCGCTGTGTGCCCAGGTCTTCGTTGACCAGCATGGCAAGCCCTTCCGCCTGTACCGCCACCAGGAAGAGGCCATCCGCATCGCCGTCCGCCGCGAACCGTATGTGTTGACCACCGGCACCGGTTCCGGCAAGAGCCTGACCTATTTCATCCCCATCGTGGACCACGTGCTGAGACACGACCCGCAGCGCCACAGTGTCCGGGCCATCATCGTCTATCCGACCAACGCGCTGATCAACTCCCAGTTGGAGAGCATCCGTCGTCTGGCAGCCAATGCGCCCACGTTTCGCGTCCGCTTTGGGCGCTATACGGGCCAGGAGAATGACGAGCAACGGCAGCAGCTCATTGACGACCCGCCCCATGTGCTCATGACGAATTACGTGATGCTGGAACTGATGCTCACCCGAACCCGCGAACGGGTGTTCACCAGCCGCGCCACCGCCGAGCTCCAGTTTCTGGTCATGGACGAGCTTCACTCATACAGCGGGCGGCAGGGCGCGGATGTCAGCATGTTGATCCGGCGTCTGCGTGAACGTTGCGGCAATCCCAACCTGTTGTGCATCGGCACCAGCGCCACGATGGCCGCAGGCGACAACGTGCATGAGCAGCGCCAGGCAGTGGCCCAGGTAGCGACTGCGATTTTTGGCGTTCCCGTGCCCTCCGAAAACGTGGTGGGGGAGACCTTGCAGCGGGTGACAGTTCCCTCACCCCCCTGGCCCCCCTCTCCCGACTTGTCGGGCGAGGGGGGAAGGCTCTCTCTTCCGACCTCACCCCTGGCCTCTCTCCTGCATCCGCAGGAG
>DAOTYC010000165.1:0-6588 GCA_034435095.1 Anaerolineae bacterium | reverse complement strand
GCCCAGCAGGATGTCGTTGACCATGAAGCGGATGGCGCGCACGCGGTCGGTCTCGGCGTTGGCGTGGGCGCGCAGCATGTACGGCCCCAGCGGCAGGGTCAGGTCGCCGGGCGGCTGGTCCAGCCAGGCCTGTGGCCCGCTGCGCATGGCCAGGCCCGTCGTCGCGCCGCCGTCGCACGCGCTCAGCGTCAGCGCGCCCACGGCGACGCACAGGCACACCGCCGCATATACAAACAGATTGTTCCAGTCTCGCCAATTCCCTATTGGTCTCATCGTTCGTCCCTCCATACGTTTTGGGTAGAGACGTTGCAATGCAACGTCTCTACGCTGGGTGCCCCCGTCATGCTGAGCCGCAGGCGAAGTAGCTGTAGGTCGGGTTTCCATACCCGACCATCGGGTTTCCATACCCGACCATCGGGTTTCCATACCCGACCGATGGCGGCAGGTTTGGAAACCTGCCCTACGGCTCACCTAAAATCATGGGCGCACCTGTAACGACCTGGAACTTGGCAAACCAAACGCGGTCTACTTCGGATCGGCCTTTGCCGCCGAATCTGCCGGCGCGGCTTTGCCGACAATGAACGACACCAGCGATTGCCAGTCGCGGAAGTAGCGCGTCTCGCCGCTGAGCACATGCCGCACCTGACTGCACCACTCGCTGCGGCCTTCTCCCATATCTTCCTGCCATACCCGCACGGTAAACAACTGGGAACGAGACAAGGACGGGGGTACGTTGATGGTAAACGGCGGTTCAGGCATAGGCTCTCCTCATTTTTGAGCAACAGTGCCGGCGAGACGCCTGCGCTCCCAGAGACGCAGAGACGCCTGCGCTCCTAAGCGCATCTGGGGGCGTGGGCATCCTGCCCGCAAGGGTGTCAGGCGAGATGCCTGCGCTCCCAGAGATGCCTGCGCTCCCAGAGACGCCTGCGCTCCCAATACGGATGGGCAGGATGACCTCTGATGGTTTCAGTATAGCACAGACAGCGTTTCCAAAGCGTTGCGTAGAGTGTTGCGCGGGAGATGGTGAGAGGAAATGTTGAAAGTATGCTGCTCTAGCGGGGCGACTCCAGCGCGTAGGCGGTCGCCTCGTCCAATGTCAACGCCTGGCCGGCGGCCCACGCCATCGCAAAGGCCGGCTCGCCCAGCGCGGCGCGCGCGGCCGCTGTGTCCCGATCACACTCGACTTGCTCGATGGACGCCATGGCCACTCCAATCGCTTCACCCAGACGCGCCGACGCGCCGAACAGCCGCGCTGCGCGTTCCCATTGCGCCTCGGCCGCGGCCAGGCAGGCGTATGCTTCCAGCAGATAGAACAGGCCCCAGGAATTGTTCATCTCTTTGAGGATGGCGGCTGCCCGATCGTAGTGCGCGTGGGACTGGACATAATCGCCGGTGAGACGGGCCATGTGCCCCAGGTAGTGTCTGGCGCGCGCCTCCAGATAGCGGTCTTCCGGATCGCGAAACAGCGTCAGGCTTTCTTCCAGGGACGAACGGGCGCGGGCGTAGTCCCCTTGCCGTAGGGCGATGTACCCCAGCTCGCTCAAGACCCGCCCCACGCCGCTCCGGTCGTCCAGCGCGCGATAGAGGGCCAGGCTTTCCCGATAGCACGGCTCGGCGGCGGCATAGTCCTGTTGGATGCCAAACATAAAGCCGAGCCGGCCCAGCGTATCGGCCATGCGCAGGCGTTGGCCCAGCTCCCGGTCCAATGCCAGGCTCTGCTCGAAGAACGCGCGCGCGGCCTCGAAGTCACACTGATAATATGCCATTTTGCCGGCCCCGCGCAGCGCCTTGGCCCGCAGGGCCGGTTCCGCCTCCGCGCCGGCCCGGGCCAGCAACGCTTCCAGCCAGCCGCGCTCCACACTCAACTGCCCGCGGAGTTCCCAGAAGTCGGTCAGGGCGGCGGCCAGCCGCAGGCCCAAGAGCGCGTCTCCAGGTTCGCGAGTGCTCCACTCCAGTGCGGCCCGCAGGTTGTCATATTCCCGCATCAGTTGCTCGAACGCGCCGGGGGGCATCGCGCCGTGCAGATTCGCCTCCAGCGTCTCGGCCAGACGACAGAAGAAGTCGAGGCAGCGGTTGCGCACGAGGGACTCTTCGCCGGCCTCCGTCAGGCGGACATGGGCGTACTGCCGCGTCACCTCGTGCAGACGGAAACGCGCGACCTGGCCCGCCGGTTCCACGCTCACCAGGGACTGGTCCACCAGCGCCGCCAGCCCATCGAGCACCTGAGCGGGGGCGATGCCGGCGCCGCCGCCGACGAATTCGGCCGCCTCGAGCGTGAAACTCCCGGCAAAGACTGCCAGCCGGCGGAACAACACCTGCTCTTGAGGCGCCAACAGGGCGTGGCTCCAATCCAGCGTCGCTTGCAGCGTCTGGTGGCGGGGCAACGCCGACGGGCAGCCCTGTGTCAACAGTCGCAGGGCGTCCTGCAGGTGGTCTGCGATCTGCTGCGCCGTCAGCAACCCGGCCCGCGCGGCGGCCAGCTCCAACGCCAGCGGGATGCCATCCAACTGCTGGCAGATGCGTCCCACGGCCCAGGCGTTCTCGTTCGTCACGTCGAAAGTGGGCAGCACAGCCGCGGCGCGATCGGTGAAGACCTGCACGCTGGCATATCGGCCCAGCGCGGACGCCAGGTCCTGCCCGTCCTCTGCGCCTTCCGGCCGGCCGGCGGCCCATTGCGACATGTCCGGCGCGGGCAGAGGGGGTACGCGCCAGATCACCTCGCCGGCCGCTCCCAGCGCCGCGCGGCTGGTGACCAGAATCCAGACGTCGGGCGCAGCCGCCAACAGCGTCTCCACCAGCGGCCGCACGGCCACGACCAGGTGCTCGCAGTTGTCCAGGAGCAGCAGCAGATGCTTCTCGCGCAGGTACGCGGCCAGCCGCGTGAGCATGGAAGGCCCGGCCTCCTCGCGCACGCCCAACACGGCCGCCAGCGCGGACGTGGCGACAGCCGGGTCCGAAATCGCCGCCAGGTCCACGCGCCAGACGCCGTCGGCAAAGGCGGCCAGCAGCTCGCCCGCCGCGGCCAGCGCCAGCCGGGTTTTGCCGATCCCGCCCGCGCCGGTGAGCGTCACCAGCCGGTGCGCTCTCACCAACTGCACGACCTGGTTGATCGCGGACTCGCGGCCGATCAGGCGCGTCAACTGCACGGGCAAGTTGTCCGTGCGCATCGGCGTCTGATAATCCACCATCGGACGGGCCGCCGCAGCCGCCTGCAAGCCCTGCTCATACGCCTGGCTGGTCCTGGCGCTCGGCCTGACGCCCAACTCGCGTCGCAGGACCGTGGCACAGGTGCGATAGGCTCTCGCCGCTCCCGCCTGGTCGCCGCACAAGGCGTGCAGGCGGATCAGGTCGCGGTAGGCTTCTTCGCGGAGGGGATCGAGGCGCAGCAGGCGTTGAGCGCACGAGATCGCCGCGCGGTAGTCGTGCTCATTTTCCAGGAGGGCCATCAGCCGCTCCAGCGCATCGGTAAACATCTGGCGCAGCCGCTCGCGTTCCGGCAGGATCCAGTCGTCGTAACAGTCTGGCAGCAGGTCGCCGCGGTAGAGGTCTGCCGCGGCCTGCAACTGGCGGACCGAGCGGGCCTGGAGCAGGGCGCGTTCAAAGCCGGCGACGTCGAGGGAGAAGGGGGCGTCATCGCGCCACTGCAGCGTGTGCAGGTCGGCGTGCAGGAAACGGTCGGCTTCGGGCAGAGCCTGGCGCAGTTGATGGAACAGCTTGCGGAGATTGGTGCGGGCCTGGGCTTCGGAGGAATCGGGCCAGAACAGAAAAGCCAGGTAACGGCGGGATTGGGGAGCGTCGCGATGCAGGATCAGATAGGCCAACAGCGATTGCAGGCGGGCCGTGTTGACAGTCATCACAGGCTGGTCGCCGTAGATCAGGCTAAATTCGCCCAGCAAGCGAACACGCAGGACTTTCACGGGTCACCCTCTTATCTGTGGACTTTCGCCTGAGCCCAGCATATTTATTATATCATAGCCTGGCACGAGTGACAATACGGCGAATTGCCTGGGGTGCATCCAGGATTTCAGGGGAGGGGAGACCTCACCCGCGGCCCCTCTCCTGCCAGTAGGTCGGGTTTCCATACCCGACCTTGCAGCGGAGAACAGCGGATGCGCCGGAGGCGGCGGATCAGGCGGCAGGTATGGGAACCTGCCTTGCGGCTCTGTAGGAGGTGAAGGCTTCGACGGGTGTGGCGGGCGGGGCTTCAGGCGAACGCACCTCCCAGGCAAGGGGTTCAGCGATGAACGGAATTCATATCAGGGGGCAGCCGTCAGCTCCCAGCCCTATCGGTCGCTGCAAGCTGACGGCTTCAGGCGGCTCTATCCTTCTTTCAGCTTCAGCGGCTCGCCGCAGCACTCGAACGAGCAGTGCTCCGCGCAGCCGCAGGCGTCGGCTGGCTCGCCGCACTCGTCACATTCTTTCACCACCTGCAGCTCGAGGCCGCAATCCTCACAGACATAGACCTGACCCAGTTTCATGTCATGACAGCTTACCATGTTTGCATCTCCTTACTTATGTTTGTGACAATCCAACGCACATCGCTAAACGGTGGCTTGTATTATAAACGCCCCACGCCAGAGCGTCAAACAAGGGCTACCTAACCCGACCGATGGCAGAGAACGGCGGATGCGCCGGAGGGCGCGGATAGAGGGCCGTAGCATAGGGCCTCGTGCCCGTGACGCCCACAAGGGGCTATGCTACCCCCACGCGGGGCGAGGTGCTTCGCCTGCGGCTCAGCATGACGGGAGGGGGCGGTGTTTCTTCCCCCATAAGCGGCGCGACCACGCGCCGTGGGGCGGATCAGCATGACGGCCAGCCCGCCCCGGTACCTGCGGATGGCAGGCCGCCGTGCCGGCCGTTAGCCTCGCGGCTCTCTCCTGTGGTTGTTGCCGCCGGCGACGGGCGCGGAAAACAACTGGGACAGTTCATCCTGGCCGGCCCGGTCGGTGATGGACAGCACTTCGTCGCCCGCCTCAAGTATCGTGCTGCCGGAGGGAAGCAACATCTGTCCCTTGCGGATGATGGCCGCGATGACACATTCTTTGGGCAAAGCCAGGTCCTTGATGGCTATTCCAATGGCCCTGGCCCCGGCAGGAATTTTCTCGGCCACCAGCGAGTAACGTCCCCGCCGCAGCTTGGCCAGCGTCATCATGTCGCCCAGCGACATCTCTTCCTCGATCAGGCTGGCCAACACCTCGGCGTGGTTCAACGCCACGTCCACATGGAACTTTGCGTCGTGCAGCCACGCATTGCGCGGATTGTTCACTCGGGCAATCGTGCGCGGCACATTATAGCGCGTGCGCGCCAGATAGCAGACCACCAGGTTATCGGCGTCGCTGTGCATACACGCTGCCAGCGCATCGGCCCGCTCGATGCCAGCCTGTTCCAGCACGCTGGGATCGACCGGCCGGCCCTCGTAGATGGCTTCCGTTGGCAATTCATGGTGCAGATGCGCCAGCACGTCGCGCTGGTCCTCAATGACATGGACTTCGTGCCCCTGGTCAATCAACAGCGTGGCAAGACGCGCTGCCGTGCGGCCGCCACCCGCGACTATAACGAACATACTGTCCCCTCCTTGGTCACCGGCAGTTTCTGACACACCGCCCGGATACCTTCCAGGGTCGCGCTCAAATTCAGCACATCGTCAGTCAAAATGATGGTCTCACGTGTGGGCAAGAGAGCCCGGCCGGCCCTGGTCAGCGCCACCGGCACACAGTCCTTTTCAGGCAAGAACTCGCCCAGCTTCCGACCATTCCACTCTGACGGCACAGCGAATTCGTAAACTTCTACCTCTCCATTGCCTGCCGAGAACACGGTGTGCATTTCGACGTGGTACAGCAGCTCCTCCAAGCGTTGCGCGCCCCAACTGGACGAATTGACCAGTTGCAGGCCAAACGCCTCCAGCATGGGCCGCTGGCGCGGGTCATAGTTCCTGACCACCACGTTTTTCACGTCATAAACCGTCCGCGCCACATGGGCGACTACCGCGTTGACCGAATCTGAATTGGTCACGGCAGCCAACCCGTCGGCGTGTTCGATCCCGGCGCGATGCAAGACCTCTCTCTCCAGTCCTTCGCCCTCCACCGTCCGGCCGCGAAAATCGACCGGCAGGTTGTTGAAGGCCGCTGCCGACACGTCAATCACCGACACCTTGTGTCCCTTCTTAAACAGATTGTAGGCCAGCTCGGCGCCCACGCGCCCACAGCCTACCACAACGTAATTCATAGACCCTTCTTCCTCCAAAAGTCTCTGGCCCGGCGTGCCGGGCACGGTGACGGATGAAAATCCGTGTGCGTCTCACTGAGACAAACCACTGAGCCGCCATGCTGAGCCGCAGGCGAAGCAGTCTCCGGGTTGGCAGGCGTAGCATAGGGCCTTGTGCCCGTAACGCCCACAAGGGGCTATGCTACATTGCTGCGAGCGAAGCGAAGCAATCTCCGGGTTGGCAGGCGTAGCATAGGGCCTTGTGCCCGTAACGCCCACAAGGGGCTATGCTACATTGCTGCGAGCGAAGCGAAGCAGTCTCCGGGTTGGCAGGCGTAGCATAGGGCCTTGTGCCCGTAACGCCCACAAGGGGCTATGCTACAT
>DAOTYC010000164.1:0-5612 GCA_034435095.1 Anaerolineae bacterium | reverse complement strand
ACGTCCTTTTCAGTCCAATAGCGTCTATCCTGGCCCGGACACTTCACCATGGCTATCCTCCTTGCCTCGCTTTTTCTGCGCTCGAGGCTGCGAAAACCTCTCCCCGAATGCCGATCTTTACACTTGTGAACGGAACATCTTTCCCCGAATCCTGAATCGCCTGCCGCACCAGATGGACCAGGCCAAAGCAGCACGGCACTTCCATATAGGCGACAGTCACCGCGCGGATGTCGTTCCGGGCAAAGATTTGACCGAGCTTGCGACGGTACAGCTCGGCATTGTCCAGCTTCGGGCAACCGACCAGCAACGTGTTGCCGGCCAGGAGGGTGCGGTGAAAGTCGGCCAGCGCAAAAGGCGCACAGTCGCTGGCGATCAGCAAGCTGGCCCCATCATAGTAAGGCGCTTCGAGCGGGGCCAACGCCAGTTGCACCGGCCAGTTTGTCAACGCAGATGGTGCGCTCCCCGGTCGGTCGCCCTGGCCGTCTCCAGGTGCGGGACTGGTTGTCCGAAATGAGCGGACGGCGGCGCTGGGACAGGCATGTACTACCGGTTGCTCGCGGACGGAAACGCGCTCTTGGGCCGTTCTTTGTCGGGCGACGTGGCGATGGGCGGCCGCTTCATCGAACGGCTGTGCTTCGCGCTCCTCAATGGAAATAGCTCCTTGTGGACATTCTCCCAGACAGGCCCCAAGCCCATCGCAATAGACATCGCTGACCAGTCGCGCTTTGCCCTCGATGATCTGAATCGCCCCTTCTGCGCAAGAAGGTACGCACAGGCCACATCCGTTGCATTTTTCCTCGTCAATCTTTACGATTTTTCTAAGCATATTGTTCGCGCCTCCACTCCAAAGGAATTAACCTGGCCAGAGTTGTCTGGCTTAGATAGCCCTCGACCTGTGAATGAACTGAAGCCAACAGCCCGCCCAAGACACAGCCATGACCGTTGCAGGCCGGCTTGCCCAAAAGGCAGTGATGGGCCTGCAAAGGCCCTTCGATGGCCTGGTATATTTGCAGAAGTGTCACATGGTCGGCCGGAACGGCCAGGACGAAGCCGCCGCCCGGGCCGCGAAAAGAATGCACCAGGCCGAATTTGACCAGGCGTTGGAGCACTTTGGACAGGTGAGCTTCGGACACACCCAATCCGCTGGCTATTTCGCGCGCCGTCAATGGCTTATCCGGGTTTTGCGCCAAAACAACCGCCGTATGCAAAGCTAAAGATACCGCTTCCGAAAACTTCAACAATTCGCGTGTTCCCTTGTCCGGTTAATTCAGGAATTATGGTACTATTATACCATAATTTCCAATAATAGTCAAATCGAAGAAGCGAGCTGGGTGCATCCAGAATTTTGGGCGAGTTAGCAGAAGCCTCGGCTGCGTCATGCTGAGCCGAAGGCGAAGCATCTCGCACTGGCAGGCGTTGAGATTCTTCGCTTCGCTCAGAATGACGGGAGGGGCGGTGTTTCTTCCCCGATGAGCGGCGCGCCCACGCGCCGTGGGAGAGCTCAGAATGACGGTCAGCCCGATTCGGCGGCTATGGAAAATGCCGTATGTATCTGCTTCCTTACAAAATCTCAGATGCACCCAAATCTGTTCGTCGTATAGGGCAGCTTAAACAGCGCCGCAGGGCTGATTGCTTGAGTCTTGGCCGGTTTGTCAGTGAAGCCGACGGTCCTTCTTGTACGCTTCGCGGGTCTTATCGCGCACCGGGTAGATTTCGCTGGCCGGCATATCAGGATGGGCCAGCAGTTGCTCGCGAATGAATGACTCCAGTTCCTCTTTCTCCCGTGCGTGCTCGGCGACCTTGGCGGCTACGGCTTTGGGGATGACTATCGCGCCATCGTCATCGGTCAAAATGAGGTCGCCGGGCAGGATGGTGGCGCCGCCACATTGGACTGGTACGTTGAGGTCTGCGGGCAGCACGCGCGGGGTAACGGGGATTACATTGGCCCCGCGGGCGTACACGCCCAGACCACTGGCTCTGAGCTCTTTGAGGTCACGCACATAGCCGTCTATCACAATACCGGCCACTCCCTTTACTCGTAATCGGGTGATGAACACGTCGCCCACCATAGCCGCCGGCGCCATCCCTCCGCCATCAAATACCAGGACATCGCCAGCCTGAGCAAACTCCAGGGCCTGGAAATCGGCGAAACGGGTGCGGTCTTCCTGGTCTTTGGGCGCCAGGTCTTCACGGGTAGGCAAATAGCGCACGGTCACCGCCGGTCCGACGATGCACTTGCCGGGGGTCATGGCCTGCAAGCCCTCGATATAGCAGTGCGCCAAGCCTTCGTTGAGCAGGACATCGTATACCGCTGCCACAGGTAAACCACGCAATGCTTCCACTACTTCAGGGGCAGGCCGCTCGAATGGCACATTCTTAATCATACAAGTTCCTCCTTAGCCATAAGAGAATTTGAGTGGACAAATGAACCGCTGTGCAATTATAGCAGCGTATCGGCTGCATGGCTAATGGCCGTTTGGCTTTTGACAGTACTCTCTGATTGCGGTTGTCGCCTGGCTGATGTAGAATACACGCCACATTTTGGGGAGAAGACAGGAGTACACGAAGTGAAAGCGTTGGTTCTGAAGCAGTATAAGCAGTTCGAGTATGCAGACGTGCCGGAGCCAAGCCTGGGCCCGGAGGACGTGTTGATTCGAGTGAAAGCGTGTGGCATCTGCGGCAGCGATGTACATGGCATGGATGGCAGCACAGGGCGTCGCATACCTCCGATTATCATGGGGCATGAGGCCGCCGGGGTTATTGCTGAGGTTGGCGATGCTGTCACTGAGTGGCGTGTTGGTGACCATGTGTCCTTCGACTCGACGATATATTGTGGGCAGTGCTATTTCTGTCGGCGCGGCCAGATCAATCTGTGTGATAACCGGCGCGTGCTGGGCGTATCATGCGATGAATATCGCCAGCACGGCGCCTTCGCCGAATATGTCGCTGTGCCGCAGCGGATACTGTACCGGTTGCCGGAGGGCCTGTCCTTTGTGCGGGCCTCTTTGGTCGAGCCGGTGTCCATCGCGTTTCACGCTGTCGAGCGCACGAAGATTTCCCTTAACGATACGGCAGTGGTCGTTGGCAGCGGCATGATTGGATTGTTGGTCATTCAGTCGCTGCGGCTCGCCGGCTGCGGACAGGTCATCGCCGTTGACATTGATGCTGGACGTCTGGAGATGGCTCGCAGTTTGGGCGCGGACCTGGCGCTCCAGTCCGACGCCGTTGACGTCGTGTCAGAGGTGCGCGCCTGTACGCATGGCCGGGGCGCTGATGTCTCGTTCGAGGTGGTGGGCATCACACCTGCCGTTGACCTGGCAGCTCGCTGCCTCCGAAAAGGCGGCGCATTGACGCTGGTTGGCAATCTGTCCCCACACATCGAGCTGCCTCTGCAATCCGTCGTGACAAGTGAGCTGACCCTGAACGGTTCATGCGCCTCGAACGGGGAGTATCCAGCTTGTTTTGACATGATCAATCGCGGGGCGATTAACGTGGATGCACTCATCAGTGCGGTCGCACCGTTATCAGAAGGTGCGGCCTGGTTTCAGCGGCTGTATGACCGTGAGCCGGGCCTCTTGAAAGTGGTTCTGGAGCCTTGAGAGGGGGAGACAGGCGATGGGCAAACGGGTCGCGGTCATTTTTGGCAGCCGCTCGGTCGAACATGAAGTGTCTGTCATCACCGCGCATCAAGTCATGCGTGCTCTGGAAGCGGGGATGCACCAGGTCATACCCATCTACATCACCAAAGAGGGCGGTTGGTTCACTGGCGACGTGCTGAAGGACCTGAGGACTTTCAAAAAGCTGGACCTGAACGTGTTGCATAGGGTGCACATCACGCCAGACCCTACACTGCCTTACTTGTTCAAGTCTGTGGGCAAGGGTCTGTTTGGCAGAGAACAGGACATCGCAGTTGATGTCATTTTCCCGGTGGTCCATGGCACCTATGGAGAAGATGGCACGTTACAGGGCCTGCTGGAAATGGCTGGTGTTCCTTACGTGGGATGTGGCGTAACCGCTTCGGCTGTTGGCATGGACAAGGTGCTCATGAAGGCTGCTTTCAAGCAGAACGATTTGCCGGTCGTTCATTACGTTTGGTTCCCGCGCTACCAGTGGGAGAAACAGCCGGAACAAGTGCTCGAGCGCGTCGAACAGGCGTTGTCCTATCCTGTGTTTGTTAAGCCAGCCAACCTGGGCTCGAGCGTGGGCATCTCCAAAGCCAAAGACCGGGAGGAGTTGAGCTTCGCTCTGGAAGTTGCCAGTCAATACGACCGCAAGCTGCTGGTCGAACAAGGCATCGAAGATGTGCAGGAAATAAACTGTGCGGTGATGGGCAACGACGAGCTCATCCCGTCGGCTTGCGAAGAACCCATATCTTGGGAAGCCTTCTTGGGTTACGACGACAAGTATCTGCGTGGCGCGGGCGGCAAAGGCATGAAAGGCGGCCGCAGGAAACTGCCGGCCGACATCTCTGAGGAGCTCACCCGACACATTCAGTCTCTGGCTATGAAGGCGTTCCAGGCCATAGATGGGCTGGGAATGGCTCGGGTCGACTTGCTGATTGACAGGAAAACGGGGCAGGTCTACGTGAATGAGGTGAACACCATACCGGGTTCGATGGCTTTTCACCTCTGGCAGGCCATTGGGCTGACTCCTGCCCAGGTGGTGGACAATTTGCTGCAACTGGCGTTGGATGCCTGGGAAGACAAGAAGCGCACGGTCTTTTCATATCCCACGACTTTGTTGGAGCAAGCTGACTTGTCTCTGGCTCAAAAGTGAAGCGTATCGGTCGCATAGGTATCCGGCAAGTCGTTTTCAAACAGGACGACATCTCCCGGACGGACGATGGTTTGGAGGCGGCGCATGGCTTCATCCAGGTCTTGCACCACCAGCACTCGTTCAGAAGGAAAGTCTTTCGTGCGCAAGCCATCGGCAATCGCTCGTGTCCGTGTTGGCCCGACCAGGATGACGTAGTCGCACACATCCGCGGCCAACATGCCCATCTGGCGGTGTTCGCGTTCCTCTGCGTCGCCCAATTCCACCATGCCTGGCGTGATCAAGATTTTGCGTGCGCCCGGAAAGTTGCCAAGCACTTCCAGAGCTGCCCGCACGCCGGCCGGATTGGAATTATAGGCATCGTCTATGACGGTGACGCCGCCCGGCCCGTCTATCCGTTGCAGACGGTGTTCCACCGGTTCGATTTGGGCAACAGAAGCTGCGATTTCCTCCAGGCTCAGTCCGCTTTCCAAACCAACGGCAACGGCCGCCAGTATGTTTGAGACGTTGTGTTGTCCCAATAGCTTGGTCACAAATCGAGCGGTGTGGCCGTGGGCGGTTGAGACGTCGAACTCTGTCCCTCGTTCTGTAATGATGACGTTAGCAGCCCAGACGTCGAGGGCAGGGTCCGGGCTCGATTTTAACCCGTACAGACGAGTCTGAAAAGTCGCGGCGCGGGCCGCCAACTGGCGGCAAAATGCGTTGTCCCCGTTAAAGACGCCGATGCCTGCCGGCGGTAGGGCGGCCATCAGCTCGTACTTGGCTTCGGCCACACGTTCCACCGTCTTGAATCGTTCCAGGTGCTGCGGCCCGACAGCGGTCAAGACGCCGATTTGAGG
>DAOTYC010000163.1:0-30553 GCA_034435095.1 Anaerolineae bacterium | reverse complement strand
CAGCCCCGGCTCCGCGCACAAAGGAGGAGAAGAGTTATTTTAGCCACACGACCCTGTTGAACTTTTATCAGCAACTTGCCCTGCGCAAGTGCTTCCCCGAGTAGACACAGTCCGTTTTGGGGTCATGCTGCTATTGTGTTAATATTATAGCGCAGTTTGGGCCGAAAAGCTGTACGCCTGGGCTACGGTATCCCTACGGTGTTGTGGCGGAGATTGCCACCCGTCATGCTGAGCCGTAGGCGAAGCATCTCGCGCCGCGTGCGAATACGAATTCTGTTGAGAACAAGGAGTGACGACTGATGACATCGAAACTGATTGAACGGCTTCAGAACGGCCCCGTGCTCATTGCCGATGGCGCGACGGGCAGCATGTTGCAGGCGGCAGGTTTGCCGGCCGGCACGCCGCCGGAGGAATGGAACGTATCTCAGCCGGAGAAGATCAAGGCGCTGCATACGGCCTACCTGGAGGCCGGTTCTGGGCTGGTGTTGACCAACACCTTCGGCGGCAACAGGGTCAAGCTGAGCCGCGCCGGACGTGCCGACTTCGTCGCAGAGGCCAACCTGCGCGCCGTGGAGCTGTGTCGCGCGGCCGCCGCGCCGTATGGGGCCTGGGTAGCCGGCGATATGGGCCCGACGGGCGAGCTGCTCGAGCCGTTGGGGCCGCTGACCTATGCCCAGGCAGTAGAGGCCTATGCTGAACAGGCCCGCTACCTGGCTGAGGGCGGCGTAGACTGCCTGTGGATTGAGACGATGAGCGATTTGAACGAAGCCCTGGCGGCGGTTGAAGGCGCGCAGCAGGTGACGTCGTTGCCGCTCATCTGCACGATGAGCTTCGACACGCGCGGCCGGACGATGATGGGCGTCAAGCCCGCGCAGGCGGCGGCGCAATTGGGTGAGCGCGGTTTGGCAGCCATCGGCGGTAACTGCGGCGCCAGCCTCGACGATATGCTCCAGGTGGTCCGCGAGATGGCGGCCACGCTGCCAGGCCAGCCCCTGGTGGCCAAGCCCAACGCCGGCCTGCCGCAACTGGTTGATGGCGTCACGGTGTACAGGACCACGCCGGAGGAGATGGCCCGCTATGCGGTTCAGTTCGTGCAGGCCGGCGCCCGAATCGTAGGCGGCTGCTGCGGCAGCACCCCGGCGCACATCGCCGCCATCGCTAAAGCGGTGAATCAGATGACATAACCACGTCGGGTGGGGCAGTCCGTATCGGAAGCTCAATTGTCACCCGCGTCCCGATGCCAAGTTGAGATTGGATGGAGATGGTTCCACCCTGCTTGTGGATGAGATAGCGGCACAGGGTCAAGCCCAACCCCACCGCAGGGGGCACGGCTTTCGTCCGTGTGGTGAAGAACGGCTCAAAGACGCGGGGCAGGATGCGTGGGTGGATGCCTGGTCCGCTGTCAGCGAACTCGATAGATAGATAGCCTGGCTTGTCAGAAATTGCCTGGGTGAATATCAAAATCGTGCGTTCGCGCTCGCTGCCGGCCAGGGCCTGAATGGCGTTTTGAACGACGTTGAGAAACACAATTTGTGCCTGGTATGGGTCGAGCACAGTCGGCGGAAGTCCGCGCGCCAATTGCAGCTTGACGCTGATCTCATATTTCCCGAGGTCATATTCTTGCAGGATCAGCGTTTCCTGGATCAGCTCGTTGACGTTAACCAGGTCGGGTCCGATGTTGCGGCGGCGGATCAGGAACAGCATGGCCTTGACCAGGCGAGACATTTCTTCGGCCGCGCTGGTAATCCGTTGCGCATAGAGCTTACATTGTGCTTCGGTCATGCCGCCCTCGTGAATCAACTGCGCGTAGCCCAGTACTGGCGTGAGCGAGTTGTTCAATTCATGCCCGATGCCATTCAGCAGAGCGCTGATCGTCCCCTGAGCGGCCAGGTCAAGGATGCTGTCCCAGGGGACCGCTTGAACCGCGCCGAAGATTTCCGACCATTCCTGACCTCGAGACATTGCTCATTCTCCTCCAGGTGATTTGCGAGCAACTTTGCACTGACCGGAGCCGAATTCCCCATGGATTTTTGTTTTGAGACAAATAGCGTTACAATAAACTTACTTGAGCGAGAGGAGGACTGTGCGCTTGGAGCAGCCCGAAGACAAGTTAGCGCGAGCAATCTCGGCCGTGAAACAGGGCCGCAAAGCAGAAGCGGAGAGACTACTGAAAGCTGTCGTTCAGGAAGCCCCACGTAATGCGGAAGGTTGGTTATGGTTGGGCGCCGCGGTATCCAGCCCGAGTGAGACCCTGTATTGCCTGGAGCGAGTCCTTGAAATCGAGCCGGACAACCAGCGCGCTCAGGCTGGCATTCAATGGGCCAAAGCTCAACTCAGTCGCCAGCCATTGCTAACGTCTCATCCTCCTTCGTCCTCATCGCTGAGAGTAGAACAGGCCCCGCCCGTGCAAATACGAATTGAAAGCACCATGGAACAAGGTCAGCCGGCCGCGGCGCATCTCTCAAGCCATTTCTTCCCCAACCTGATTATTGCCGTTCTTGCGCTGACTCTGTTGTTGGGTCTGCTGATAGTCGTCGCCTTGCTGCGCGCCTGGCTTTTGCCGTAGGGTGCATCCGAAATTTTAGGGGCGCAGATGCGTATGGCGTTTCCCATAGCCGCCGAATCGGGCTGGCCGTCATTCTGAGCTCCTCCACGACACGTGGTCGCGCCGCTCATTGGGGGAAGAAACACCGCCCCCTCCCGTCATGCTGAGCCGAAGGCGAAGCATCTCGCGCTGGCAGGCGTTGAGATTCTTCGCTTCGCTCAGACGGTCGCTACCCGTTCTCAGCTTTCGATTTGTTCTGCAAGACTTTTTGCACGCTCCAAAGCAAGTCCTGAGGGCTGAAGGGTTTGGTCACATAATCTTCGACCTTGGCAATGTGGAGGCCCAGCACCTTGTCAATGCTCTGAGCTTTGGCGGTCACCACGATGACCGGTATGTCCTTGGTCCTGTAATCGGCCCGAACCTGGCGATACACTTCCCAGCCATCCATATCCGGCATCATCAGGTCCAGAAGGATCAAGTCTGGCTTTTCCTGGCGGATGAGTTCGAGTGCTTCCTTGCCGCCGATGGCCCCCATGACCACGAAGTTCTCACGCTCCAGGATCAACTTGACCAGGTCAATCATCTCTGGCTCGTCTTCAACGCAGACTATTTTGAATTTCTTCTCGCCATTTGCCATCTTTTGCCTCTCTTATCACGTGGGTTGCGGCCGGCTGGTCGAGTGGACCGTGGAACGGCGGCGCGCTGCTGGCTTACCATGAAGGCAGCTCCCGCCTTTTCAGTATTCCCGCACCGTCTCTTCACCGTGCAACACGCGCAAAGCGCCCTGGGCCATCGCCAAAAGCTCGTCCTCGCCAGGGAACACGAGGACTGGCGCAATCCATTTCACTCGCTCGCTGATCCAGCCGGTTAACATCTGCGAGAAAGCCAGCCCGCCGGTCAGGACGATGGCATCCACTTCGCCTTTGAGCACGGTGGCCATCGCCCCGATTTCTTTGGCGATCTGATAGGCCATCGCCTCGTAGACCAGGCGCGCATGGTCGTCGCCCGCGGCGATGCGTTTTTCTACCTCGCGGGCATCGTTCGTGCCCAGGTGAGCAACCAGCCCGCCCTGCCCTACGCATTTGCGGAACATCTGCTCGTAGGTGTACTTGCCCGAGTAGCACATGCGCATCAGGTCGCCGATGGGCAGGCCGCCGGCCCTTTCGGGCGAGAAAGGCCCGGTGCCATCCAACGCCTGGTTCACATCCACCATGCGCCCCTTACGGTGTGGGCTGACAGAGATACCGCCGCCCAAATGGGCGACGACCAGGTTGATTTCCTGATAGGGGCGGCCCAGCTCTTTGGCTGCGCGGCGGGCGGCCGCCTTCAGGTTCAGGGCGTGGCTCAGGCTGCGGCGCTCGACTTCGGGCAACCCGCTGATGCGGGCGATGTCGTCGAACTCATCTACGCTCACCGGGTCAACGATGAACGCCGGGATGCCGACGCGCGAGGCGATTTCGTGGGCAATCAGCGCGCCCAGATTGCTGGCGTGTTCACGCTCGCCCGGCGCATGGAGATAGTCAATCATCTTTTGGTTGACCCGATAGGTGCCGCTCTGGATGGGCGGCAAGATGCCGCCGCGCCCGACGACGGCATGTAGGGTGTTGAGCGGGATATTGGCCTCTGCCAGGGCGTTCAAGACGACGTCCCGCCGGAACGCATATTGATCGGCGATACGCTGAAAAGGTTTGAGGTCGTCGGCGTCGTGGTAGAGGGTCTTGATAAAGACTGGTTCTTCTTCGTCGTAGACGCCGATCTTGGTGGAAGTGGAGCCTGGATTGATGGTCAGTATCCGATACATACGCTCTCCTTCGATGTCTGAGGTGTTCGAACAAAGCCGCCTGCATACCACTTGAACCATAGTGTACCACAGATTACGCAAACTGTCCAATCAAGGGCGCGAAGAACAACGGATGAGCAGGATAGCACGGATAGCCTGATCCGTCGTATCCCGCACATCCGCTGTTCTCATCAGGGGCGCGAAGAACAGCGGATGGGCAGGCGGGCACGGATAGCCTGATCCGTTACATCCTGCACATCCGCTGTTCTCATCACGCAGGTCGGATTTCCATACCCGACCTACGGGGCCTGATCCGTTACATCCTGCGCATCTGCTGTTCTCACCCGCCAGGGGGTTGCCTTAGGGCCGTGGGGTTCGGCGGTCAGCGAGAAGGTCCAGACGAGGTCGCGGTTGAACCGGGTGCGCAACGCGGCCTCTACCCACTGACCCGGCGGCAAAGGGCGAGACGGCGCGGCCCTCAGGATGTCGCCCTGGCAGGTGACCGTGGTGGAGATGACGTGGGACCCCGTCGCATCGTGGTATCGCACGCTGACCAGTGGCGGCAGGTCGCCGCAGGTCTCCTGGAGCCCGCCCGCGCCGAAAAAGATGACCAGCTCTGTGTCAACGGGCACATCAACGGCGCCGGCGCGTGGCACAGTCCCCAGGACAGACAGGGGTTTGAGCTCGGAGGGCAGCATGGAAGATGCATAAAGCAGGCCCAGCAGTAAAATGACGCCGAGCCACCAGGGAATATCGCTTTTCCCCAGCGTCGAGGTTTGCGTGACTCGTCGCAAGTGGTTCAGCCAGCCCATGGATGTTCCCTCTGGCTGACCACGTCGAGCAGCGGCCCGGCGGCGCGCGGGCGGAACCAATTCTCGCCCAGTTCGGCGGTGACCATCCCGGCCACGATGAGGCCGCCGCCCAGCCACACGGCGGTGGTCAGGCGGTCGCCGGCCAGCAGACAACCGAACATGACGGCGAAGACCGGTTCCATCGTGTAGACGACTGCGGCATGGGTGGGCGAGGTGAAACGTTGGGCTATCGCCTGCAGCACCAAAATCAGGGCGGTCGCCACGACGCCGGTCAAAGCCATCGCCTGGAACACGTCCCACGACAGGGCCGACAGGGCTAGCCCGCCTTCGGTGGCGAAGGCCAACAAGGTGCAGCCGACTGTGACCACTCCTATTTGAATGAAGCTGTAGGGCAACACTTCTACCTCACCGCCGAATTTGCTGATAGACGTGATGTGCGCTGCGTAGGCAATGGCGCACAGGACGGTCAGTGAGTCGCCCAGCCCCAGCGAGAGCTCTGGTCCGACGGACAGCAGCACGATGCCGGCTGTGGCCAGGGCCAGGCCGAGCAGGGCGTTGGTCTTGGGTGGCCGCCTGATCACCAATGTCGCAAAGACCGGCACCAACACCACATACAGGCCGGTGATCAGCCCGGAATTGGAGACCGAAGTGTACTGCAAGCCGACGGTCTGGAAAGCATACCCCGCCAGCAAGAACAGCCCGCTGACCATGCCGGCCCGCACTTGTTGACGGGGTGTACGGCGTAGCCGCCCCCACACGAAAGGCAGCAGGGTCAGGAGAGCGAGAGCAAAACGCAGGGCCAGAAACGAGAAAACCGGGTAGACCGATATGACGCTCTTGACGGCGAAGAAAGTCCACCCCCAAATGAGCGTCACGACCAACAGAACGATGTCGGCTTGCCAGCGCGACAGCCGGATCTCTTCAAGGTACCGTTGCATCGCCTCATGCACCTCGCAGCATTTTTTGCAGATTGAGCTCGCGTTGCACGGTCTGATAGAGGGCCTGCGCCTTGAGCTCTCGCAGATTGTAGCATGGCGCATCGAGCGTGGCCGCCAGTTCCTGCGCCAGGCCGCGGTCAAAGGCGGCCTGCTCCATGTTGACGACCACCGACCGCACGCCTTTTTCGCGGATGAGCGCGGCGACGGTGTGCGCTTCTTCGAGGGCCGGTCGGCCGGTCATTGATACATTGGCCGCGCCGTCGGTCAGCAGGATCATCAGCGGCATGAGTTCGGGATTGAGGCGCAACTCACGGTCAATCATCTTGTAGGCCAGGTACAGGCCGGCCGAGAGCGGGGTTTTGCCGCCGACCGGTACATTCTTGAGCACGCGGCGGGCCAGCTCGACGCTCGAGGTGAACGGCAGCGCTTCCCAGGCCGTCTCCTTCTGGAACACGACCACGCCCACGCGGTCGCGCCGTTGGTAGGCGTCAATCAGCAGCGACATGACCGCGCCTTTGGTGGCTTCCATGCGCGCTGCCGCGGCCATTGACCAGCTCGCGTCAACGACGAACAGCACCAGATTGGCGACGCGCCGCACGCGCACCTTGCGGTGCAGGTCCTGCCCGCTGATGGCGAAGGCCACATCTTGCCGCTGACGGCGCACCTGATAGGGAGCTGCCTGACGGAATGTGGCGTCGAAGGCGATGTCTTCGTGGTCGTCAGGCGCGGGACGGCTGTAGACGTACCGGCCGCGTTTGCGCGCGCTGCGGGTCAGGCTGCGCCGCCCGGCCAGCCGCCGATTGCGCTGGTCCTTGCGCGCCTGCAGCGCTTTGGGACGGAAGACCTCGCCCAGCTCGACGGCAGCGGTGGGCACGCTGCTCTCATCGGTGGACAGACAGAAGCCTGGCGTCTGCTGCCCCTCTCCGACGGGGACCACTTCCACTTCAGCTAAAGCGGGTTGCCCTATCCCCTCCAAATCTTTTTTTTTTTTGGCCTTCCTCTGCCGGTGCGCTCTGGTCGGGCCGCTCGCAGGCATGTTCCGACTCTTCTTGTGTCTCCGCCAGGCGTTCGCTCAGCTCCTCCGACGTGAGCTCGCTGTCATCGAAGGGCTGGCGTTTCAGGCGATGCGGCAGCGCCAGCTCGGCTGCTGCCAGGATGTCCTCATTGGTGACTTCGGTGCGGCCCTTCCAGGCGGCATGGGCCATGGCCGCCTTGAGGATGACAATATCGGCGCGGTGACCATCCACTCCGAAGCGGCTGGTCAGGCCCGCGATTTTGAACAGGTGTTGACAGTCATAGGATACGGCCGGCAGCAGCTCGCGGGCTGTCTGGATTTTCTGGGAGAGGGCTTTCTCGGAATCCGCCCAGCTTTCCCAGAATTTCTTGGGGTCGCGTTCGAAGAGCACCGCGCGTTCCAAAATCTTCACCCGGTCCGCCGGCTCGGTGATGCCTTTGATCTCGACACAAAGGGCAAAGCGGTCGAGCAACTGGGGACGAAGGTCGCCCTCTTCGGGGTTCATCGTGCCAACCAGGATGAACCGGGCCGGATGCGAGAAGGAGATGCCTTCCCGCTCGACCACGTTGACGCCCATGGCTGCCGAGTCCAACAAGAGGTCAACGACGTGGTCGTCGAGCAGGTTGACCTCATCAACGTACAGGAGGCCGCGGTTGGCGGCGGCCAGGACGCCCGGCTCAAAGCGGCGTTCGCCCTTCTTGATAGCCTGTTCGATATCCAACGTGCCGACTACGCGGTCTTCGGTCGCGCTGACCGGCAGGTCAACGAAAGGAGTGCGTCGCCTGGCGATGGGCAAAGCCTGGCCCTCTACCAGGCGGTCGCGGCAATTATCGCACAGGGTGCGTGTATCATGCGGGTTGCAGTTGAATGGGCAATCGGCCACGACTTCGATTTCCGGCAACAGCGCTGCCAGCGCGCGAGCCGCCGTTGACTTGGCCGTGCCGCGCTCACCGCGGATCAATACGCCCCCGATTTCGGGGCTGATGGCGTTCAGGATCAACGCCTTGATCATTCGGTCTTGCCCGACGATTGCTGTGAAAGGAAAGATTCGTTTGGGTACCATGTCTCACCTGATGGTCAGCTATGAGGAAGCTGCCGTGTTTAAGTTTATGTGCGGCCCTATTATACCACTAAGCCGCTGTTCTGTCATGTTCAGGCGGCGCGTTCTGAGCGAGACCACACCAACAACACCAGTGCGATGAGCGTGCTCAGCAGGCCGAACAACAGGTCGTTCATCACGTCTTCGGCCAGCATGGCTGGCTCGCCCAGCAGGCCGAGCACGTACATCGCCCCGAAGTAGACCATCCACATGCCGATGCCGGCGGCCAGAAACAGGACGGCGAAGATGCGGGCCACGCCGCGCGCCAGGCGGGACAACATGCCTTCTTCGGGCGGCGGCTGCACTGGCGGCCTCCTGATCGGCGCACCGCGCCGCACGTCGGGTGGATAGACCCTCTGCTCGGCGACCGTGTCGCCGATGCCGCTGGAGCGGCGATGATAGTGGCTGGCGCGCACCTGGCCGCGTTCGTCCACATCGTTCATTTCGTCTCTATAGGGGTACTCTTCCAAAATCCGTCACCTCCTGGCTCAGTCACAACGGCCTGATCACGACGCCCACTCCAACAGAGTTTGCTCTGATAGCTTTGATTCCAGCACTCTCAGTATCTCCGCCAGTTCGACGCGAGGGCTTGCCTTCAGTCCCAGACTCTCCGCAACCCCATTTGCGTCAGTGCTGTGGCGCGAACGAAGAGCCAACTGAAAGGCCCCGTGGTTCGTCTGCAAAAGCTCGTAAGCATGAATGTGCATTGAATCACCGATGCGTGCATCAACCAGACGATCAAAGCGGAATTGCCGTTGCATGTAGTGTAGAAAATGGTCCTGGATTACCAAGACCAATCGTTTACTCATGTTCTCAAAAGTCTGAATCTTGTGGTGTAGTTGGATCAGAGTAGTCTTAGCGGTCATTTTCCAATTCATGCCAAAAGATTTGGCTGAGCCTGTGTCATCCGCGTCGCTTATCACTCCCAGTTCGCTAAGCAACCTCTGTCGCTCAGGCCAGACTGTTCCAGTGGTGTCGAGCGTTTGTACTTCGAGAGCAACAAAATCTCGAGCACGACCATTTCTGGTCGAAGTCAGGCAATAGTCAACAGTTCCCCCTGGCACCGGGACTTCAGGCACAACATGCAGTTCATTCCCTGGCTCGTGCAACGTAAGAAGATGCAGGCAGTCCAGGAATATCTTTCTCTTCTCCAGGAAACGGTACGGACAAATTACAACTGGCATCCGCTCTTTGTGGTACAAAACGGAACAAGTGCCAATGGCCACTTCGGGCGTGCTTTTTCTGACTTTCAGACATGTCCGCTCCAGGTAAGGACAAAACTGGCGGTTCAGGATTTCAGTCCACGCTGTGGGCTGAGTGCTTTGATAAGTTGATATTCCGAACAACTCGGTAATCTTATTCATAGAAGCATCGTACACCTTTTGTCCGCCATTTGTAAATACTCTAAAGAAATATCAATCCCAACTGACTTGCGTTCCAGGACGCGACACACGAACATGGTGGTTCCAGTACCACAAAAAGGGTCCAGTGCAATCCCATCAGGGGGACAGGTAGCCAGAATCGGAATTTTGCAAAGGTCTTCCGGGTAGGCGGCAAAGTGTGCCTGTCGTTTTTGCGTATCTTCCGGAAGGATGTCCCAAACATCGCCGGGTTTGCTCCCGTTTGGGTGGTACTTCAAAAAATAGAATCCCTTCTCTCTCAGTTCCCTTGCTCTGCCTGAAACACGTTCCGAATTCGAGTGCGTCGTTCGTTGTTGGTCGCGGATTATCATGCGAAAATCCGTCACCTCTCCCAGCCTCACTTTTTCGAGCATTTGCTCCAAAGCAGCAAGCGCAGCTTGTTTCTCGCTCTCGCTCAGAGCGGTTGACATTTCAATTTGCCGTCTGTAACGGACTCCCTTCACGCCAGTCGCCGAAACAATTGCCCCATTTACCACCCGGCTCTTTCTGGGATCGGAGCGAACTGCATCCAGGTTATAATAATATTTTGAGGCGTCCTTCACGAAATGAAAGACTATTTCGTGAACATTGCCCAGCTTATCTCTGGAATTGTCCAGACCTCCTTTGACTTTGTTCCAGACCACACTGTTCCTCAAGACCCAGCCTTGCTCATCCATGAGATTAATGGCGGTCCGCCACGGGATTCCAAGCAAGCGTTTCTGCCAATAAGAATCTCCCATGTTGAGCCAAAAAGAACCTGTCACTTTCAGAACTCTTTTGACCTGAGCAAATACGGCACTGATGTTGGCGATATACTCCTCAGGTTTGGGCTCCAGACCAATGCCGCCGTTCTGATAGCAGCGCTTCCCCCAATAAGGCGGGCTTGTCATGCAGAAATCTATGGACTCGGGTGGCAATTGCTGTAAGACCTGCAGGGCGTCACCCAGTATGAACAGGGGGGCAATGCTTTGCTCCTGTCGGTATTGCTCAAAGCGCTCTCTGATGTTCGAGGAGATTATCGGCATGGTTTTCTCCTGACTGACTCTGCGCTTCGTTGGCACAGTGTAACTGTGGTGTGCCCACGCTCCTGACGCGCACTTCATCTAGCGTTTTTTATGTTGCTGCGCTGCCCTCCGTGCGGGCGCGCAGATGAGGGAAGATGATGACATCGCGTATGGACGGTTGCCCGGTCAACAACATCACCAGCCGATCAATGCCCATCCCAAAGCCGCCGGTCGGCGGCATCCCATAGGTCAAAGCGCGAATGAAGTCCTCGTCCATCTGATGGGCTTCGGCGTCTCCCGCCGAAAAATCGCGCGCCTGCATTAAGAATCGCTCGCGCTGATCCAGGGGGTCGTTCAGCTCTGAAAAAGCGTTGCAAATCTCCATGGCGGCGATGAACCCCTCGAACCGCTCGACCGTATCGGGTGAGCCGGGCTTTTTCTTGGCCAACGGCGAAATCTCGATGGGGTAATCAACCAGAAAGGTGGGTTGAATGAGCTTCGGCTCGACGTAGTTGCCGATCAAATAGTCTACCAGTTTACCCCAGGTGGCTTTGGGCTCGGCCTGGCCGCCGATGGCCTTGATGGCCTGATACAGGCTGGGCGCATCGGGGTACGCCCGAAAATCAATGCCGGTCTCGGCCAGGATGGTCTGGCGCAGGTCGCGGCGCGGCCAGGGCGGCGTCAGGTCAATGTCGTACTCGCGGAAGCGAATGTGCAGCGTGCCCAACACCTCCTGGGCTACAGAGCAAATCAACTCCTCGGTCAGCCTCATCACATCGTTGTAATCGGCGTAGGCCCAGTAGAACTCGATGGCGGTGAATTCGGGGTTATGCGCCTGGTCTACGCCCTCATTGCGGAAGTTCTTGCCGATTTCGTAGACGCCATCGTAGCCGCCCACGATCAATCGCTTCAAATACAGTTCAGAGGCGATGCGCAGGTACAGGTCTTGGTGCAGTTGGTTGTGATGGGTGACGAACGGGCGGGCCGCCGCGCCGCCGTAGATGGGTTGCAGGATGGGCGTCTCCACTTCCAGAAAGCCGCGTTCGTCCAGGAAGCGGCGGATGGCCCGAATGATCTGCGCCCTCAGGATGAAAGTCCGCCGCGATTCTTCGTTGCCGATGACATCCAGATAGCGCTGGCGATACCGGGTCTCCACGTCGGTCAACCAGTGGTGCTTTTCGGGCAGTGGGTGCAGCGATTTGGCGAGCATGGTCAGCGATTCGACCTTGACCGTGGCCTCGCCGGTGCGAGTGCGAAACAGGCTGCCGGAACAGCCAATGAAGTCGCCGATGTCGAACAGCCGCTTGAACTGACTGTATGCGTCTTCGCCGAGGATGTCCTGGCGCAGATAGATTTGAATCCGTCCCGCGCCATCTTGAATGTGAGCAAAGGTGGATTTGCCCATGTCGCGGATAGACATCAGCCGCCCGGCCACCTCGACCGGATCCGATTCGCCGGCGCCGTTTGCTTCCGCCCGTTCGAGCAGGTGGAGGGCCTCCGCCGTTGAGTGGCTGCGTTTCACGCGCGCCGGGTAGGGGTCAACGCCCAAATCGCGCAGTTGCGCCAGCTTTAGCAGTCGCTGTTGTTGCTGATCGCTCAATTCTTGCGGCATGTCATCTCCTTACGCGCCCGTTCTATTCAATGGCCATGATCCTGAACGACAGGGTGCCGCTGGGGGTCTTGACCGATACCGAATCGCCGACGGCGCAGCCCATCAGCGACTTGCCGAGCGGGGACTCGTTTGAAATGCAACCGTTGGAGACATCGGCCTCAGCGGAACCCACGATCTGATAGACTTCAGGCTGGGAGCCGCCTTCTTCCACGATGGTCACACGGGCGCCAAGCCGCACGCGGTCGGTGGGGCCACCATGCGGGATGATCTCAGCATCCTGCAACATCTTTTCAATGGTCAGGATACGGCCCTCCACGAAGGCCTGCTCGTGTTTCGCTTCTTCGTATCCGGCGTTCTCGGTTACGTCCCCTTCCATCTTGGCGGCGTGGATCCTGGCGGCGATCTCTGGGCGGCGCACTTCAACCAGGTAGTTCAGTTCCTCCAAAAGTTTTTGACGACCTTCTTCTGTCAGAAAGACTTTTCTGCTCTCTGCCATGTTGCTCCCTCATCAGAATTTAGAAAGTAAAAAACGCGCCCAAAGCGCTGTGAGGCGGCGCGGGTCGGCCACGCCGGTACAGAGTTGATGTTCGCCTTGTCACCCCACCGATGGCAAGCCATCCCCAAAATAAAAAGGTTGAGACGTGCTCAACCATGCGGTTGGAGCGATGTCTCACCGGGCTATTATACCCTAAACGGAATGATTTGCAAAATTCCGGGAAATTGGCCTGCGGTTGCCCTGGTGATATAATCACGCCGGGTAAACCATCTTTTCCCTGTACAGATATTTGAAAGGAGGCCCGATTATGGCAGTGCAGGTTGGCGAACACGCGCCCGATTTCACCTTGCCGTCAGACCAGGGCGCCGAGGTGCGATTGTCGGATTTCCGCAACAAGAAAGTCATCCTCTACTTCTACCCCAAAGCGAACACCGGCGGGTGAATCAAGCACGCGGTCGGATTCCGTGATGAATCCGCCAGACTCGCCCGCCACAACACAGTGGTTATCGGCATCAGCCCCGACCCCATCAAAGAATTGCAAAAGTTCCGCGCCAAACAGAACCTGGATTTCGTCTTGCTGTCCGACGAGAACCATGTTGTCGCCGAGATGTACGGTGCGTGGGGCGAGAAGTTCATGTATGGCAAGACGTACATGGGCATTGTGCGCAGCCACTTCGTGATTGATGAGGCCGGCAAAGTGCTCGACGCCCAGATCAAGGTCTCGCCCGAACAAAGCGTTCGGCTGGCCCTGGAGGTCTGCTGTCCGGATTGATGGCCCTGCACCGTTAGTGGCGGAAGTGGCGTGCGCCAGTGAAAATCATCGCCAGGCCGTGCCTGTTCGTGGCGGCGATGACCTCCTCGTCGCGGACCGAGCCGCCTGGCTGGATGATGGCCGTGATGCCGGCAGCGGCCGCCCGCTCGATGCTGTCCGGAAAGGGGAAGAAGGCGTCGGAGGCCAGGACCGCGCCGCGGCAACGCGGCGGCCCGGCCTTCTTGATAGCCAGCTCGGTGGCGTCGACGCGGCTCATCTGGCCCGCGCCGATGCCCACTGTGGCCTGACCTTGTGCCAGAACGATGGCGTTCGATTTAACGTGGGCGACAGCCCGCCAGGCGAAGCGCAGCGACCGCCGCTCCGCGTCGTTGGGGGCGCGCTCGGAGACGACCTGCCAGGTGGTCTCGTCCTCGAAACGGTCGTTGCCCTGCAACAATATGCCGCCACGCACCCGCCGCAGGTCTACCGCGGCCAGCCAGTTTGCCTCGGCTTCGGCGGGCAGCGGCATTTGCAGCAGGCGCAGGTTCTTTCTTTGCTCGAGCACAGCCAGGGCGTCTGGCTCAAAACCGGGCGCGATGATGGCTTCGACAAACAGCTCGCTCATGGCCTGGGCCGTGGCCTGGTCAACGGATGCGTTGCAGCCGATGACGCTGCCGTAAGCAGACACCGGGTCGCACTCGAAAGCGAGGCTATAGGCCGCGGCCAGCGAATCGGCGCAGGCCAGGCCGCAGGGATTGTTGTGTTTGACGATGGCGACGGTTGGCTCGTCGTAGCTCAGGGCCATGTCCCAGGCCGCGTTCAGGTCGAGCAGGTTGTTGTATGACAGAGCCTTGCCGTGCAACAGGGTCGCGTCGGCCAGGCCGACCACACCGGGCAGGCGATAGAAAGCCGCCGGCTGGTGGGGGTTCTCGCCGTAGCGCAGGTCATAGGCTTTTTCGAGCGACAGGTCAAGGTGCGCGGGAAATTCCTGTCGCGCATCTGCCTGAGCCAGATAGGCATGGATGGCCGTGTCGTAGGCGGCGGTGTGGGCGAAGGCTTTGGCCGCCAGCCTGCGGCGTTCTTCCGCCGAGAGCGCGCGCCGCTCGTTCAGGGCGTTGATGACGTGGCCGTAGTCGGCCGGGTCGCACAGTACGATGACGTCCGTGAAATTCTTGGCCGCGGCCCGCAGCAGCGTCACCCCGCCGATGTCAATGTTCTCCAGCGCGTCTTCGAGCGCGCAGCCGGGGCGGGCGATGGTCTCGCTGAAAGGGTACAGATTGACGGCGACCAAATCTATCGGCGCAAGCGACAGCCGCTCCAGCTCGGCCAACTGCGCCGGGTCGCGGCGCGCCAGGATGCCGGCATGAATCGCGGGATGCAGGGTCTTCACCCGGCCGCCCAGAATTTCAGGGAAGCCGGTCACGCTTTCCACCGTGCGGACGGCGATGCCGGCTTCCTGCAAGGTTTTGGCTGTGCCGCCAGTGGAGACGATCTCCACGTCCCAATCGGCCAGGGCCTGCGCCAGCTCTGCCAGGCCAGCCTTGTTCCAAACACTCAGCAACGCACGACGGATCATTTGTACCTTGCCTCCAGCTCATTGAAAATGTCCTGCCATGACAGCCCGTGAAACGCCATCAGCACCATCAGATGATAGACCAGGTCGGCCATCTCGTAGATGATGGGGCGTTTGTCCTGGTTCTTCGAGGCGATGATGACCTCGGCGGTCTCTTCGCCCAGCTTCTTAAGGATTTTGTCCTGCCCCTGCTCGAACAGATAGGTCGTGTATGACCCTGCCGGGCGGTTCGTCTGGCGGCTTTGAATCACCGCGGCCAGTTTTTCCAGTATGCTGACATCGATCATGTGAGAATGACTCCTTTCCCTCGTCATGCTGAGCCGCAGGCGAAGCATCTCGCGCTGCACGGAAAGCCGTAGCATAGGGCCGTGCCCGTGACGCCCACGAGGGGCTACGCTACACACCCGTTGACAGCGCGTCGGCGGCCTTATGCCAGGCGACGGAAAAAGCACGACATCCGGCCGGTATGGCAGGCCGGGCCACGTGGTTGCACCTGCACCAGCAGCGTATCGCCGTCGCAGTCGTACCAGATGGCGGCGATGCGCTGCGTGTGGCCGGAGGTTTCGCCCTTGTGCCACAGACTCTGGCGGCTTCTGCTCCAAAAATGGGTTTCGCCGGTGCTCAGGCACAGGCGCAGCGACTCGGCGTTCATATAGGCCAGCATCAGCACCTGGCCGGTTGCGGCGTCCTGCACGATGGCCGGGATCAGCCCGCTTTCACCCCAGTTCACTGCCGCGATCGGGTCATCGGGCGGCTGCCATTCGGCGTTGGTCGGCCTGCTCGTGTCGTTCATAGCCTGACCGGCACCCCATGTTGATGCAGGTAATTCTTGACCTCGGCAATGGACAGTTGCCTGTAATGGAACAGCGACGCGGCCAGCGCGGCCGATGCGCCCCCCTCGGTCAGAATCTGGTGAAAGTGCTCCAATTGGCCCGCGCCGCCGGAGGCAATGACCGGGATGGAGACGGCGTCGGCCACGGCGCGGGTCAGCTCCAGGTCGTAGCCATCCTGCGCGCCGTCGTGGTCCATGCTGGTCAGCAGGATTTCGCCCGCGCCGCGTGCTTCGGCCTCGCGCGCCCAGTCAACCGCGTCGCGCCCGACGGGTATGCGCCCGCCATTGATGTACACCTCCCAATGGTCGTCTTCGCGTTTGGCGTCAATGGCGACCACGATGCACTGGCTGCCGAAACGGCTGGCCCCTTCGGTGATCAGCGACGGTGTTTTGATCGCCGCGCTGTTGATCGAGATCTTGTCCGCGCCCGCCTTCAAAATGGCGCGGATGTCTTCCACTGTGCGGATGCCGCCGCCCACAGTGAAGGGGATGAACACCGAATCGGCCACGCGCCGCACCATGTCAATCACGATGTCACGCTGTTCATGCGAGGCGGTGATGTCCAGGAAGACCAGTTCATCGGCGCGTTCGCGATCGTACACGATGGCCTGTTCCACCGGGTCGCCGGCATCGCGCAGGTTGACGAAGTTGACGCCTTTGACCACCCGCCCGTCTTTCACATCCAGACAAGGTATGATGCGTTTGGCTAACACCTGACCCCTCCTTCCACGTCAATGGTTGCGTCCAGCCGTAGCGCAGGTTTCAACCCTGCCGCCGGGTTGGCGGCCGTAGCGTCCACAAGGGGACTATGCTGCGCCCGTCATTCTGAGGCGCGATAGCGCCGAAGAATCTCTGCGCCCCGTGCCGCGCGAGATGCTTCGCCTGCGGCAGATGCTTCGCCTGCGGCTCAGCATGACGGGATGGGCCGCGGCTCAGCGGCTCAGCCGCCCGATCCGTCGTCTCCTGCGCATCCGCTGTTCTCACCTGCCGCCTATTCGGCCGCACCCTGCGCCAGGCGGATGGCCTGGGGCAGGGAAATCGCGCCGGTATAGAGGGCCTGGCCGATGATCACGCCTTCAATGCCTTGCCCCTCGACCGCCGCCAGCCGCCGGATATCTTGCGGGCCGGCCACCCCGCCAGAGGCGATGACCCGCAGGCCAGAGGCCCGCGCCATCTCTGTGCAGGCTTCGACATTGACCCCGCCCAAGGTGCCATCGCGCCGGATGTCGGTGTGGACGACGCGCAGCACGCCCAGGTCAGCCATCTGGCGGGCCAGGTCTATCGCCGATACGGACGAGACGTTGCGCCAGCCATGCGTGGCGACGCGGCCATCCACGGCGTCAATGCCGATGACGATGGCCTCCGCCCCAAAACGGCGGACCGCCTCCAGCACGAGGCGAGGATTGCGCACCGCCACTGTGCCGAGGATGACCCGCGCCGGGCCCAACGACAGGGCCAATTCGATGTCGTGCAGGGTGCGCAGCCCGCCACCGAACTGAATCGGAATGCTGACGCTGGCGGCGATGTCGGCCATGATGGCCGCGTTGAGCGAATCCTCGCCCAACGCGCCGTCCAGGTTGACGATGTGCAGCCAGGCCGCGCCCTGCTCGGCCCAGTGATGGGCGACGGCGATGGGATTGTCCGAGAAGACGGTCTCGTGCTCAACCTGGCCCTGATACAGGCGCACGCACCGCCCCTGGCGCAGGTCAATGGCCGGAAACACAATCATGCCCGCTCGACAACCTCCGCAAAGTTCTTCAGTATCCTCAGCCCGATGTCCTGGCTCTTCTCCGGGTGAAACTGGATGCCAAACACCCGCCCGACGCCGACCGCCGAGGCGAATTCGACGCCGTACTCGGTGGTTGCCAGCACCACGTTTTCGTCGGCCGGCACGGGATAGTAAGAGTGCACGAAATAGGCGTAGTCGTCCGGGCGGATGCCTGCCAGCAGTGGCGATGGCCGGCCCGCGGCGGCCGCCCGTGGGTAGATCTGATTCCAGCCGACGTGCGGCACTTTCAAGCCGGGGGCAAAGCGGACGACGCTGCCGGGCAGGATACCCAGCCCACGATGGCGCCCCATCTCCTCGCTTTCGTCGAAAAGCATTTGCATCCCAACGCAGATGCCCAGCAAGGGCACCCGCCTCTCCACGCATTCCAGAACCACTTCATCCAGGCCAGCCCGCCGGAGGGTGTTGATGGCATCGCCAAACGCGCCCACGCCGGGCAGGATGATCCCTCGCGCCTGGCGGATCAGGCTTCGCTCGCCGGTCACGATGCCGCGCACGCCGACGCGCTCCATCGCTTTCTGTACGCTGCGCAGGTTTCCCACGCCATAATCTACAATTGCGATCATCTCAAGACCAAACCTCTATGTGGCAAGGGTGCCGAGGCACCCGTCCTCTCACTCGAGCACGCCCTTGGTAGAGGGGACGGCCTCCAGCCGACGCGGGTCGAGGCGGACAGCCTCGCCCAGGCAGCGGCCCAATGCCTTGAAAACGGCTTCCGCGATGTGGTGCGTGTTCACCCCGCTGAGCAGCCTGACGTGAAGGGTGAGGCCCCCGTTCGCGGCCAGCGCGCGCAGGAATTCGCGCACCAGTTCGGTGTGAAACTGGCCCACAGTCGGCTGGGGAAAGGACACATCGTAAGCCAGCATCCCTCTGCCTGAGATGTCAACGGCCATGAGCACGAGGGCTTCGTCCATGGGCAGGAGGCAGTGCGCATAGCGCACGATGCCCCGTTTGTCTGCCAGTGCTTCCTTCAATGCGCTGCCCAGGCAGATGCCAATGTCTTCTATGGTGTGATGGTCATCCACTTCGCGGTCGCCTTTGGCCTCGATGCTGAGGTCGAATCGGCCGTGTACGGCCACATGGGACAACAGATGGTTCAGGAAGGGGATGCCGGTGATCAGTTCATAGCGTCCTTCGCCGTCCAGATTGAGCTCCAGGCGCACGTCGGTCTCGCGGGTCTGCCGGTAAACGCTTGATTTGCGCATGGTCATTTCCCTCCGACCAATGCTTCGGCCCGCTGAATGATGTCCTGGAGCTGCTGCGAGGCTGCGGTCTGGCCCATTTCACCCAGTTCATCGGCCAGCGCATCTACCATTTCAAAGAACTCCGGCCCAATCTGGTCCAGGTTTTCTTTGAGCACCTGCTCTGTTTCTTCGGCAGTCCTGGTTTCCATCAGGCGATTGACCAGCTTGATGACCGGCGGGGCATTGTCGCGCACCAGTTGCATGGCCCGGTCGCCGATCTGACGCAGTTTTTGGACGGCATTGCGCTGGCCGGTCTGAGCGGCCTGCTGGAGGTTGGCCGACAGGATTGAGAAGAACGTGTCATCCAGCAAGGGCAGCGATTCCTGCAGGATGGCCTCGATATCGGCGGCCTGCAACAGCCGCCTCAACAGGTCGGCCCGTTCCTGGAGCGCTTTCTTGAGCTCGTCATCTTGTCTTTCGGCGATCGCCAGAATCTGCTCCCGCCGTCTGGTCAGACGTTGCGCTTCTTTGGGCGGCGCGGCTTCGATCTGGGCCGTCAGGTCCTGGAAGAAGGCGTAGTCCATGTATGGCCGCCCGACCCGCACCAGCTCCTCGACCTCGGCGTCATCTTGGGCCGCCACGAGCCGGCGCAGCAGCTCGTCTTTGGCGGCGATGATCTCTTCACGGTATTGCTTCTCGGCTTTCAAGATTTCCTGGCCGACTTCGGTCAGCGGCAGCAGGGCGATGTATAGATCGGTCAGCTCTTGCGCCGCCTTGCGTTGGGGTTCGGTGCGGGCTGCGGCGATGAGGCTGGACAGCATTTGGAAGAACTCGGCGTCCAGCAGGGCTTTGTTCTGAGTCACCAGAGACTTCAGCTTCTCCTGATCGGCGCGGGCCTGCAACAGTTCGTCAATCAGCGCGATCTTGGCTTTCTGTGCCGCGATCATCTCTTTGGTAATCCCGTCGGCCTCCAGGATCGCTTCGGCCATGCTTTCGGCGGTCAGGAACATTCTGGGCTGAAACAGATAGGCCTTGCGTTTCTCTGGCGGCAGGCTGTTCATCAAGGCGTTGGTCAGGGTGCCGATGGTCTTCTGTATGTCGGCGCCCCGCAGATTGGCGTTGGCCGGCGTCAGGCAGAACAACAGTTGCTTTGACCCGTCATGATACAGAATGGGCGTGGTCAGGCCCATGGCATTGCCGCATCTCGGGCATTGAAATACGTTGAGTTGCCCCTGCAAGAACCTGACCTTGAGGTCCGGCCGTTGTTCGGCGTCAATGATGCTGTCGACCGGCGCGGACATTTGGTGTCCGCAGAACGGACATTTGACTGAAACCAGTTGCTGAGTGATTGCCATTTTTGATCCTTCCTTAGCGTAAGTTTTGGAGCACGTCCATTAGAATATCGGTCTGCTCAGGCGTGCCCACACTGACCCGTATGCAGTCGTCCAGGCCAGGCTTGTTGTAGTAGCGGAGCAATACGCCACGCTTCTCCAGGTTTTGTTTAAGTTCTTGAGCGCTCCGCCCCACGACACGACATAAAATGAAATTGGAGCGGCTGGGATAGGGCCGCAGGTAAGCGACGGTCTGAAGCAAACGGTAGAGGCGTTCCCGCTCGGCGATGATGCGTTGCACATTACGGAGCAGGTAATCCACGTCGTCCAGCGACGCCAATACAGCCGCCTGAGCAGCGACGTTGATGTTGTAAGGCTGTTTGATCTTCCACAGGTGCTTCATCAGGGGCAGGGGGAACAGCCCATAGCCGATCCTCAGGCCGGCCAGCCCGGCCCATTTGCTGAACGTGCGCAAGACGACCAGGTTGGGATACTCGGGCACCCAATGGGCGACGCTCTCCTGCCCGCTGAACTCGACATAGGCCTCATCAACCACGAGTAGGGCCGGCAATGTGAGCAGGCGACGCAGCCCGGCCTGCGGGACCATGCTGCCGTCGGGGTTGTTGGGGCGGCAGATGAAGATGACCTTGATGCGTCCGGCGGTCGGCCGCTGATCGAACTGCGCTTCGATGGCCTCGACGGCGACGGAAAAGTCGGCGCGGCGGGGGACCTCGACGACGCGCGCGCCGCACACGCCGGCCAGAAATGAGTACATGCCAAACGTCGGTGGGCAGTTGATGACGGCGTCGCCGGGCTCAATCACGAGCCGCAAGATCAGGTCGAGCAGCTCATCCGACCCGTTGCCGCACAGGATGTGTTCCTTGTCGAGGCCCAGGTATTTCGCCAGGCCATCGCGCAGCAGCGTCTGGCCGGGGTCGGGGTAGATGTGTTTGTACGGAAAATTGGCGATGGCTTGCGCGGCTTTGGGCGATGGCCCGTATGGATTCTCGTTGGCGTCCAGCTTGGTGATACGGTCGGGGGCGAAACCCAGCCGTGCGCTGAGCACCTCGAAGGGCGCAATGGGCGTGTATTCCTCCAGGCCGGCGATGTCTGGGCGGACGAGCTGAGCGATGAATTCGGCTGGCTCGAAGCTTTGGCCCTCGACGACCGAGCCAGGCACTTGTACAACAGATTTCATTTTCCCACCCTGAGCCGGCAGCGTACCGCGTTGGCATGTCCCGTCAGGCCTTCAGAGTCGGCTATCTCAGCGGCGGTGGGCGACAGGGCCTGTACCTCCTGCGGGCTTACGTCGAAGATGTTGATGACCTTAACAAAGTCCAAAACGGTTAACGCGGAAGCAAAGCGGGCCGAGCCGCCGGTTGGCATGATATGGCTTGGCCCGACCACGTAGTCGCCCAGTGCTTCGGAGGAATACTCTCCGAGAAAAATTCCGCCGGCGTTGTGTACGCGGTTCAACCAGCTCAGCGGGTCTTCCACGACGAGGCACAGGTGCTCAGGCGCGTACTCGTTGGCCAGTTCGATGGCCTGCTCCAGCGACTCGGTGAGCACGATGCCTCCCTGTTGCTGGAACGACTGCAGGACGACCTCCTGTCGGGGCAGGTCGGGCAATTGCTTGACCACGGCTGCTTGCGTCTTCAGGGCCAGTTCGGCAGAGGGAGTAAGCAGGATCGCCGAAGCCAGCGCGTCATGTTCCGCCTGGGCAATCAAATCTGCGGCGACCCATACGGGGTTGGCCGTGTGATCGGCGACGATCAGCGTTTCGGTCGGGCCGGGCAGGCCGTCGAGCCCCACCAGACCGTATACCTGTCGCTTGGCGAGCATCACGAACAGGTTGCCTGGCCCGCAGATTTTGTCCACGCGCGGTATGGTGGCCGTGCCGTAGGTCAGGGCAGCGATGGCCTGTGCCCCGCCGGCCTTGAACACGGCATTGACCTGGGCGATACGGGCCGCGCTCAATACGGCGGGATGCAGCCTGCCTGTGCGGGAAGGGGGAGTGACCAGGATGACTTCCTGTACCCCAGCAACTCGCGCCGGTATGGCAGCCATGAGCACGGAGGAGGGATAAGCGGCTGAGCCGCCGGGCGCGTACACTCCGACCCTGGACATGGGCCGCATGACCTGGCCCAGGTGGCTGCCATTCTTCTGCTCCACCCACGATTTGACCTGCCGCTCTTTCTGCGCCAGGTGAAACGCGCGAATTCGTTCCGCGGCTAATTCGAGTGAGGCACGCAATGAAGGGGGCGTCTCATTCCAGGCCTGCTCGATCTCCTGTTCGCTTACGCGGAGCTGGCTCAGCGAGGCGCCATCCAACAACCGGGTGTAACCGATAACCGCTTGGTCGCCGAACCGGCGGACATCGGCGATGATTTGTTGCACGGCCTGCACGGGCGTCAGCGGCTTGCCAAAGACTTGAGTCAATTTTTTGGCGATGTGTGTGGGCACTTTAACGTCGTCGAATGGCACCCGTTTCAAGATGGTCGCGCGCGCCTGCTCCACCTCTCGAATGATCGGTATTGACATGCTTGCCCTGTTCCTCACCTTGAGACAATGATAAGGGGTATCCGAGGATACCCCTTCCTTAGAGGTCTATCTGCGAATATGCTCCCTGCCGCTATGAAATATAGCAGAATACGGCAGAAAAGTCAAGGAGAAATAACTATTGCGGCTCAGCGTGACGGGATAGGGCGGCGTTTCTTCGCCCATGAGCGGCGCGCCCACGCGCCGTGAGGGAGCTCAGGATGACGGGGGGGACATTTTCATACCAGTTTAGTACGGTACCGTGCGACTTTTGTCGTATACAAGATCGATCGATTCTACTACACTAGAAGACAGGAACTGTTCGAAGGGGTGACCTATGGCAAGAGATTGGGCTGTGCCCGAGATTGACCTGGCACGCTGCGACCGCTGCGGACGCTGTGTGGAGCTATGTCCGGCGGTGGCTGTAGACATGGGCGCTGATGGGCCGTTCATCGCCCGGCCGCAGGACTGTACCTATTGTGCTGAGTGCGAGGAGATCTGCCCCCAGCGGGCGATCCGGGTGTGGTATGTGATCAGTTGGGACAAGAGCCGTAGAGACACGAAAGAAGGAGTATGAAATGCATCCTACAAAAAGGAGGTGAACAGGGAGGATGTATGCGACGGATTTGATTTGGGTGGTGTATTCTGTGCTGTTGGTGCTTATCGGGCTGTTCATGCTGTGGTTTGTCTCCAGAGTGGGGGCCAAAGGGGGGTGAGTACACGTGGAAAGAAAAGAGTTTCTGTGGCTGATTTTCCTGGTCGTGGTCTTCTTGGTTTTCAACGTGGTCACTTTGTCGCCGTTGGTGCCCTGGCAGCGGTGGAACTTGTGGGGCCAGGCGACGCCGGATAGGCGGGTGGAGGTCACCTTCGAGAACTACCAGATCGGCCTGCCGGCGACAGGCATCGAGATAAAGCAAAACGAGCTGGTCGAATTCATGGCCACCTCTAAAGATGTGACCTATGGATTTGGCGTGTTCCGACCATCGGGCGCCATGCTCTTCCAGATGCAGGTGCTGCCGGGCCACGAGAACCGCATCCGCTGGAAGTTCGACGAGCCAGGCGTCTACAGCGTCCGCTCGACGGAATACTCCGGGCCGCGGCATCCGGAGATGTTCGTGGCCGACGCGATTCGGGTCACGCCTTAGACCTGTGCCCGTCGGCAGAACACTGTGCTGCTGGTTCGTCGTCAAGTTGTTTACATAACTTTAGGAGGAAACAGTAAATGGTAAGGATAGGCTGGTTGGAGAAATGGACGTTGCGCTTTGCCGTGGTTGGCCTGTTGTTCCTCGCCCTTTCCGGCTTCGAGGGTATCCTGATGCGCACCCAGTTGTTCTCGTCCGATTTGCTGCATGGCTTCGAGGCGACCATGAGTGCGTTACGGCCGGGCGAGATGGCTGGCGCATCGGTCGCTGAGCTGTTCTACGCCATGCTCACGGCGCACCCTATTGTCGGCATCTACGGCTTCGCCTACATGTGCGTCATGGGCGCGTTCTATTTTCTGGTGCCCTTCCTGCTGCAGAAACCCATACGCTACAGGGCGTTGGTCCCGGTCAATTTCGTGCTGCAGATTGCTGGCGTCATGATTTGCTGGGCGTCAGGGTTTTTCGGGCTATTCAACGCACTTTACACGCTCTATTGGCCGCTGCCGGTGAGTTATGACCGCACGCCGCTGGCGGGCAGCGTGGCTTTCGGCTTCGGGCTGATCCTCATCGAGGCCAATGTATTGTTGTTTGCCTTCAATTTATTCGCCACCGTGCTGAGCAAGAGCAACCCACACCCCTACAACTTCTGGGAATTTCTACGTTCGGCCTTTGGTATCCCGGTCATCCTGCGTCGGCTGGGCATCAAAGTGCGCGACGACCATCCGCGCTACACCGAGCTGCCGGTCTTTTTGGTAGCGGTGGGCCGCGGCTCAATTGACACGGTGATCAACGCCGTCGTGTTGCTGACCGCCGGGGTGTTGATCCTCATCTATGGATTGCCCGCCTTGCTGGCCAACGTGAGGTTCAACCCGGCCTCAGTGGATGCCTTGCTGTATAAGAACTGGTTCTGGTGGGGGCTGGACATGGTCGCCGATGGCAATGTGCTGATGTATACCGCCGGCACATGGTACCTGCTCACGCCGCTGCTCACCGGGCGCAAACTGTATGGCGAGACGGTGGTGCGCACGGTCATCCTGTTCGATTTGCTGGTCTCGATGTTTGTGTGGAGCCATCACCTGCTTTCGGATATGCCGCAACCGGGCTTCATGCGCCTGCTGTCCGGCCAGTTCGTCACCTGGGGCGAGTTCTTCACCATGGGACTGACCATCTTTGCCGTGATGATGACCATCTGGCTGGCCCGTCCGCTGCGTTTCACGCCGGCGTTGAAGTTTGTCATGGCCTCGCTGTTCGGCTTTTCGGTCGGTGGGGTGGCCGGGCTGATCCAGGCCAACACCGGCCTGAACCTGATTGTGCACAACACCCAATGGGTCATCGGCCCACATGCCCACTTCCTGTTGCTGGGCGGCCTGGGTTCGTTGCTATTCGCGGTGATCTACGCTCTGTTACCGCTGTTGACCAAATTGGAGGTGCCCAACAACGCGCTGGTCAACATCCACCTGTGGGGTTGGGTCATCGGCACGCTGGGCATGACCTACTCGATGGGCCTGGCCGGGGCGCACGGCATGTTGCGCCGCACTTTGTACGCCAACGGGGAGTTCCAGCCCTACATGCTGGTCGCGTTGGCCTTCAGCCTGCTTATCGCGGTGGGATTTGTGGCGTTCCTGCTGAACGTGCTGGGCACGTTGGGCCTGCGCCGCGTGCTAAGCCTGGTGTTGCCCGACAGTTGGCTGGGCTTGCAGCCGGTTCCAGCAGAGGCATAATCTGGACTTAAATGAGATGCCTCGCTGCGCTCAGCATGACGGGGGCGGCGGGGCGGCGGCTCAGCATGACGCAGTTGAGGCTTCTGTTAACTCACCTGAAATTCTGGATGCACCCCATTTGAACGCATGATTTGACGCATTTATGATAATTATGGTAGAATGTATAACAGGTCTGTGCTGTTTCATCGTATCTTTTATGGAAATGACCCGGTACGTTCATCTTGGTCGCTCACCCACAGAAAGGAGCAGCAACAATGTCTCGTAAGAAAGTGCAATGGTTCGTAGCGTCCCTGTTGATCGTGGTCCTGCTGCTGTCCAGCGCGGCGGTGGTCATGCCCGCTCTGGCTGGCGAAACCCGCAGCGGAAAAGATGTGAAGGTTGCAGCAGACGAAGTCATCCCAGACGACCTCTATTGTTTTGGCGAAACCATTATCATTGACGGCACGGTGAATGGCGACCTGATTGCCACGGGCGCAGAAGTTCGGATCAACGGCGAAGTCAAAGGCGATGCCATTGTTGCTGCCAAGACTATTGTGGTCAAGGGCAAGGTCGGGGACGACGCTCGCCTGGCCGCTTTTGATATACAAATCTTTGAAGAGGGCCAGATAACCGACGACGTGAATGCCGCCGGGTTCAGTTTCATTGCCCGCTCCGGCAGCCAGATCGGCGGCGACGCCTATTTGCTCATCCGTCAGGCCGAATTCGCCGGCCGCCTGGACGGCAACTTGGCCGCCAGCCTGGATGCCCTGAAAATTAGCGGCAGCATCGGCGGCAATGTGACAGTCGAGGTCAGCGCGCCAGAAGCGGGGCCCGAACAAATCGCGCCTCTGGCTCAGTTCCTGCCCATGCCTCTGCTGCCCTCAGGCCTGTACATCGCTGACACCGCGACCATCAACGGCAAACTCGCCTACACCAGCCCGGCTGAGGGGATCATTTCGCCAGGCGCCAAGATCTCGGAACAAGTCTTTCAGACGCCTGTGCCTGAGGTGACTCCGGAGGCCCCAGAGGTGGAAAAGGTGGCGCCCGAGGCTCGCGGGGCGGCGGGTCTTCTGCTCGGCGCGCTGTGGTGGTTCATTGATTTTCTGCGGCGATTTATCGTCCTGATCGTGTTCGTGCTCCTGTTGGCCTGGCTGCTGCCTATCGCGCCTGATGTGGCCCGTAAGCTCCGAGAGAAACTGTGGCCCAGCCTGGGTTGGGGCTGTCTCATCGAGATCATCTTCTTCGTCGCCATGCCGATCATCTTTGTCATCATCATTGGCATCGGCATCTTGCTGGGCATTCTGACGCTTGGCGGGCTGCAGGGCTATTTTATCAGCACCGCTCTGCTTCTGCAGGGCCTGGCGGCGGTGATATTTGGCCTGGTCACTGCTTACATCACCAAAGTCATCGCGGCCCACTGCTTTGGCCGATGGCTATTGGAGAAAGCGAACTCTCGACAGGCCAGCGGGCCCGTCTGGCCGGCCGTTCTGGGCGTTGTGGTGTTCGTCATAGTAACGTCTATCCCGGTAGTCGGCTGGATCATCGGTTTAGTGGTGACGCTGTTCGGGCTGGGCGCGCTGTGGCTCTGGCTTCGTGAGGTGTGGTGGCCCGGCAGGCAAAGCCTTGCCGGTCAGCCGATGGTTCAAAGCCCCGCCGATTCAGCTCCACCGACGGCTTCCGCGCCCCTGATCGGTGAACCCGCTGCCAACCGCGAAGTGGCAATCGCCGAGGCGTTTGAAGAAGCGCAGGACGAAAGCTGGACATCCAGAACGGGTGCCGCACTGCCCGGCGAGGAAAGCAGTTCAAACTGGGAGGGTGAAGATAGACCATGACGCTTCAAGACACTGTGGCCTGGCTGCTCGCGGTCCTGAGGCGATACATCCATATCGAGACTGTGCGCGGCGAGCCGTTCATCGTCGCCGGACGGAAACTGATCCCCTCGTCACAGGTCGTGCGCCTCGGCGGCGCGCGGACAGGCGGTGGCGGGGGCTTCATCTGGAACCGGCCGACGGCCATAACTGAGGAAATTGGCGAAGGCATCTACCGTCACTATCCCGTCCGCGATGAGACCCTGCGCGCAGTGCTCAGCATTCTGGCCGCAGCAGTCGTTTTCCGCCTGGTGCTGGGCGCAGTCGCCAGGCGCAAGTGAACAGTGAGCCATTGGCAGCAGTCAGCCACCAGTCTGTCGCGCCTGTCTGGGGCGTGGGAATTCGGCCCGCGCCCTACAACGCCTGCGACGACAATTCTCCATGAGATGCTGAAGGCTGATTGCTGACTGCTTAATCGTAGTATCCGACCACCAAATGGAGGTGAAATATGTCACAAGAGACGTCAGATGAACGACCCGACCCATTCGATAAAGTCCGGCAGACCATTCTTGACATATACGGCCGGTTCCTATCGGTCGCCCGCGCCGACACCTGTTTCGGCGACCCTATCCAGGTAAATGACAAGACCCTGATCCCCGCCGCCGAAGTGATCTGCGCTTCGGGGTTCGGCGTCGGATACGGCGAGGCCGACGAAGAAGCTGAGGAGAAGGAAGCCAATGCGGGCGGCGGAGGCGGCGGTGCAGGCTTCATCCGGTCTCGCTCTGTGGCAGTGATCGTCGTCTCACGGGAAGGCATCACCGTCGAGCCGGTCGTAGACGCCACTCAAATCGCCCTGGCCGGAGTGGCCGCGACCGCGTTCGTCGGCTACTGGATATTGCGCCTGATGAAGAACGTGGGCGAGGTGCCGGAAAAAGGCAAAGGTCCGACGCTGAAGTCGTTCATGGGCATCGTTAAGTAGCTTGCGCCCGGACTATCTGTTAAAACCAAAGCCAGCCGACGCCACTTGACCTTCCCATAAATATCAGTTAAAATTGTTAACAGCGTATAACTTTTTTTACTCTTTTCACGTCTCACAAAAGGTCATGGTGGTCGGTCTAAGTCGGAGCAACGAAGACTATCTGGAAGCAATATTGGTCCTTGGCCTGAAACAGGGCATCGTCCGCGTCAGAGATCTGGCGGGTCACTTGCAGGTCAAGGCGCCCTCTGTCGCCACCGCGGTCAAGAAACTGGCCGCGGATGGTTTGGTGCGCCACGAGTACTACGGCCATGTCGAGCTGACCGCGCAAGGCCTTGAGCTGGCTGAGGCCATCCACCGCCGACACAGGCTGCTTTTTCGCTTTCTGCACGAATTCCTCGGCCTCGATGAAACCACCTCAGCTCAGGATGCCTGTGAAATGGAGCACTGGCTCAGCCCACAGACCATCGCGCGCATCATTCAGTTCCTGGAGTTCATGGAGGCCTGCCCTTATGACGAAGAGCCGCCCTGGCTCGCTGGCTTTCGCTACTTCATCGAAACCGGACAGCTATTGTCGCCCTGTCCACACGGGGTGCAATCGGACCATCTTCGAGCGGAGGAAGATGATCAGACGCCCGCGACGACAGCCGAACACAACAGCCTCACCCTGGCCGACCTGCCCGCCGGCCAGGAAGCCGAAGTGTTGCAGGTCGGCGGCGAAGCCGGGCTGCGGCGGTTCCTGCTCGAACTCGGCGTCGTGCCGGGCGCCAGAATACAGGTCGTCAGCGTCCCATCGCCTGAAGGCCCCATCGAAATCATCGTGCGGGGCTACCACGTGTCGCTGCAGAAAGCCGAAGCATCTCGCATCACAGTCAGGCGACCATGATGGCGTTCATCTGCCCCAACTGATCTGCTCATTGGTCACGCCGCGGCCGCCATACTCCGACGACCACAGCGGCGGGTCATACGTCCCGCCTATGTCGGCCACCTGGCGCGCGTCGCGGCCATCCGGCCGCATGATGTAAATCGCCCAGACGCCGTTCCTGTCCGACACGAACGCCAGGGCATCGCCCCACGGCGACCAGGTCGGCAACATCTCGTTCGATGGGCCATCGGTCAACCGAACTGGCTGCGCCCCTGGCGCAAGCCGCCCCTGTCCATCAACCTGCAAGGTATACAGGTCCCAATTGCCGCTCCGTTGCGACATGAACACAATCGTTGTGCCATCGGGCGACCAGTCCGGCGCTGTGTCGGACGGCTCCAGCGTCAGTATCTGTGGGATGGCGCCTTCGCTGGCCACCGTGCGCAATCCACAGCGGTTCAGGTCAAAATCGCAGCCGCGATACACGATGTACCGCTGGCCGGGCGACCAGGCCGGGTCCTCGCCAATCAACGACTCGACCAGGCCATCCTGATTGGTGAACTTGATCTCCGTATCGGCGCCATTCCGATACAGCCGCCAGCGGCGGTCCGACTCGCGCTGCGAGCACAAAATCACATCGCCGCCGTCCCCCCAATCCGGCCTGGAATCCTCGTGGTAACCGCTGATCCCGGCCTGATTCTGGCCGTACAGATCAAAGGACTGGATGCCGCGGTAGCGGTCCCAGCCGCGCACGGCTATCCGCGTCCCATCGGGCGACAGCGCCGGCTCGCTCACCGACTGCTCAGCCGTCACAATCCATCGTTGTTGCCCGTCTGCCGTGACGACCTGCACCTCGTAGACTTCTCGCCCCGGATTGTACAGCGAGAACGCGATTTTGCCCCGCGCCATATCGGCCGATGGCCCGGCCTCGTCCACCGCTTGCGGCGTTGGCGGCGCCGCCCCGGCCAACCGCCACACCGCCAGCAACCCGATCAACACCAACACCACACGCCAATCAGACTTCCAATGCCACATCATTACCCCTCCTCATCCGCATAGAGACGTTGCATTGCGACGTCTCTACACAATCTCACCCCGCCCCCGCCCCCGTCATGCTGAGCCGCGGAGAACAGCGGATGCGCAGGATAGGACGGATCGGGCGGCAGGGCCACAGCCTCGCTACCGCCCCCGTCATGCTGAGCCGCAGGCGAAGCATCTCGCGCTGGCAGGCGTTGAGATTCTTCGCTTCGCTAATAAGAAACTACCCTGCCGCGTCATTCTGAGGCGCGCCAGCGCCGAAGAATCTCAGCTTCACAGGCGGCGCGAGATGCTTCGCTTCGCTCAGCATGACGGGAGAGGACGGTGTTTC
>DAOTYC010000162.1:0-16558 GCA_034435095.1 Anaerolineae bacterium | reverse complement strand
ATGCAGGCTTTGGGCGCAGAGGGATTGGCTCAGCTTCCCAAAGGAGATGTATCGGGTGACCTTCCCCGCCCCCCCGCTGACCTGCCGCCTCCGCCGGCGGGCCGCACCGGCTGGCCGTGGACGGAGGGCAGTCCGCCCGCGCCGCAGGCGATTGTGCGAATTTCATGGTGTTGTTCCTCCCTCAAGATATGCTAAAATTATCGCTGCGCTTGGTGCGCAAGCGACGTTTGATTCAGTGATAAGTTTAGGAGAGGTCGTATTACCGAGCAGGGAGGACGCGGGAATTGATGCCAAAGACTATTACTGTGGAACTGGACCGTGAGCTTTGGGAGCTTTTTCGACCGTTCTATCAGCACCCGCAGCAAGCAGTGAAAGAGGTGGCTGTTCTGGAGCTGTATCGGCGGCGTGAAATCTCCAGCGGGAAAGCGGCGGAACTTCTGGGCCTGGAACGATTCGAGTTCATCCGCTATGCAAGTCGCCTGGGCATTCCTTACTTCGACATGGATGATCTGGAGCTGGCAGACGAGGTGAGCCAGGCATTGAAGTCAGAATGAACCAGCGGCCGGTAGTGGCAGATTCCAGTCCTTTGATCGCGCTGGAGCGGGTAGAGCACTTACATCTCCTACCGGCCCTCTTTGAGAGGGTTATGATTCCGTTCGCGGTGAAGCGCGAGGTTTTTGCCGATCGGCCGCTTCCAGAATGGGTAGAAGCAGTGGCCATCACGCAGACCGTCAGTACGCGGCTGGCTGCTATGCGACTGGGCCCCGGAGAGCGTGAAGCGATTGCCCTGGCTGTTGAGTTGAATGCGGCGGAGCTGCTCCTCGACGATTTAGCGGCCCGCCGCTTGGCCATCTCCCTGGAAATACCTGTTATTGGTACTTTGGGTTTGCTGCTTCGTGCCAAGCGCCGCGGCCTTATTCCACAGATCAAGCTTCTGTTGGATGCCTTGCAACAATCCGGCTTCCGTGTTTCGGAACGGGTACGTGAAGGTATTCTATCAGCAGCAGCGGAACTCGAATGACCCGGGTACGTAATTGACCTATTCTGGACAAGAATTGATTCACGGGCGCATTTTGGCTGAGAGAAATGGCTGTGAGTGTTCCCAAACTCCCTGACCTGCCGCCTCCGCCGGCGGGCCGCACCGGCTGGCCGTGGACCGAGGGCAGTCCGCCCGCGCCGCAGGCGATTGTGCCAAATTCATTGTGTTGATCCGCACATGTATTCTGTTGACTTGCCTTTACGCTTCAGGTGTGGTATAGTGTCCTTGATTGGTCTATCTCACAGACTCGTTTGTGTCAGGGGAGGTGTGCTATGGCGACAGAATTCCGGCGCATCGGCCAGGTGGACCGCGTCATCCATGAACCAGCGCGCCTGATGTTGATCACCATGCTTTACGCTATGGACAGTGCGGACTTTCTTTACCTGTTGGGCGAGTCCGGGCTGACCAAGGGAAATCTGTCGTCGCACCTGGCCCGGCTCGAAAAGGCAGGTTATGTGGAAATCGAAAAGACTTTCCGCGACAAAATGCCGTCCACCGTCTGCCGTCTGACCGAACGCGGACGCCAGGCGTTCAGGCTCTACCTGGAGAATCTGAGACGAGTGGCGCAGTGCATGCTTGAATAAGGGGTGCATCCGAAATTGAAGGGAACAGATGCTTACGCCGTTTTCGATAGCCGACGAATGGCTCTGGCCGTCATTCTGAGCCAAAGTCCTGAGCGCAGCGAAGGGGCAGCGAAGAATCTCGTTGTGCATCGTGAAATGTGGTGCTTCGCTGCGCTCAGCATGACGTAGCCGTAGGTCGGGTTTCCATACCTGACCTACGGCGGCAGGTTTGGAAACCTGCCCTACGACTCTGAGACGAGTCGCGCTGTGTATGCTTGAATAAGCAGCGGTGTTTGTTCTGTGTGTGAAACATGCTATAATCGAAAGCCGATGTTGGGCGGCGCACGCTTGCCCGGAGGAGACGTGTCATGCTGTTGGCTGGCGATATTGGCGGCACCAAGACCACATTGGCAGTTTTCACTGGCGACGACGGTTTGAAGTCGCCTGTGCTGGAAAGGACTTTTCCCAGCCAGGACTACTTGTGCCTGGAAGACATCCTCAAAGAGTTTTTGGGGGAATGGGGCGAGCGGCCCGCCTACGCCGCTCTGGGAGTGGCCGGCCCGGTCGTGGAGGGGCGCGCCCGGGTCACCAACCTGACGTGGGTCATAGATGCCGCTCGTTTGAAGGCGCAGTTCGCGTTCTCCGCCGTCCACCTGTTAAATGACCTCCAGGCCATCGCCGAAGGCGTGACGATTCTGGACGCAGATGACCTGGAGGTTCTGCACACTGGGAAGCCAGTCCCAACGGGGACAATTGCCATCATTGCGCCTGGCACGGGCCTGGGCGAGGCGTTTCTGACCTGGAACGGGCATCGGTATGAGGCGCACCCGTCCGAGGGCGGACACACCAATTTCGGCCCGCTGGATGAGCTGCAACTGGATATGTTGCGCTACCTCATGAGACGTTTCGGCCATGTCAGCTACGAGCGAGTGTGTTCCGGCTCCGGCTTGCCCAACATCTACGCTTTTCTCAAGGACAGCGGCTACGGCCAGGAGCCAGAGTGGCTGGCCGAAAGGCTGGCAGCGACCAATGACCCGACGCCGGTCATTGTCACAGCCGCGCTGGACGAGGAGAGGCCTTGTGACCTCTGCCGCAGGACGCTGGAGATTTTCGTGTCCATCTTGGGCTCGGAGGCCGCCAACCTGGCGCTCAAAGTGATGGCTACCGGCGGCCTGTACCTCGGCGGCGGCATACCACCGCGCATCGTGCCTCTGCTCAAGACGGAGCGGTTCTCCCGTCCTTTTTTCAACAAAGGGCGTCTGTCGAGCGTGCTGAGCGACGTGCCCATTTATGTGATCTTGAACCCTCGAGTGGGGCTGCTGGGCGCAGCTCGCCACGCACTGCAACTACAGAGAGAACAAGCATGAATGTCGGACTTCAATTCCTGTCAGTGACTTGGACAGAGCGCGTCCCGGACAACGAAGTGGTCATGATTCTGCGGGAAATCCACAATGCCTTGCGCCAGGCCCTTAGATACATGCCCGACCCCGACCCGGTCAGCCTGGTCGGCTTACCGGAAGTCAAGCCATACGGCTACTGGGTCTTGCAGGATTCGCTGCCCGGGCAGGCCTACGGCAGCGTCAAGTGGTACATAGACCAGAGCTACGATGCCGAGAACCAACGGTTGCTGGCGTGGAGGTACCTGAACCTGGTCCGGAACGAGCCCTACCAGTTCTACACGCCACACTACGACCTGGCTTTTGTGCATTATCCGTTGTATGATGAACAGGCCCAACAGGAAGCAATTGGGATAGAGATACCGGGCCACGCCGCCATTGTTTCCACCGAACCTCTGAATCGGCTGCCGGTCCGCCACGAACGGCCGCTTGTCCTGCACCGCATCGTCGCCCATTATGTGGGGCGCGTCATGGGCATCCCGTACATTCGGCCTGGCGAGCCAGGCGGCTGTTCTGGTATATGCGCCATGCGCCCGGCCGAAACGCTGGATGAGTGGTTGGCGTTGGCCGAGGAGGAGAGCTTCGTCAACGTGACCTATTGCGAGCCCTGTCGCCGCCAGCTCGCTGCCAAAATCGCCAGCAACCAGTTGGGGGCGAATTGATCAGGCAACAGACCGACGGTTACACCGTCGCATGGGCCAACTCGGGCGTTGTTCTCTCCCACTGCCCGTTTGTCGTGATTTCGAGCAGCGCGCGGGCCGCCTCTTCGGGGCCTTTGGTCTCATAGCCAGGGATGGCCAGCCGGGTGCGCAGCTCGCCAATCCACACGCCCGACCGCAGCGCGGCGTCGAATGTCTTGATTGCCAGCGATTCGTGCAGCTCGCGGTACTGTGGCGGGCCGAAAATGTTGGCGAAATAGCTGTGGTTCAGGCCCGATGAGGTGGTCGTCCCTTTTCCCATAGCCGCGCCATCCCGAAACACCTTCAACGCACGCTCCAGTTCATCGAAACGCTCCAGGATGGGATGCTGATCATCAACTTCCTGGTAGTTGTTGGCATAGAGAATGAAATCAACCGGGTAACCGCGCAGCACCTCTTCAATGGTGGTCACCGGCAGCACCACACGGGCGTTCACTTTTTGCGGGCTCATGATGATGGCGCGGTCAATCTGGCCGAAGGCATAGCCCTGCTGCAGGTCATCCAGGCGCACGAACGCGCCGATCTCTGTGCCGTAAGCGATCACACGACCATCCGACGTGACTTCCAATGAGCCCATGTCGTCGGCGACGATGCGCAGCTCGCTGATGTCGTTGCTGCCCAGCACGCGGAACGCCTCCAGCGACTCCGACTTGCCCGCCGCTGTGTCGCCAATCAACAGGATATTGGCCTGGCGGCCGTTGCGCAACAACATGTGCACCATCGCGCCATGATAGGGCATCCGCCCGCGTTTCATCATCACGATATTGTGTAACGTCAGGATCATCTTCTTCAGATAGCCGAAATAGCCGTATTTGTCCTCACCCGGCACGGCCGCCACCAGTAAACCATTGGCCTCGTCGTCGTAGAACACGGTGGGCAGCTCACCGAATTTCGCCAATGCAGACGGCGGCGCGCCAAACACGTACAGGGCATCCGGCCCGGCGGCCACCTGTTCGTCCGTGGCCAGCTCGAACAGGTTCGCCAGCGCGCTGCCCAGGCCAATGAACCGCTGATGGAAGTAGACGAAGATGGTCAGCGGGCCGACGATCGCCGGGTAACACAGCCAGTCGCGCCGTGTCAATTTCAGGCCCTCGATCGGATTGTGCATCACCTTCTGAAACTGGCCGGTCCGCTTGTTCATCGGTGGATCAATGATCATTGGCGGAGTGATCCACACCTGGCGGATGAACGGCACGTCGTCGAGGATCAGCCGATAGGACGGCGGCAATTGGTTTTCGCGTGGGACGGCAATGAGGGCCACATTGCAGCCAGCGGCCACCTGCCGGTACACGCGCGGGTGGCTGCCGGTGATGTTCTCGCGCACGTCGCGATACGCCGAGCGGATGAGATGGGTTAACGCCTCGGCTGTCGCATTGAACGCGCGGTAGGGGCGGCTGTCCAGGCTGCTGGGGCCCGGCTCGCCATGCAGAACCAGGAAGCGGTCGAAAGACCGCCAAAAATCATACAGTCCGGCGACAAACTCATCGAGTGCCTGTCGGGCAGCAGGGGCCAAAATATCCTCGCCTTGCGGCAGAGATTGCGCCAATCGCTCCAACGGGAAATCGCACAGGCTGCGCAGCGTGCTGACCAACAGGTAGCGACCCTCCCTGGTTGTCGCATCGAACGGCAGGGCAGCCAGCTTCGGCGAGTCACACTTCTGCAATCGCTCGATGTACTGGTCAATAATGTGAAGAAAAATGTCGCTGTGGACCACTTCTTGTTTGGTGGAGCACACCGCTTCATTGGTGTGCATGATAATCTGATTGTTTTCTTGATTGAACCATTTCAGGGCCATAAAGCCTCCAAACGCATAACCTGAGATTGCCTTTGTCTCGGATGATAAAACACCCCAGTCGGCCAATAGTGACGCTGACCTGGCGAACCAAAAATAACAAAAGGCCACGACATGGTGTACCTCGCACCCGCGCGGCCAATTTGGCGACCAGGCCAGGCAATTCACTTGTTTCACATTATAGCCATATCAGCGGGAGATGTCAAAAAACGGCGGGGCTATCAATTTGCACTTGAGTGGAATTGTGGCAAAAGACGAGCTGGCGCAACGCCTGGTCCTGCACCTGCGCCTGCCGCGCGTCCTGCTTGCTTTCGCAATGGGCATGGTGCTGGCCTCGGCCGGCGCGGCGATGCAAATCATCTTCCGGAATCCGCTTGTCAGCTCCGGCTTCTTGGGCGTATCGCAGGGGGCCGCCTTCGGCGCGGCGCTGAGCATCCTGTTCATCGGCCGTGCGCCCATCGCCATTGAGCTGAGCGCCACAGCGTTTGCCCTCCTCGGCCTGGTCATGTGCTATTACCTCGCCTGGAATATCCGCTACGGCGACTGGGTGCTCCGCCTGGTCCTGGCCGGCATCGTGACTTCCGCCCTTTTTTCCTCCGGGGTCGGCATCCTGAAATATCTTGCCGACCCGCTGGGCCAATTGCCGGATATTGTCTTCTGGCTGATGGGTGGCCTGTGGTCGGTCACCTGGCGGGATGTGCTTTACACTCTCCCGGTAGTCATCCCGTGCCTCACTGTGCTCCTTTTGACGCGCTGGCGACTCAATCTGCTCGCGCTGCGCGATGAGACCGCTTTCTCGCTCGGCGCTTCACCCTACCGTGAACGGGGCCTCATCCTGCTGGTCGCCGTGGCCGCCACGGCCGTCATCGTCGCTGTCGCCGGTGTGGTCAGTTGGGTCGGCCTCATCGTGCCCCATATCGCCCGGCGCATTGTCGGCTCGGACGCACAAAAATTGCTGCTGGACGAGCCGACTTCGCACCTGGATCTGGCTAACACCCGTCACATCTTGCGCCTCTTGCGCGAACTGACACACGGAGGAGTCACCATCGTGTTCACAACTCACGACCCCAACGCCGCGGCCACCGCCGCCGATTACGCAGTGCTGATCAAAGGCGGACAGATTCCAGCAACGGGCCGAGTCGAAGAGGTCTTTACTGTCGAGAATCTATCTCAAACCTACGGCGTCCCGGTTGAGATCACCCAGATAAACGGAAGGCCATTTGTGCTTGCTCTCTAAACTAAAGCCGAGGCGGGAACAATCAAGCTCTGGCAGGCTACGGACGGCATCTTGCTACGCACCCTCACCGGCCATACGAGCGTCGTCACCGGACTTGCCTTCTCGCCGGGCGGCGCCGTCCTGGTCTCAAGCTCGTGGGACGGGACCGTCCGACTGTGGGGTTGACATTTGGCACAACCTTGTGTATAAATCAAATAACATGGAGGACATCCCCACAGCTCTTATCCGGTATGCGAACGAGGAGTACAGGAAGAAGATGAACCAGCCCAATCGCCGGCGACAGGTGCGCCAAATTGAAGCTGCCCCACGGTCTTATGAATCTTTTGCCCAACAGCCATTCTATCAGAAAATTGACAGCGACCTCCTGCAGCGAGCGCCGCAAGTGCAGAGAGCCGTTGATTTTGCCACGGGGACAGGCGCGGCCATCGAGCACCTGCTCGACCTCGGCAAGCTAAAGCCCGGCGCCATGGTCTACGGCATTGACATTGACTCTCACAGCTTATCTGTAGCGCAATGCAAATTTGCCGACTTCCAGGAAGAATCACCCACAGACGTTACCGTCCGCTTCCTGTTGGGCAGCGTGGAGGACGTCCCTCTGCCTGACAGCTCACAGGAGCTGGTCACATTCCTGAATTCCGCGCACCTGACCAATCTCGAACGTTCGCTGGCCGAAGCCAGTCGCCTGTTGCAGGCCGGGGGCGTTTTGTTGCTGAACAGCGCGTATGAAGCCTCGCATGCGTACCCGCCTGGCTCTGAGAGGCACTGGGGTCTTATGGTGGCCGGCGCCAGAAAACTGGCTAAAGAACGGGGACATACCGACGACATTCCCAATCCGGTCAATCTGCTGACCCTCACTGTGGATGATTATGTGCGCATCGCCCAGAACGCGGGGTTCAGTGAAATCAACATAGAACACCATACGGTTGATATGGACCTGCCAGCCATCTTAGCTATCTTCGGTTACGAAGGATTCGCCAGGGGTGCCCTGCCCGGCGTGGACATTGACCTGGCGATAAGCTGCTTGCAGGATGCCGCGGAAAGTTACTTTCAACGGATGAAAGCCAGGGGTCTGGAAGCCGTCCAGCGGACCTGGATGTACCTTGAAGCTCGAAAAACGTGAGGGGGACCAGGCGTGCAAATCCTTGGCATTGACATCGGCGGCAGCGGCATCAAGGGTGCGCCGGTAGACGTGACCAGCGGCGAATTGCTCGCCAGGCGCTATCGCCTGGCGACGCCGGAACCCGCCAGGCCCAAGGCCGTCGCCAATGTAGTGGCCGAAATCGCCCGACATTTCGATTGGCATGGCCCCATCGGCTGCACTGTGCCAGCGGTCGTCAAACAAGGTGTCGTACACACGGCGGCCAACATCCACAAGGATTGGATCGGCCTCGATGGTGCCGCGTTCCTGCGCGACAAAACCCATTGTCCAGTGAAACTGATCAACGATGCAGACGCCGCCGGCCTGGCCGAAATGGCGTTCGGCGCCGGCAAAGGCCGCGATGGGACGGTGATCATGATCACTCTCGGTACCGGCATCGGCGTGGCTCTGTTCACCCATGGCGTGTTGCTGCCCAATTGCGAGATGGGCCACATCGAGCTGCGGGGCCAGGACGCCGAGATGTTTGCCACAGACCGCGCACGCCGCGAACGGAAATGGAGCTGGAAGAAATGGGGGCGCTGGGTCAACCGCTACCTGTGCCGCCTGGAAGCCCTGCTGAATCCAGACCTCATCATCATCGGCGGCGGCGTCAGCGCAAGACACGACAAGTTCTTCCCCGAACTCCACACTCAAGCCGAATTGCTCCCGGCCAAGCTGCTCAACCAGGCTGGCATTGTCGGCGCAGCCCTGGCCGCGCAAGATTTGGCGTAAGGCTCAAATCGGCTTTACTTTTCTATCAAGTTGTGATATAATGCACCTATGGTACCAAACATGGAAGAAAGAGGTGTCAACTAACTATGAAACCAAGACAAATTGTGGACGGCGTCTCTTCGATAGGCGCGATTGATTGGGACAGAAGGCTGTTCGACGCGCTCATTCCCCTGCCAGACGGCACCAGCTACAACGCCTACCTGGTTCGGGGCAGCGAGAAAACCGCGCTGCTCGACACGGTTGACCCGGCCAAGCAACACATCCTGGCCGAGAACCTGGCCGACGTCAGGCAGATAGACTACATCGTCTCGCACCACGCCGAGCAAGACCACTCCGGCTCGATCCCATTCGTGTTGTCGAAATATCCGGAGGCCAGGGTGCTTTGCTCGAGCAAGGCCAAAGAAATGCTGATTGAACATCTGGACATCCCGCCGGATCGGATTGACCCGGTCGAGGACGGCGCTGTCATCTCTCTCGGTGGCAAGACGCTGAAGTTTATCTACACGCCCTGGGTGCACTGGCCTGAAACCATGAGCACCTATCTGCAGGAAGACCAGATTCTCTTCAGTTGCGACTTCTTCGGGTCGCACCTGGCGACCTCTGACCTGTATGTGACCAACGAAGGGCTGGTGGAAGAAGCGGCCAAACGCTATTACGCCGAGATCATGATGCCGTTCCGCACCATCATTCAGAGCAACTTGAAGGTCCTGAAGCAGTATCCCATCCGATACATCGCTCCCAGCCACGGGCCAGTCTACGACCGGCCGGAGTTCATCCTGAACGCCTACTGGGACTGGGTCGCAGGCCCGCCGAAGAACCTGGTGGTCATCCCGTTCACCTCGATGCATGACAGCACGCGCAGGATGGTCGAGCACCTGGTCGGCGCGCTGGCTGAACGTGGAGTCCGGGTGCAGCAGTTCGACCTGTCCGCCACAGACCTGGGCAAACTGGCTATCGCCCTGGTTGACGCGGCGACCATCGTTATCGGCACGCCCACGGTGTTGACCGGGCCGCATCCAAACACGGCCTTTGCCGTTTCGCTGGCCAACGCATTGCGGCCTAAGCTTCAGTTCGCGACCGTCATCGGTTCGTATGGCTGGGGCGGGAAGACTGTCGAGAAGATTACCGCAGCCATTCCCAATCTCAAGGCCGAGTTGCTGCCGCCCATTTTGTGCAAAGGTCTGCCCAAAGACGAAGACCTCCGCGCCCTGGAGGAGCTGGCCGAAACCATCGCCCAGAAACACCGGGCGCTCAATCTGGTATGAGCGACTGAATGACAATGGGGGCCGGCCCCATCATGAGGTTAAGATTCTTCGTCGCTGCCGCTGCCGTCATGCTGAGCTCTCCCACGGCGCGCGGGCGCGCCGCTCATCGGGGAAGAAACTTCAGTTGAACCACGAAGACCACGAAGAGCAACCGTAGGTCGGGTATGGAAACCCGACCTACGACTCTGAGCTGAGGCCCCCTCCCGTCATGCTGAGCCGCAGGCGAAGCATCTCGCTCCGCACGGGAAGCAGGGATTGTTCGTCGCTACCGCTCCTCAGGATGACGGAACGGTCGTGCTATCGCGCATCAGCATGACGGAGACAGCCCGTGCTATCCACGAGCCCCGCGTAGCCGTGGGTCGAGAATATCGCGCAGCGCATCGCCAATGAGATTCCAGGCCAGCACAAACAACAGAATCGCCATGCCGGGGAAGACCACAATGTGCCAGTGTTTGGCCAGGGCCGGTATCCAGTTGCGGGCAAAGCTGATGAGCTGCCCCCAATCGGCATAGCCGATTTCCGCCCCCAAGCCCAGAAAACTCAGGGCGGCAAAACTCAACACATAGGAGCCGATGTCCATCGAGGCTGCTACCATGGTCGGGAAAATCGCGTTGGGGATGATGTGGCGCAAGAGAATGCGGAGGTCGCCCGCCCCCATCGCCCGCGCGGCCAGCACAAAATCCCGCTCCTTGACCGTCAGGATGTCGGCGCGGATCAGGCGGGCATAGGTCGTCCAGCCAAACAGGATCAGGGCAATCATGCCGGTGATGATGCCCCGTCCCAACCTGGCCTGCAACACCGCCGACATGGTGAGCGCGGCCAGCAAGAACGGGAAAGCCATGAAAACCTCCACGACGCGCATGATAATCTCGTCTACCCAGCCACCGCGGTAGGCGGCGATAGACCCTACGCTCAAGCCGATCGCCACCGTGCAGAAGGTGATGATCACCCCAACTTTGAACGCCGTCCGCGTGCCCCACACCACACCGTAGAACAGGTCATATTGTCCCTCGGTTGTGCCGAACGGGTGCTTGGCGTTGGGCGGTTTGGGTTCGACGGCGAAGCCATCCTTCGGAATGAGGTACGGGTCGCGCTGGTTGGGCTTAGGTGGGGCGATGAGGGGCGCGAACAAGGCGACAACGATAAACATCAACAACAGGAGCAGGCCCAACAGCGAGGTAGGGTTGCGCACAAACTGGCGGGCGAGCTTCATGTCAACCTCACTCGCGGGTCAATGACTGCGTACAGCACGTCAACCGCCAGGTTGCCCAACACCAGGATGACGGCATTGAACAAGGTGAAACCCAGAATGGTGATTACGTCCAGGTGCAGCGCGGCGTCGGCAAAAAACCAGCCCATCCCCCGATAATTGAAGATCGTCTCGGTGATGACCACGCCGTTGAGCAGCATGATCAGGTTCAGGCCGCCGATGGTGACCACCGGCAACAGCGCGTTCGGCTTGGCGTGGCGGTTGACCACTTCCCGTTCGCTCAGGCCTTTGGCTCGCGCCGTAGTCACATAGTCCTGGCGCAGCGTCTCCAGCATGGAAGAGCGGGTCACCCGCAGGATCAGTGCCCAACTCAGGTACGACAGAGTAATCGCTGGCAGGACGATGTGCCGCAGCGCATCAACAAAAACGTCCAGGCGGCCGTTCAGCAGCGCGTCCACCGTGTTCATGCCCGTATACGCGCGAAAGGCGTCCGACTGCACCACTTGCGCCGCCCACTCGGACAGCCGGCCGGCCGGAAACCAGCCCAGCTTGGCGTAGAAGATCATCAACAGCAGCAGGCCGAAGACAAAGGTCGGAAACGACCAGCCCACGATGGCAAAGACACGGGTCACCTGGTCAATCCACCTGTTCTGGTGCACGGCCGACAGCACGCCCAACGAAATGCCGATCCAGATGATGGGGATACCGCTCCACAGGGTCAGCTCCAGGGTCGCCGGAAACAGGTGGGCGATGGCTTCAGATACCGGCCGCTTGCCGCGCTTGGAGAAGCCCAGGTCGCCCTTCACCACGTTGCCAACCCAGCGGAGGTATTGTTCGTAGAGCGGCCGGTCGAGGCCATATTTGCGGATCAGCGCCTCCATGTCGCCCTGCCGTTTGGGAATATCCGAGACGTAGAGCGAAGCGCGCTCATACGGGCTCAGAAATTGCAGCATGGCAAAGATGAGAAGAGAGATGCCAAACAGAAGGATGGGCAGAGCCAACAGCCGGCGAACGATGTATCGCCACATAATTGCGCCTCATAATTGGAGACCTGCCAGGCCGTCAAGACCTGGCAGGTCTCCGGGTTGCTTACATTTCTTTGCTCAGCGAGTAGATGTCGGCGTATGGTTCGGGCATGAGCGGGTTGTAGTACCAGCCCTTGACCCATTCCTGGAAATAATGGCGATCATATGGCTGGTATAAGAAAATGGTAATCGCGTTCTCATAGGCCAGGTTCTGCAGCTTCTCATAGATGGGCGCCCGTTCCTTCGGGTCAGTGAGCTTCACGCCCTGGTTGATGAGCTCCAGGAACTGGTCGCCCAGCTCTTTCGGGAAGTTCTGCATACGCGAATAAGACCCGTTCGGATGCATAAACGGCTGAACCCAGTTCGACGGGTCGTGGTAGTCCTCCAGCCAGCCGCTGATCATGATGGGCAATTTGCCCTGCGTCCGCACTTCCAGGAAGTTCGCCCAGGGCAGGCTGACCACGTCGATCTTGAACTTGGGGTTGAGCGCTTCCACGTTGGCCTTGATCAGCTCGGCTGCAATGCGGCGTACATCGTTGCCGGTGTTGTAAACAAGCTGCATGGCGAAGCCCGTTTCCCAGAGCTTGCCGCCCCAGGCCGCCTTGAACTCCGCCTCAGCCTTGGCCGGGTCGTAGGAATAGGTCGGCTGGTCTGCGCGGTAGCCCAGCATATCCATCGGGATTGGGCCTTTAGGCTGCACCGCCTCGCCCTGGAAAGCGTCCTTTATGAAGGTGTCCCAATCGAACGAATAGCAGAATGCCTTGCGCACGTGAATGTCGGAGAAGAAATCTGGCGGGATGCCCTGGCCGTCCAGCTTGCCGCTGAGGATGAACGGGTTGCCACCCTCGGTGTTGACCTTGAAGTTCATCATGGCGCCGGTCTGAGCCGGGCGGGCTAGGTTGCGGAAGGCAATCAACTGGCCGTCCGGGTTCACTTCCTCCGATTGGCCATTTTCATCGCCCTCCCAGTAGATGGTCTTGACCATGGGGTCAACCTGCGAGTAGAAGGCCGCATCCACATCGCCATAGTCAATGTCGCCGGCCTGGAACATGGCCAGGCGGGTGCCCCATTCCTCCACCAGCTTGAGATTGACGCGCTTGATGCGCGCCGGGCCGGTGGGTCCACCCTGCCACTTCGGCTCGGTGCGCCAGTAGTTTTCATTGGCGACCAGGACAATTTCCTCGCCGGGCGTCCAGTGATCGAATTTGTAGGGCCCGGTGCCGTTCATCTTGTTGAACAGCACGCTCGCCTCGGCCGCCGGGTTATGCCATTTCGTCCAGGTGGCGCAATCGCCGTCCCAGTCGCCCTGCTTAACCTGCCACTCCATGTCGAGCGCGGCGCCCCACTGTTGGGCCAGAATCTGCAGCAGCCATGGCGTCGGCTGGGCCAGCTTGAGGGTGACTGTGCCAGCCTTGTCATCGGCGCTGACCGCTTCCTTCAGCTTTTTGCAGGCATCCTCGGCCGCTTTGACGTTGACCGTCAGGTCTATTGTGCTGGAGTCTTCAACTTTCAAATCGCCGACCTGATTCACCACGTCCAGGATGGTGGATGTGCCTACGCCGAAGAACGGCTCCAGGAACAGAATCTGCGGCCCGTCCACACGGTCCTGCAACATACCGCGCTGGAGAGAGTAGGCAATATCGTGTGGCTCCAACGTACCGCCCTCATGGAACTTGACCCCCTCGCGGATCTTGAAGGTCCAGGTCAGGCCATCGTCAGAGAGGTTCCATTCCGTGGCCAACGCCGGCACAAACTCGTCGGCTTTCATGCGATTGAAAGCCACAACGGATTCGTAGACGTTGTAGGCCACTGCCGCACTGGACGTGTCATACATCCAGGCCGGGTCCAACGACTCCGGCTCACCGTAGTGCGCCACTACAAACGTATCCGGGTTTTTGACCTCCCGAGCCAGAACCCCAGGCGTAATCAACAGCGACAACACAACGACCACCGAGAAAACAACCGACCACCTCTTCATCGTTTTCGAGCCTCCTTTGCTTATCATGATATTCTGCTTACCACACCACGCCTCTGTTTATATCAGACAATTCGGCTTATGGCAAATTACGTATCCGCCGGCAGGTGCTTTTCCAGCAATGAGACAAGGGGCGGCAGATCATACTCCACTGTGCGCCACAGGATATCCAGGTCAATGTCAAAATAGGCGTGCACCAAACGGTGCCGCATGCCGATAATGTCATCCCAAGGAATATCCGGCAATTGTCGGCGGGTGGCATCGGAAACCTGGTAGCCAGCTTCGCCGATGATTTCCATGTCCTTCACCAGCGCCAACACAAGCATTCGGTCTGAATCAAGGTCATAGCGATTCCGTGTTTTGGCAAATCCCAGTGCCTCTTTAGCCGCGTCCAGCATGTGCTGAAGGCGGACTCTATCATCCCTCCGCATATTTCACCTGCGCTTCGTTCAAGACTTCTTCCCGAAAGTAGCGGCTCAGGTCGCTCGGTGTACGTAAATCAACCTTCCTTCCGCCGAACAATGCAGAAAGTTCACGTTCCAATCGCGCCATGGTGAAAAGTCCGGGAATATGCCGCGGGTCAAACTCTACCAGTATGTCAATATCGCTGTCCCGGCAAAAGTCGCCACGCAGCGCCGAGCCAAAGATGGCAAGGCGCCGAATATGATGCTCCTTGCAAAATGCCCTTAACTTTTCCTCCGAAACGCTGATCGTCATCTGAAACCCCAACGATTCTCAAACCAGACCAGGACCGCTTACGTCGCCCCGAGATGGTCTGTCCTCAGCGCAGGAAATTCCATTCGTCCGTGTGGTACTTGTCGCGATACAGTTCCTCCGCCAATTGACGTTCATGGGCGGTCAACTCGCCGGTGGTCAATTCCAGGTTGAGGCGGCGAGCGAACCCTACTGCCAGGGCCGCGGCCACTTCGTCGAACGGCGCGGCCCGCCCCAGTGCTTCTGCCAGCGTCGTCGCCCGCCCACGCAAGTCGGCCCGCAGACGGCGCCGGGTGTCCTCGTCGGGCATACGCAGGTAGTCAATGATACGGGTGATGTCGCCGCACAGTGGCAGCGAACCATGCTGCAACACCATACCTTTGCGCCGCATCTGCGCACTGCCGACCAGCTTGCGGCCGTTGACCGTGATTTCATAGTGGGAGGGCGCATCAAAGCAGGCCGCCGATTTTTCCTCCAGCTTGCCGGTCAGCGCATCCGATTGCAGGGCCTGCACACCCAAGAGGTGCAGCCCCTCCACCAGGCCCAGGCTCAAGCGGCGATAGGATTCCACGATGCTGCCAGCCACCCGCGGCTCGGTCTGCGGGGCCAACACGCTGTACGTCAGTTCATCGCCATGCAGGATGGCCCGACCGCCGGTCGGCCGCCGCACATAATCGAAGCCGGCCGACCGCACGGCGTCCAGGTCCACTTCCTTCGCCATGGACTGGGCATAGCCTATCGAGAGGCAAAACGGCGCCCAGCCGTAGAAACGCAACGTCGGCGGCGATCTGCCCTCCAGCACCGAGAGCATAATCGCCTCGTCCACAGCCATATTCATCTGACCGGGCAGATGCCCGGTGTTGAGAACTCGCCACCTTGCGCGCTCGTAAGTGTCCATAACCGCCTGCTGTTACTTCGTCTTGCCGCGCATCAGGAAGATCTGTGTCTGTTTTGTTTCGGAATCCTCGAAGGCGAAGATGAACAGGTTGTAATCAGCCGACGAGAAAATCAACATACCGCCCGCTCCGGTCGCCTCGCCGAAACCCGGCGTGGCCGTCCAGCCGTTGAGGGGCATCTGCGTCTGATACCACTGCGTCACCTGAGAGACGCTGTCAGGTGTAACGTACAGCCCAAACTCGACGCCCTCACTGGCCAGACTCGCCTTGAACTGACCCAGAAACGCGCCAGCCAGGCCGGGCAACTTGACCTTCTGCTTCAACGGCTGCGCGTTGGGATAGATAGGCACTCCCTGCAACTCGCCCAATTGCGTGACATCAATTTCCGTGTCCCCCAGGCCGGGTATGGGCAGTTTGCCGCCCGGCAAGGGCAGGCCAGGCGATTTATCTCCGCTCGGGATCAGGGAAGCCAATTGACAACACGCGAACAACATGACCACGACAACACCGAGACCCGCCAGTTTGAACATCGGACATATCCCCTTTCATGAATAGAAAAACAACACAGCTCTTTCCGTTAGCGCAAACCCTGTCCCACAGCAATTCCCAAACTCGCTATCGCCTGCGCTATCTCCTCAGCGGACAGCGGGCGCGGGTAATTGTATATCACCCCGCCCGGTCGTTCATTGTAGAAAGGCCGATTGCAATCGGGGCAGCCCGATGTACGAAATGCCTCGCCATCAGCCAGCATCTCGGCCAGATTGTTGACGCCGAAATCAATCAGCTCCCCCCCTGGCGCGAAACGAAACATGTCTGCCCGCGCCCCCTTGACGCAAATCAGATGGCGGGCCACCTGCATCCGACGGTATACGGCCAA
>DAOTYC010000161.1:0-11134 GCA_034435095.1 Anaerolineae bacterium | reverse complement strand
GAGTGGGCCTCGCCTGATTTTCATCAGGCGTATCAACAGCCGTTCCTGTGGATGCTGCTGGCCCTGATGGCGGCCATGGCCCTGTCCCGTTTTCGGGTTGATTTTACCGACCTCTTGCTGACCGCTGTATTCGCCTACATGTCGCTGATGGCCGTGCGCCATGTGGCCCTGTTCGCTGTAGTCGCCGCGCCCGTGCTGGCCCGTCACGGTGAGAGCGCGTTGCACCAGGTCCTGGACGCCTTCCGCCGTCGGACGCCGTGGGGTCCGTGGCTGGACCGGCTGCTGGCCCATCGCTTCCCGTGCACGCCGCTCATGGTGGCCCTGCACTGGGCTTTGCTGAGCGTCATGGCGCTGAGTGTCCTGGTGCGGGCGGCGCAGCCCTTTTCGCCTGCCTACGCCGCCGCTGAGCTGGAGGCCAGGCTGCCGGTCAAGGCGGCAGACTTCATCGCACAGAATGGCCTGCCGCGTGAGCTGTTCAACCCCTATAACTGGGGCGGTTACCTGATGTGGCGGCTCTACCCGGACTACCCTGTCTTTATAGATGGACGTACAGACTTGTACGACGATGCGTTCATTCGGCTCTACTTGCGGGTGGCGTCAGGGCGACCAGGCTGGCAAGAGACCCTGAACGACTACGGGGTTGAGACCATCGTGGCCGAAAGGGGCAGCCCCCTGAGTGAACTGCTGCGTTACGCCGGCGGTTGGGCGGCGGTCTACGCCGACAACCTGGCCGTTATTTTCGTGCGCGACACTGTCGCAAATCGGCAGTTGATCGAGCGACATGGCCTGGCGTGGCAGCCATGAGCGGCAAGGCCATGAACGCCCGCCCCGCTGAGGGCAGCGAGCAGCCTGGTTGCCCGAGAGATGCGGCGCTGCGTTCTCTGGCCCAACCTGATGGCGTGGAGGGGCTGCTGTGGCCCATGCTGATCGTCCTGGCGGCTGCCGCCTCACGTCTCTGGGATCTGGAGCGCTTCAGCCTGTCCGGGGATGAGGCGTTCAGCCTGGTCTTCGCCGATGTACCGATCGCGTTGGCCTGGAAAGCCATGATCGTGGATGCGGTGCACCCGCCACTCTATTACCTCGTCTTGCGGGGCGGGCTGGCCTTGTTGGGGCGAACGGAGTTTGCCCTGCGTTTCCCGTCCGTCCTGTTTGGCATCCTGGCCGTTCCCTTGCTGTTCGCCCTGGCGCGCCGCCTGACCGGGCGCCGCGGGGTGGCCTTACTTGCCGCGTCGCTGCTCGCCCTGTCACCTCTTCACACGTGGTACTCGCAGGACGCGCGCATGTACGCCCTGTACGTTTGCCTTGTGCTGGCAACAACCTGGCTGTTCATCCGGCTGGTGCAGGAGCAAGCTGGCCCGTCTGCCGGCCGCCGGCGCACGCTCCAGTGGGGGGCGTTGGTGGTCGTCTCTGCGCTGGCGTACTGCACCCACTATTTCGCCCTGTTTCTGCCGTTGGTTCAGTTTGTTTTTCTGGCGATGACCCTGCGGCAACACCATCGGTTGCTGCGGATTTGGGTGATCGCCCAGGTGCTGGCGTTTGCGCCGCTGGCTCTATGGTTGGCGGCGGTCTATGGCCAGGGCGAGCTAGGCTTTGGCGTCGGCTGGATTCCCACGCCTGGCCTGTGGGACGTATTCATCACCCTGTGGAATTTCAGCGTCGCCTGGTCGGGTGAGATGTGGCCCTGGGCGATAGGCGTGGGGCTGATGCTCGGCGCTCTGGCCTTCGGCGTGCTGAGCTGGCGTTCGGTGGCCGCCGATGGGCCTGAGCCGTCACCGGTCTGCTATGAGAACATGTCTGCAAGGCAAACCAGGCTCTGGCTTGTCCTGTGGCTGTTTGCGCCGCTGTTCCTCTCGCTGGCATTGTCAGCCATTACGCCCCTCTACGTTGACCGCTTCATGCTCCTGACGCTGCCAGCCTATCTACTGCTCGTGGCTTGGGGCGCGCTGAGCGTGAGAGCGCAGGCTGTCCGCTTGTTTTGGGCCGGGGCGATACTGGCCTGCACCTTTGTGGCCCTGCTCCATGTCCATAGCTCATCGGCTTTTGCCAGAGAAGATTGGCGCGGCCTGGCCCGCTATCTTGAGCAGGCGAGCCGCCCTGCCGATGTGATTGTGCTGCGCTATTTCCAGTACAAGTTCCCTTTTGAGTACTATTACCGCGGGCCGGCCCGGCTTGCAGTCCTGACCGTCAACACGGCAACCGGCCGGTTGGAGGACCTGGCGAGGGGGCATGAGCGACTGTGGCTGATCTACCGCTTGCCCAATCAATCCGGCCATGCCCTGCGCTCTTCGTTCTCTCTGGCTTGGGACAGGGACGAGGAAAACGCTGACGTGCGCGCCTGGCTGGCCGTTCATGTGGACAGCGTGTTTGAAGAGACGGCCCGTTTCGCCAGCCTGCACCTGCTGGGTTTTGACATCAACTAAAGCCAGAATCCGTGACGAGGCTAATACCTGCCAAACTCCCACACGGTCTCATACATCGCCATGACGTTCTCCGGCGGGACTTCGGGCTGGATGTTGTGGACGGCGGCGAACACAAAGCCGCCGCCGGGCATCAGTTGCTCGAGGCGCAGCTTCACTTCGGCGCGCACCTGGTCTGGTGTGCCGAAAGGCAGCACAAACTGCGTGTCGCAGCCGCCGCCCCAGAAGACCAGGTCGCGCCCGTATTTGCGTTTCAGTTCCGCCGGGTCCATGCCTCTGGCAGAGACCTGGATGGGATTGAGGATCTCAATACCTGCCTCGATGAGGTCTGGAATGAGCGGCTCGATGGCGCCGTCGGAGTGCAGGAAGATGGCAGCGTTGCAACGGGACTTGATAAATTGACATAAAGCTTCGTGATAGGGCTTGATGCGGGCGCGGTAGGTGCGCGGCGATATTTGGGGCGCGTCCTGAGTGCCCAGGTCGTCATTGATGTTGACTACCTGGACATACGGGCCCACGGCGGCGGCGAACCGCTCGAACCGCTCCATGTAGGCCTCCAGTAGGATGTCCATAATGGCGTCGGACAGGGGCGGGTTGGCGACCAGGTCAATCATGAAGTTCTCGAAGCCGCGCAGCATCTGGCCGGCGGCCAGGAAATGGGCGCAGAAGTTGCCCATCAGCGCGTAGTCCGTCTGGTCTTGCAGACGCCTGGCGCGGGCGGCCAGTTCGTCCCAGCTCTGGTCGGCAAAGAAGGGCCAATCGAAGCGCTCGATGGCGGGCCGCGCCTTCTCTACGTCGGCGATGGTCTCGGCCTGGGCCAGCGGCGGGTTGATCGGCTCGAAGTACCAGCCGACCGCCGACCGCCAGGCGATGGGCTGGCCCTGCGGGTCAAAGGCTAGCTCGCTGCCGTCGGGTTGGCGCTCGGTGCGCCACTGCGCGGGATAAGCGACGAGGGAACGGCCGTCGGGCAGCGTCTCCGTTCGCCATTCGCGCGGCTCGAGTGACAGCGGCAGGACATCGGCCCCGACGCGGCGCAACACGGCTTCCTCGGGTTTGACCACCTGCTGATAGGGGTCATAGACCTGTGGGATGCCCTCGGCGATGCCCAGGTAGTCCTTCAGGTTGTGGTAGGCTTTGGCCGTGATGCCGGTCGAGTCCATCCCACCCAGGTCTATGGGCACGCGGTCTGGCTCGGTGTGTCGCAGCGCCGTTAATATTCGCTGCCTTGAAGTCAGCTCGGCCATGAAATCGCTCTCTCCCGGAGTGATGCTTGGCGTGCTTTCCTGCTTGCGTCAGGCCTATTTTATCAGGGCTGCGCCGCGAAGTCAAGTGGCAGGTTGGGTGCGTCCGAGATTTGAGAGTAGGTCGGGTATGGAAACCCGACCTACGGCTGTGGGGGGCGATGGCGCGGCCTCTCCGTCATGCTGAGGAGCGAAGCGACGAAGCCATGCCGTGAGTGCAGCGAAGGGAATCTCGACGCCTGCCAGCACGAGATGCTTCGCCTGCGGCTCAGCATGACGGGGACGTGCAGTGCGAGATGCTTCGCCGCCTTTGTGTCCTGACGTTGAAGATCGGGCCTGGAAAACAACGGTCTAGCCGATGACCAGCACTTCCTCGACTGGCTCTTCGGCTGGCGCGCGGTCGAGGGCGAATTCGGGTTTGCCTTCGTTGCGATAGGCCTCGGCCAGCAACTGCACCGGATGCACGACGCGCACGTTCAGCCCCTCACGCCTGACGCCCAGGCCCAATTGCAGTTGGCAGCCTGGACAACCGGAGGCGACCACCTCTGCGCCGGTGGCGGCGATGTTGCGCGTCTTGCGTTTCAGCAGGGACATCGAGTTGTGGTAATGGGTGATGATCTGCGTGCCGGCCGAGCCACAGCACCAGTCCGCTTCTTTCATCTCCACAAACTCCAGGCCGGGGATCAGGCGCAGCAGGTCGCGCGGCTGCTTGCGGACGTTCTGCCCGCGCACCAGATGGCACGGGTCGTGGTAGGTGACCCGCAGCGGCAGCCTGGCTGTAGGCGGTTCCAGCGGGATTTGCATGAGAAACTCGCTGATGTCGCGCACCTTTCGGGCGAAACTCTCGGCGCGCGCGGCGTAGTCTGGGTCGTCGGCCAGGATTTTGGGATACTCCTTGAGCGTCGAGCCGCAGGTGGCGCAGTCGGTCACAATGGCGTCAACCTCCAGCTTGCTAAAGACCTCGATGTTTTGACGGGCCATCTTCTTGACTGTGTCCAGGTCGCCGTAGCCCATGGGGGGCATCCCACAACATGTCACCTCGCGCGGGGTGATGACCTGGCACCCGTTGCGCGCCATGACCTCTACGGCGGCGGAGCTCCCATCGGCGAACATCAGGCTCTGGATGCAGCCCAGGAAGAAGCCGACCCGATAGCGGGTTTCGCCGCGCGCCGGCGTGATCTCGGGCAGGACGGTGTGCAACGGGCGCGCCGGCAGCCTGGGCACCATCCGCTCCATGTCGCGGAGCTGGGAGGGAAGCACGCGGTTGAGCCCCAGCGCGTAGAACACCTTCTGCAAACCGAGCCGTTGATAGAGGCGCAGGGGCAGCGTGCCGAGCGTCATCACCGTGGGGTGCATGAAGAACCCGCGGAAGAGGGGCCGCTTCCACCAGTGCGGCTGGTGCTCTTCCAGCAAGGCTCGCGTTTCCAGCACCAGGTCAGCGGGTTTGATGCCTACCGGACAGGCGACATTGCAGGCCAGACAGGCCATGCACTGATACATTTGATCGGTGAGATAATGGCTGGGGGACAATTGGCCCTCCACCAGTTTGCGAACCAGCGCCACGCGACCGCGCGGCGACTGCGTCTCGACCAGGTGCTCGCGGTAAATCGGACAGACCGACAGGCACTGCCCGCAGCGAATACAGGTCAGATACTCTTCTTCGGTGGGCACATGCAGGCCCGCAAAGCGATTTCCATTGTCGTTCACACTACATAACCTCACGAAGGGCTGGCAAGATGCTTACTTTCCGACGACGAGTTACCAGGTGATGGCCCTATAATACCACTCGCACCAGCCGATTGTCAAATCGTGAAAATATTGTCGACAAGCGACCGCTACGATCAGAGCTTTTGGACGATGGGCAGGGTGAGCAGGGCGTGGGGGACGATGACCACGCGCAGATGGCTGCCCAGATGATCCTGCACGATCTGGAACGCCTCGGCCATTGTGGCTGCGGGGATCATGTGTAGGTCGCGGACAATTTCGGGACATTCCGAGCCGACGATGATGATGTTGCAGCTTTCCTGCACCTTCGCCATGACGAAAGCCCGTTGCGCGCCAGGTTTATATCCGTTGCGGCGGGCGTCGTCGAGGATGTGCTGCATGTCGGGTGCGTCGCGCATGGTCTCGTAGTACCTTTGTTCGCCGACGCCTTCGCCGGCCCCTTCTTCGGCCCGGGCCGGGATGATGATGTAGCCGCCTGTCTTGACCACAGGCGTGGGGGCGAAGAACAGGTAGCTGGCGGCGCGCGACGCCTGGTACAGGTTCGAGTCCTTCGGATAACCCACACCGGCGATGGCGACGTCGTACTGGTGGGGGATGGGCGTTTCAAACAACTGCTTGGCAATCGCCACGAGCACGTTGTGGGCGGCCTCCGGCTCGCCGGCGCCGACGGCGACGATGTTCTGGTCATCGTCCATGACCACGTTCAGGATGAAACGCAATCCGGCCCGTCTGGCGGCCTCCGTGATGGCCTCGTGGAAGGGGTTGCCGTCCAGTTTGCCCAGGCGGGTGCCCGGATGGTCAATCATGTGGGGACCGTGGGTGTATTCGATCATGCGCTCGCCGGCCGCGCCGACGGAGAGGGTCTTGCAGCCGCCAGAGTAGCCGGCGTACTGGTGAGGTTCGACGATGCCGGTGGCGATGAGCAGGTCGGCTTCATAGGCGGTGCGATTGACCGACAGGGGCACGCCCGACGGCGTGACGCCCAGGTCAACCAGTTGGTCGGGGTCGCGCGGTGCCGAGTCAATGATGCGGTAGCGGCGCACAATGTCCTCGCCGAGCTTTTCAATGCGCTCGGCCTGGGTGCTGGGCCGGTGCAGGCCGATGCCGCACAGGAGGGTAATGTCCTTGTCGCGCACGCCTGCGCTCTCCAGCTCGCGGAGCATGGGCGGCACGAGCAGATAGTCCGGGCAGGCGCGGGTCACGTCTGTGAACACCAGGCAGACCCTGTCGCCCGACCGGGCCAGTTGTGACAGGCGCGGCGAGCCGATGGGGTTTGCCAGCGCTTCGAGCACCGCCTGGCCGGGGTCGCGCACCGGTGGCATCTTCTGCGAACGCAAGACGGTCACTTCCATGCCGTCCGGCACCTCAAATTCCAGCGTTCCTCGCGAATAGGGTATGGTATACATGCTTTTCTCCTACACCATTTCGTCCCACCATTTGACCTCAAGTTCTTCGGCGATTTTCCGCATGTTGGCGATGACCTTCTTGTGCAGGGGAATGCCGTGCTGACGACGTTCCGCTTCGATTTCGAATTCTTTTTCGCCGTGAATGTAGATGCGCTCCTGTCCATCGGCCTTCGGCGAGTTCCGGGTCATGCGGATGAGGTTGTCCATGTCGGCCTTGAATTCGTTGACTGGCCGAAACCCATCAATGCGAATCGCGCCGAAGAAATGGCCGATCTTCGAGGGCAGGGGTTTGCCCTCGGGACTGACCGGGTAGACCAGCTCGCCGTAAGCGGCGCCGGCCAGGACGCCGCACAGGATTTCGACCAGCAGCACCAGGCCGTAGCCTTTGTGCCCGCTGAACAATTCGCCCGCGCCGCCCAGAGGCAGCAGGCCGCCCATGACATCCTTGGACGCCAGCCCTTTGAGGGCCAGGGTGGCATCGGTCGTTGGGTTGCCATCGGGCCCGGTCGCCCAGCCCAGGGGCATCTCCTTGCCCAGCCGACTGTAGGTCTCCAGTTTGCCGCGCGGGACGACCGATGTCGCCATGTCCAGCACAAAGGGCTTCTCCTGGCCGGCCGGTATGGCGACGGCGATGGGGTTCGTGCCAAACAGGGCTTTCTTGCCAAACGTGGGCACCACCAGCGTATCGGCGTTGGTCAGCGAAATGCCGATGAGGTCGTGCGGCAGGGCCATCAGCGCGTAGTAGCCGGCGATGCCATAGTGATTGCTGTTGCGGACGGTCACGAAGCCTGCGCCGGCCTCTTGAGCTTTCTGGATGGCGAGCTCCATGCCGCGCACGCTGGCCGGCTGACCAAGGCCATCGCCCGCGTCGAGCGTGGCCGTGGTGAGCGTCTCGTGGATGATTTTGGGCTCCACCTTGGGGAGCATCACGCCGTCGCGCAGGCCATTTACATAACGTGGCAGACGGGCCACGCCGTGTGAATCAACGCCGCGCAGATCGGCGGACACCAGCACTTCGGCGGTGATTGCGGCGTCCCGGCCGGGCACGCCGAGTTTCTCAAAGACGCGGGCGGTGAAATCCTGCAGGGCCTCGGCCTGTACCCGCGTGTATTCTTGCTGATCATATTCGGACATGGGTGTTCACTCCTGGACAGGTTTTGGGATTTCGGTCAGACACTGGCCGCTTCGCCCAGCGATGACGGCTGGCGCTTCTCTCCGCTGGCGTCTTGTTCCGCCGCCAGCGTCCCGTCGGCGGCGAGCACGCCTTTCAGGGCGGCAATGGAGACCTCCAGCATCTTGTCGTCGGGTTCGCGCGTCGTCAGACTCTGCAGCACCAGGCCGGGCTGGCTCAGCCAGCGCACGACGGCTTTGTCCTGATGGTTCGCAGTGAACTTAAGGAACTCGTAGGACAGGCCGGCGACGACCGGGATCAGGATGAGGCGCGACAGCAGGCGCAGGCTCCATTGCTCGAAGTGGAAAGGCGCGAACAACAGTATGGAAACAACCAGGACGATGAGCAGAAAGCTGGTGCCGCAGCGGGTGTGCGCGATGGTGTAGCGCTGCACCGATTCGAGCGTGAGCGGCTGGCCGGCCTCCAGCGCGTTGATGGCCTTGTGCTCCGCCCCATGATAGGCGAACACGCGGCGGATGTCGGGTATCAGGCTGATGGCGGCGATGTAGGCGATGAACAGGGCGATGCGGATGAGGCCCTCCAGCAGGCTGTTCAGCAGGGCATACGGCACCCAGTGGTCAATCAGCTTGGCCAGGGCCGATGGCAGCAGGAAGAAAACGCCGATGCCCATGGCGAAAGAGATGATAATCGTCCCCCAGGCAATCGGGCCAGAGAATTGCACGTCCTCTTCGCCGAGGGCCACATCAGCGGAGAAAGTCAGCGTGCGGATGCCCAGCGCGAGCGTGTCCCACAGCATGACCAGGCCGCGGATGAAAGGCCATTTGGTGATGGGGCTGGTGTGTATCCAGGAGCTGAGCGGTTCCTGGTGGGTGACAATTTCGCCGGCCGGATTGCGGACGGCCACGAACATGTGGTGCCGCCCGCGCATCATCACCCCTTCGATGACCGCCTGCCCCCCGTAGTGAAAATGGTTGGAATTAGGTACGATTTTCATGTCAATATCTTCCAGGTATAGCCGTGGATCTCTAGGCATATATGACTTCTTCCTCAATGTATGGCCTCAGGCGAGGTTTGACTCTGTTTGCCAATACGAGATCGACCGGAGCCTGGAACAGGTCCTCCAGATAGAATTTCAGATCCATGTAATTATCGAAAGTCACTTGTTCCATTTCGACGAGTGTGTCTATGTCGCTCTGAGTTCCGGCCTCTTCTCTGGCGTAAGAGCCAAACAACCCGATGCGCCGTACATTGAAGCGTTGTTGGAGGAACGGCTTGTTTTCTCGCAGCACTCGCAGTATCTCTGCCCTTGTGAGCATGGTTGCCTTTCTAGCGGCTATGCCTGCAACAACACTTTGAACGCGGTCGCCGGCTGGGTTTCGGTCAGTTCGATGGCTTCCTTGCCTTCGCTCAGTGGGACGCGGTGAGAGATCAGCCGTTCAGCCCGAATCTGGCCGGAGGCCAACAGACGCAGAGCGGCCTCGAAGTCGGCATCGTTGTAGACGCGCGTGCCGACCAGTTCCAGCTCTTTGCGGAACACCTCCCTGTAATTGAAGGCCAGGGTCTGTTGATGCGGGATGGCGACGAGCACAACAAGGCCGCCCGCGCGGGCCATCTGAATGGCCTGTTCGACTACTTTTTCAGTTCCAACCAGGTCGAAGACGATGTCGGCGCCCTCGCCGAATTTCTCGCGGGCGAAAGCGACCGGGTCTACTTGCCTGCTGTTGATGGCCCAGTCCGCGCCGGTCTCCAGGGCCAGCGGCAGCCGTTCCTCGACGATGTCGGCGGCGATGACCTGGCCTGCGCCCTGGGCCTTGGCCACCTGGAAGATGAGGTTGCCGATGACGCCCGCGCCGATGACGACGACGTTCTGTCCTGCTGTGAGCCGGGCGCGGCGGTTGATGTGATAGGCCACGGCCGTCGGCTCAGCCAGGGAGGCTACGTCGGCGTTCAGGCCATCCGGCACGCGCTTGACGATTTCCTCCGGCACGACGATTTCTTCGGCGTAGCCGCCGTCCAGGTGCACCCCTAAGACCTTCATGTCGGGGCAGTGGTTGTGGTTGCCGCTGAGACAGGCCCGGCACTGGCCGCAGCTCAGCACCGGGCGGGCCGTGACCTGGTCGCCCTCTTTGAATGGCGAGCCGGGGTCGGCTTCGGCCACGCGCCCGGAAAACTCGTGGCCGGGCGTCACCGGGTACCTGGCGAACGGATTGTGCCCGTGGATGATGGCCAGGTCAGACCCACAGATGCCGGCGCGTTCAACGCGAATACGCACCTCGCCGGGGCGTCGCTCCGGAGAGGGGATGTCCTGCACCTGGACGACATTGGGTTCGAGAACGCGCACTGCTTTCATCGGCTAACCTTTCTTGCTGCCCCGCGATGGGGGATTGTAACGAGAATGTAAGAAACGTGGACATGATAGCATTAAATGGGCGCGATGTCAAAATTTCCGGCGGCAGGCGGTGGAGTTTAAGTCTGACGCCGCCCCCTCCCGTCATGCTGAGCTTCCCCGCGGTGCGTAGGCACGCTGCTCTTTGGGCAAGAGACATCAGTTGAACCACGAAGGACACGAAGGACACGAAGGACACGAAGGACACAAAGAATTTGAGCAAACATTGATTCTCTTCGTGCTCTTCGTGTGCTTCGTGGTTTGAGATTCTTCGCTGCCCCTTCACTGCCCCTTCGCTGCGCTCAGGGCTTCGGTTCAGGGCTTTGGCTCAGAATGACGGATGGGAAGCTCTCGCGCTTCAGAATGACGGGTGGTGCAGGTCGGGTATGGAAACCCGACCTACGGCTGGGTGCCCGTTACCTGCCGCTATTTGGCATTGCCTTGCAGGATATGTATAATGTGATGTGGCTTGTGGGCATTGCCTGCACAAGCGATGTTACAAAGATTGGGGAGGTTGACTTTGTTTCTGGGCATCTATCTGGCGATGAAAGAGCTGTGGCGCAGCCGGGGTAAGTTCTTGCTGTTCAGCCTGGTCATTGCGCTGATCACCTTTCTGGTGGTGTTCATCACAGCCCTGGGCGAAGGCCTGGCGGCAAGCAACAAGGAATATATCGAGGGCCTCGATGCGCAACTGCTGGTCTTCAGGAAGAACTCCGACCTGAACATCCAGGCCAGCAGTGTCAATCAATCAGACCTGCGCGCGGTCAAACGGGTGGAGGGCGTCGAGGCGGCCGGGCTGATTGGCCTCAGCCGGGTGGCTATTCCGC
>DAOTYC010000160.1:0-7417 GCA_034435095.1 Anaerolineae bacterium | reverse complement strand
ATTTACCTTGTTTGAACAAACAATAAGCAATGTTACGTTGAGCTGCTTTATTGCTTGACTGTGATTCGTACAACTTCCTGAAATTGTGTTCTGCCTGAGCATAATCTGCTTTTTTCATGTAACTATAAGCAATTTGCCCCAGAATTTGCGCCTTTTGATTTGGGCCGGCCGCTTTTTGAAGTTTCATCTTCAGCAAGCCAATGGCCTGATCGTATTGTCCCGCATTTTGATAGAAACCGATAAGCATGTTATCCAATGACTGAGAGTCTTGTATTTTGTTTTGGTGCTTTTGCAGCATCTGAATAGCTTGTTCAGCTTTGCCCTGCTGAACCAACAAAGCAGCCAAATCTTTGATGGCACTTTCGGTATTGTCATCTCGACTGATAGCAAGTTGCAGCAGTTGGACAGCCTTCTCAAGGTCTTTCTCAATCAATTGTGCTCTTTTGGCGCGAGCATAAGGATTGGAACCCTTAGGAACCCCGCTAATGCGCGCGTATTCTCGCCATTTCTGATAGAGATCCTGGGCATTGGAATATTCAGGGTCGGATTCTAAAACCTGTTTGATTTGGGCAATAGCTTTGGAATATTCTCCGTCATTGGCGAACTCAACAGCACGGGCAAACATTTCTTCTAGCGTTCGGTAAGGTGTGATGCTGATCGCCAGGGGGCCTTTGGGGCCTTGCGCTGCCTCAAAAACGATGGGTATTTGTGTCCCCAATGCCAAGTTTTGGATTTTGTCAAGCAGTTCATCTTCTGCGATGGCACTTCGATGAAAGAAGTAATCTTTACCATCCACACCTCTGAGAAAACCAAAGTTGCGATTTGTCTTGAAAGTGTGAATATGCCCCTGTAGCTTTTCTCTTGACGGTTTGATCGTAGTTCGTGCCTTTGTCCTGGCAATGAACTCGTTTTCTATTTCTTGGTAGGCTTGACTCAGATGGCCATCGAGGTAGTCAGCAGCTTTCAGTATTAAATCTTCTAAGGGTTGTTCTTGAAGCATTTTCCTCACCAAGCTGGTAGCTAGTGAGTCATGGCCCGTAGCGACAAGCAAATAGACAGTGGTATCGAAAAGGAGCGACTTTTCTTCGGGAGAAGAGCTATAGAGCTTTTCTTGTATTAAGAGCCTCAACGCTGGGTAGTTGAGGCTTTCTTTTAACAGCTTAACATACAAATACCACGCCTGAAGTGAAGTAACCATTGAGATTTTTGTAAAAAATTGCCCTAAACTATAACAAGTCAGCTCTTTTTGACCGGATACCCAAGCCACTGCTGCCAGATTGTACCAATCCCAACAATTGCCTGTACCTATGACTATGTCTTTATAGAGACTAACTGCCTCACGGTAATTACCTGCCAACGAATAAAAGTAAGCAAGGTGACTTTTGACCCCAAACGAATGCGAAAAACGCTCGGCGAGGTCTCTGAGTTCGTTTATGATAGGTTGAATCCTGCCGAATTTCCCGCCCAACTCATTAACCTTGATCGCATACTCGTATTTATCTTTGACACGATTCCAGACTACGGCCGCATCTGAAGCTTGCTTGTCCTTGATTTCATCAGACGGAAAAGCGAAATTGGGAGTTTTGAAATCAATGGTTGCAACTTCCAGCTGGGCATGGAAGCGAGCCTCAACTTCCAGGAGTTTCTTGATCACTGCGGATTCCAAGCTTGTCGGCGACTGATCTGGGACAGAGGGAGATTTTGAGATACCTGCGGTTCCAGCGACTTGTTCGCTCTTGCTTGATTGTTCCAAAACCTGCCATCCGCCGACCATGTCCACCAGGATGGTGGCGAGTTTCCCGTCATCGTCCTTTATAGTGACATGGTCTAGCCCAAGCTCTACAAGGGTACCTGCTAGGTTACCCCCATTCTTCAATGAAAATGCCACTTTACTGCCTATTGGAATTTGACGTTGTATAAGTTGAGAAAGCATCGTAGCTCCTCCAACACTTTCTATGTTAGCTAATGTGAATTATCGACAAAAACTTGCGCTGGTCAAATCAAAGGTTGTCAGAAGGCACATTACGTTGCTCTCAAGACCGCGGCGTCTTCCTCCGGCCATGATGTGTTGACCGCCAGGCCTGAGGCTATCTCGAAGCCAGCTTCGACGCCAATCCGCGGCCTGATCTGGACGTACCAATGCAGATATGGCACAGACTCGGCCAACTTTGAGGCCGTGTGCAACATGCAGTTGTAGTCTGGGTCGTTCGCCTTGTGTCGCAGGCGATGCAGGACCGTTTGTAGCGCATCGGCCAGGTCGTCCCTCTCCGCTTCCGGCACCGACGCGAAGTCGGCGCGATGCTCGAAGGGCACAAGCCACACTTCAAATGAAACTTCCGCCGCGTATGGCACGAAGGCCAGGAACGAACGGTTCTGATAGACGATGCGTTCGGCGACGCGCCTCTCAAAATCAAGCACGTCACAGCAGGCACACCGCCCCCTTTCCTCGTAGTAGCGGCGAACGCGACATTCGCGCTCAGCGACCCGCGGCGGGACAATGTCTGTGGCGATAAGCTGTGAATGGGGATGGGCCAGCGACGCGCCGGCGCGGGTGCCGTGATTACGGAACAGGAACACGCACTGAATACGGGGATCGGACCTCACGGCGACGTATCGCTGGTGGCAGACTTCAATCACCGCCTGGGCCTGTCTGGCGGACATCTGGGCCAGGTCTTCGTGGTGACGCGGCGTCTCGACCACGACTTCGTGTCGCCCGTAGGCCGCTGCCGACAGGAACAGGCCCCCATGGGCAACGGGCCTGTCTGCATCACCATCCGGGCTGAGGATGGGGAACTTATTGGCGAAGGCCCGCACCTGCCAGGGCGCGTCGCCCGGCGGCCACTGAAGTATGGTGGGCGGCGTCATGTCCTCGTTGCCCGGGCAGAAAGGACAGGCTGAGGCGTCCGGTGATTGGCCGCCCAGCGCGCCGACGTCGCGCTGTCTGTCATGCGGCCTCTTTTGGCGCGCGGCGGCGTAGATGACCCACTGGCCGGTGATCGGGTTCTGGCGCATCTCGCTCATGAAGATTTCTCTAGTCCGACAGTCGCCTGACCGTCTCGGTTACGGTCTTCTGGTTCTGAGGCGACAGCGATTGGTCGCGCATGTTCTCAAACTGCTCGCGCAATTTGCGCCGGACATCAATTTCACGCCAGCCAAAGACGAGGGCGGCAAAGTAGACGAGCAGACTGGCTGCCCAGAGCACGAACGCGCCCGCGATAATGGAGTATCGCCATTCGGGCCATGGGCCAAAGAGGACGAGGGCCAGAGCGGCGAATGGGATGAGGATGCCAATGGCTACAGCCAGGTCAAAGAGCAGGGCCAGGCTGCGCGGAGACTCCCCCGCTACCTTGCCGGTCTGGCCGTTGACAGCGATGCGGTACGAGCGACCACGGTAGCGATACTCCCCCACCCAAACGGGCAACAGGATATGTTTGTAGGTCATGTACTCGGCCGAGACCTCGCTGACCTTGGCCCCAATTGGGAAGTGCGCCTCCGTCTCACGCACCATACGTTCGCGTGCTTGAAGGGAAGCGTCGGCCAGCGACAACTGCGACACTTCGGCCGGCCAGCCAGCCAGATATTCCGGCCGATACAGAACCAATTTCTTCGTGTCAAAGGGCTCCAGCTCTCGCGCCATACGCGCCGGAATGGTGTAGGAGCCGCATATCAGCACGTCGTCGTAGAGCTCCAGATGTTCATGCGGCGTGGACCGGCGAAAGCCGGTCTCGTCCCGTTCATCCTCAGTCCATTGAACGCGATAGAGATGGTCGAAAGTCCAGAAGGGGACGTAGACTCCCTGCAGGCGGAGGATGGCGGCTTGTTTGGGCAGACTGGGCGGACGGGTCCAGCCCTTTCTCCACCATTCTTGCACCGCGGCGCGGGCCTGGCCTTCGTCAACCTGGAAGGGGACGAGCGCTTGAGGCAGGATGACCAGGTTCTCGCGGGAGAGATGAAGCACCATATTGGCGCCACAAAACGGGCACTCTACGGCGCCGTGACGGGCAGACCAGGTAGTCGTTGAGCCGCACCGCTCACACGTCACGGTCAGTGTGCCGCCCAGGTCAGCCTGGGCTTGGCGGCTGGACAACATCACATGAAGCGGCGTCTCCAGCTCTGAGGCTGGCGTCGAGCCCGGTGGCTGCTCAATTCGCTCGACCGAGCCGCACTGCGTGCAGACCAGCCCTTGCTGGCCGATATGAAAATGGCGTTCCCCGCCACATTGGGGACACTGGAATTCAATGCGGGTGTAGCCGGTCACCGCCGGGCGGTCTCGCCGTGGATTCTGAGAGGTGAGAGTGGCCAGGCGTTGCCAGGCGAGTTTGTTGTCGGGGCTGATGGCCAGCACGCGCCTCAAACACTCCACACGCTGATCCAGGTCGTCTACGGCGGTCGAGAGCCACAGCCAGGCGTCCACATTGTGTGGTTCCTGCTGAAGCAGGCGCGCCAACAACCGTCGCCCGGTCTGCAAGTCTCCGCTCTGTATTTGAGTGACAGCCTGGTCGAGCAGGCTGGTGTTCTGGCTGGGCAACGCGCGATATTCTCCCCCCGCAGCAATTTACGCAGCGCTACTGCTGACCGAATTATACCGCCGGTTCACAGCCCTGTCTAATCGCGGCCAACAGCCTCAACTGCTGTACAGGTGGGCTACATATTCGCCGTATCCGTTGTACTTGAGGGTGGGCCGCTTCTCAGAGGTGCCGAGCATGACCTCCTCGGCCTGTGACCAGCGCGGATGCGGCACATCGGGGTCAACATTGGACTCGAACGGATACTCCTGGGGCGCGACGGTCTCCCAAAACGTCGCCGGCTTGGTGTCGGTGAGTTCAATTTGGACGATGGACTTGATGCTTTTGAGGCCATACTTCCAGGGCACAACCAGGCGCAACGGCGCACCGTTCTGCTTGGGTAGCTCTTTGCCATAGATGCCGGTCGCCAGGAAGGTGAGTTCATTCAAAGCTTCTTCCATCGTCAGCCCTTCCACGTAGGGCCACGGCCAGAGAACGCTTTTCTGGCCGGGGGCCTGCTCGGGGCGAAAGAAGGTGGTCATCTTTACATAGCGGGCGGACGATTTGGGCTCGACCAGGTCAAGCAGGGCTTTCATCGGGAAACCGGTCCACGGCACGGCGATAGCCCAGCGCTCCACACAGCGGAACCGATATAGCCGCTCTTCCAACGGCATAAGCCTGAGCAAGTCGTCCATGTCGAGAACCCTCGGTTTTTCCACCAGGCCGGTGATTTCGACCTCCCACGGCCGGGTCTCGAAGCGGCTGATCAGGTCAACGACCTTAGTCTTGGAAGTGGAGAACTCGTAGAAGTTGACATAGCTGGTAGCCTCTTCCTCGGGCGTGATGGGGCGGTCCAAGGCATATTTGGGATTGCGCGGCGCGGGGGAGGGTGTCGGGTCAGGTGCATTGGCCTGCGCTCGGGCGGTCCTCTCCAGCGGTGACAGGCTTGAGAGGGCAAGGGCGTTCAGTCCCAGGAAACCCAGCGCCCTGATGAATTGACGTCGGTTCCAATAGACGTGTTCCGGAGTGGCTTCGCGCTCGGGTATTTCCCAGCCCTTTGTGAATTTGAGATAAGGCATTGGCCCCTCCTGTCAGAGCTTGCAGTTCACGATAGGGATATGCTGACGGTGCGTCAGGCGTGATATTAAATAATCTTGGAAATATTTTACTTCAAGAATGCGGTGAAAGCAAACCAGGAAGATATGTTTCAGAAGGTGCCACGCTTGTCGTCGGGAACGCCGCGATGGGCGATGATCTGCCAATAGGTCTTGACGGATGAAGTCGCCACACGCTGCAAATCGCTGTCGTTGTCCAGGTCGATGTAGTACAGGCCAAATGCCAGGCGGGGACCAATCAGCCGGAATCGGCCCGATGTCTCGACCATCAGCTCGTTGAGTACGACCTCCTCGGTAAGAAACGCATCCGCAGCGTCCCTTTCGACCGCCCGCAGTCCGGCGCGGTGGTCGGCCACGAGATGGAGGCGGACGCCAGACAGGCTTTGCCGTGCGAGGGCCTCTGTGCGCGCATCTTTGACCACGGCTACCGTCCGACCCAATAACTCGGCAGGGGCGACGATCGGGCTGTCCATACGCACCAAGAGACGCTGAGCGGTCACGAAGTACGGCTCAGAAAGCATCACCTGACGGGCAAGGTCAGGCGTCCGTTCCAAGGCAGCGACGGTCACATCAACCTCGCCGCGCTCGGTGAACGGGCGTTGGGAGAGCCGCAACCCTTGCGCGCGCAGCTCGCTGTGGCTTGAGATGCGGCTGACGGCCCGGTTGACCAGCCGCTGCAGCCAGTCCGGCACGCCAATGAGCACCGGGTTGACCCCGACCTGCGCCTCAGGGCTGAAACGCTTGATGAGTTTGCGGGCTTCTGTATGCGCCAGAAACAGGTTGCGGATCAGTTTGGCAACCGCTTCGATCTGGTCATCGAACGACGCGCCGGCCGGCAGACCGGGAGGCGCGGGGTAGTTGGCTTCTCACCACGGCTTAATATAGCCGTAGACCAACTGATTGGGTTCGTTGAAGGTCAGCCACATGCGCACCCATCGGCCGAGGCGGATGGCCGCCTCGCCGGCGTAGCACGCAAACCAGGCCGGGAACTCGGGCGCAATCATGCCACCGCGCTCTTCCACATGCAGTGGCCAGGTGAAATGGTGGAGCGTAACGACCGGCTCCATGCCGGCGGCGCGGACCGCTTCGGCCAAATCTACGTAGAAGGCAAAACTGGCATCATCGAAATGGCCCGGCCGCGTCTCGAAGCGCGACCAGGCGATGGAGAAACGGAAAGCCTTACACCCCAGCTCTTGCGCCAGCCTGATGTCCTCTCGGAATCGCTGCCGGAAATCCGTTGCCCGGCCACGCATGGTCAGGCCCTGAAGGCGTCCCCACACGTCGCGTATGTCTTCATCGCCGGGGTCGTAGGCTTCGCACTGGTGGTCGGAGTTGGCCACGCCGAACACGAACGACTCTGGAAGCGGAGGTGGGTGATGTCCCGCCGGGCGTCGTAAGCGGCGACCTGTCATGGCCATGCTACACTCCTCCTGCCGCTTCTTTACGAAATCTGGCTTCATCGTCATTGTCAGAGCACACATTCCCGACCGCGCTTGCCAAGCTACAGCCGCCTTGGATGTCAGTGAATCGCTCTCAAATAATATTTGTGCCCGCCGTACTCCAGCTCCTTGAGATGGCCGTTCTCAATCATTCCCTGGACCACGTCCCACCCGACGCCATTGCGCCTCAAGAGGCTCTCTACCGCTTCCTGGCGCATCGGGTGCACGGCCGTGATGCTCAACAGGTCGCTCACGGTGTCGCCTGTGGCCGAGAAGGTGTCGCCCTCGTAGCCGATGAGCCATTCCACATGGCTGACCTGTGCGCTGAAGACCTCATAGGCGCGGACGAGAGTGTGTT
>DAOTYC010000159.1:0-8681 GCA_034435095.1 Anaerolineae bacterium | reverse complement strand
CCGAAGAATCTCAACTCCACACGCCGGACGAGATGCTTCGCTGCCCCTTCACTTCGTTCAGGGCTTCGGCTCAGCATGACGCAGTTGAGGCTTCTCTTACGCTCGCCTAAAATCCTGGACGCACCCGAGGCGCGATGGCCCTTGACAAAACAGATAAGTGTTGCTATTATATATATGCAATATGCATATAACTGCCTGAAGGAAGGAGATAGACAGTGGGGCATGGTCGGCATCGGTGGCGGGGTGGGCCGCCAGAGGGGGCAGCTCCGCGCCGCATTGACGGATTTCTGGAGCCGTGCTTGTTGCTGTTGCTGCATCAGCGGCAGTCTCACGGCTACGAGCTGCTGGATGGGCTGGCGCCTTTCGGGTTTGGGCAGAATCCAGTTGACCTGAGCACGGTGTATCGGCTGCTGCGCCATTTGGAGATGCACGGGCTGGTCACGTCGCAGTGGGACACGGCCGGGCATGGACCGGCTCGCCGGGTGTATCAGATTACTGAAGCGGGCGAGGCCTATCTCCAGCGATGGGTGGCGGACCTGCGCGAGACTGACCGCGTGCTGCACCATTTCCTTCAGGTGTACGATAAGCGGCTTGGAAGAGGGGAGGAGAGCTGAAATCAATGGCTTCACGGGTGGCCTGGGCGTCTGTCACCGTCAACATCTTTCTCACTGTACTGAATCTGGTTATTGCGGCTGCTTCTGGCAGCCTGGCAGTGGCCGCTGAAATGATACACAATCTGGTTGATCTGGCAGCTGCTGTGGCGGTTTTGCTGGGTGTCAAGGTCGCCGAGCGCAAGAGCAGGGCGTTTCCCTACGGACTATACAAGGTTGAGAACGTGGTGGCAGTGGGTGTCGCCATTCTGATCTTTTTCACCGGCTACGAGATCGCGCGTCAGGCCATCGAATCCAATTTGGGTCCAACGACGGTCACGGCCTGGATACTGGCCGGAGTGGTTGTCTCTGGACTGGTGCCTTACGGCTTCAGCCTATATGAGATGCGCGTCGCCCGTGAGCTTAACTCGCCCAGCTTGATGGCTGACGCGCAAGAGTATCGCGTCCATGTGTTTTCGTCGGGCGTGGTGTTGCTGGCGCTGATCGGCCACCAGTCAGGGTTGCCGCTCGACCGTTATGCCGCGCTGGTCATCGTCATCCTCATCGTGAAGACCGGCTGGGAGCTGCTGTCCGATGGGATGCGCGTCTTGCTGGATGCATCGTTGGATGCCGAAACGCTTGGCCAGGTGCGGGCCATTTTGGAGGCGGACCCGGCGGTGACGCAAGTGCGCTCGCTGATCGGCCGCAACGCCGGACGGTATCGCTTTCTGGAAGCCGATGTGTCGCTGCGAGTGGATAGCCTGGAAAAGGCTCACGCAATCAGCCAACGCCTGGAGAAATGCGTTCGGGAGAAGGTACCGCACGTGGAACGGGTTCAAATCCACTACGAGCCACGGATGCGGACCCATCTGCGGTTCGCCGTGCCGCTCGAAGATGTCGCTGGCACGGTCAGCCAGCACTTTGGCGAGGCGCCTCATTTCGCCTTGGTGACACTTCGGGCCGACGATCGCAGGCTGGAGCGGCAGGAAATCGTGCCTAACCCCTATCGAGATGTGGAAAAGGCCAAAGGCATTCGGGTGAGCGAATGGCTGGTGGGTCTCAAGATCGATGTGGTTTTACTGCGCGAGGACGTGCAAGGCAAAGGCCCGGCTTACGTGTTCGCCGACGCTGGCGTGGAGGTGCGCCTGACCCAGGCGAATACGTTAAGAGAGGCAATAGCAGAGCAGACGGCTGGGACGTAAGACGCTGTATAGAAGGATTATCGGCGAGTGTGAAAGGGGTGAGCTCTTATGATCCATATTGCTGAGGAGCGATGCACCGGCTGCGGTGCATGTGTGGACGCCTGCCCTTACGGTGCGATGTATCTGGTGAACGGCAAGGCGGCGCTGGACGCCACATTGTGCCGCGAGTGCGCCGCATGTGCATCTGCTTGCCCGGCGCAAGCGATCGCGCTGGTCGAACCGGCGGCAGAGCCGGCGATCGCAGCCGAGCGCGCGCCCGTGCGCCGGTTTGAGCCAGAAAGCGTCGGTTTGCAGACTGAGCCGCGCTCGGCGCCTTTGCGGGCTAAAGTGCTGCCCGTTCTCGGCGTCGCGCTGAGTTGGGCCGGCCGAGAGCTGGCGCCCAGGCTGGCCGACTATTTGCTCAGTCGGTTGGACTCTGCAAGCGGGCGGGGAACAGACGCAGCCATTCGGCCTGGCGGCGATTTGTCAGCCCTGGGCCGACCCGTGAGCGGGCGTGAGTGGCGCTGGAGGACTCGCAGCCGCCGCGGCAGGCAGTGAGGCGTTTTGTTGACGTGACTCCCGTGTTTACGGCGTTCTGCGAATTGACATGTGAGAAAGGAGGTGACTGACATGCCACGAGGAGACAGAACAGGGCCGTTGGGTATGGGCCCAATGACCGGCCGGGCAGCCGGATACTGCGCGGGCTATCCCGTGCCTGGGTATCTCAATCCGGTCGGCGGCCGCGCCTTCGGCGGACGCATGGGCGGCCGCGGCGGATGGGGCTATCGCCACTGGTACCACGCCACTGGCTTGCCGGGTTGGGTGCGCTTCGGGTACGCGACGGCCTATCAGGCGCCGAGCCCACAGCAGGAAGTCGACATGCTGCGCAATCAGGCCGAGCTGCTCAAACAGCAGTTAGAAGCGATTGAGAAGCGCATGGCCGAGCTGTCCGAGAAGGAATAGACGGGCCCGCACCTTGGGCGAAACCGACAAGCATACGGCGCCGCGAGAGCCCTCTTCTCCGGCGCCGCTGCTCATCCCTTGGGGGCCAGCAATCGGTCCACTTTGGAGCGCGCCAGCATACGTACCAGGCCGGCAGTGGTGAGCTTGCCGCGCGCCTGGCCGAGTTTCACGTTGGTGTCAATCACGTCCTTGGGCAGGTAGGGCTGCTCGGAGACGGGTTTGCGCCGCAGGCTGAGCGACTGGGTCGGACACGTCGTGACACATAGACCGCAGCCGATGCAGCGGTCCTCGTCGAGGACAGCGCGTCCATCACTCACGTGGATGGCCTGCATCTGGCAACGGGCCTCACACGCGCCGCAGCCGCTGCAGGTCTCAGCGTTGAGCGCCGCCAGAAACGCACTGCCGACCATCGTCGCCGGCCTGGGGTAGCGCTTGATGTTGCGCAACACGCCGCAACAGCAGCCACAGCAGGCGCAGATGTTGGCTGCATCGCGGGCATTGCCCGGCTGGAGCACCAGGGCTTCGCGCTCGCACTGGGCCAGGATGGCCATCGCCTCCGCCTGGTCAATCGGCCGGCCCTTGCCGGTCTGCACATAGTAGGACGCGGCTGTGCCCATCACCAGGCAGGTCTCAAGCGGACGGTCGCAACCCTCGCCGGCCAGATGTCTCTCCTTGCGGCAGATGCACGGCGCCACGGCCAGCCGGTCGTGCGCGCGCACCAGCTCCTCGGCCCGCTCGTAGGGCATCACTTCCGTCTGTACGCTGATGCTTTCGCCGATTGGGATGGTGCGCAACTGCGGGACCTTGTCCCAGGCCGATTGGTCGAACCAGGTTGGCATGTACTCTTCCAGGTCTCGAACCAATTCGGCGTCCAGCCGGTTGACCTGGAATTCGTAGATGCCGATGGCCCAGTGTATGGCCATGTATTGCACTGCCTGACCTTCTTCATGCAGGGCGTATAAGAGGCCCTTGCGCTCCATTTCCTGCAGGCGATGCGCCGTTTCTGCTATGGGCTGGCGGGCGCGATAGGCGATCACCCACGCTGGCTCAGGCAATAGGGTCAGGTGCAGGGCCAGCTCGGCCTCCTCAGGGGTGAAGAGGCGACGCAAGATGCGCTGTTCCACGCCGCTGTCGGTAGCGGGAAATCCGGCGGGGAGGTCATCGAGGAAACTGGCGAGCTGTTTGTACACATCACTTTCCATCTGTGCTCTCCTTAACCTGGGGCGCGGCAGGTGTCATGCCGCGCAGCGACGTTCGGATAGTCATTGCATCTGCGAAGAGGGTGTAGTGACATTGTATCCCGAAGTCGAGAATCGCTCAACCCAGGTGGTCGAGAATGTGCTGCCGCACGGCGGTACCGATGGTGTCCTGCTCGACGATCATCAGGAGGTGGCCTCCCCTGTCGAAACTGCGTAGCGTCGCCCCCGGAATGTTGGCAGCGGCAAACTCGGCGTTGTGATAGAGCTGCAGGGTATCGTCTTTGGCATGGAAGATCAGGGTGGGAGCCTGGATTGCTCTAATCCTCTCGTTCGGCATCGAAGCCTTATTGTCGAAAGCCGCACCGGCGAACCGCGGTGCGACCGGGTTCATGTAATCAATGACCTGCTCGGCCATGGCGCGCTGTTCGGGGGTCAGGGTAGCAATGACCGCGTCATTGGCACCCATCAGCTCCATCAGTTGCCTGTTGAACAGCTTGGTGATGCCCCAGTACAGTGGGTCGTACTTGAAAATCGTGACCCACATGGCGCCTTTTTGGTTCGCCTCCGCCTGGTCTTGGGTAGTCGAGGATGCCACACCACAGGAGATGAGTGTAAGAGAGGATAATCTTTCCGGGTGCAGTGCGGCAAAGAGCAGCGCTGAAGGGCCGCCATGAGACAGAGCGATCACCGCAACTTTGTTGATACCCAACTGGTCGAGTAAGTGCGCGTAGGTATGCGCCTGTTCGTCAAATGTGGCGCCCTCGTTGAAGGTCGAGCGCAGGTATCCAAAGCGTGAAGGCGCAACCCAATGGAACTGGTCGCCGAGCACGGCCTGCACCATCAGCTCGCCTTGGTCGAAACCGCCGCCGCTCCCATGGATCACCAGTACGTCTGGACCTGACCCGCCCTCAGTGTATTCAATATCCCCGTAGGGTGAGGGTATAACCGTGCTTTTCCCGCTGATCCGCCTGTAGGCTTGATTGATGTCCCAGACGTATACTGCCGCAACCAAGACTACTACCGCGACCAATGCTATGGCAATCCAGCGAAGAATCCTTGCAAACATGTTGTCCTCGTGACCCATGATCGTCTCCGCCAGGTCGCGGACAGACGTGAGAAGAAAATAGGGCGGGTGGGAGTCGAACCCACATGCTCTTGCGAGCAGCGGATTTTAAGTCCGCAGCGTCTGCCATTTCGCCACCGCCCCTCACTCCGGTATGAAAACGTTTGAAACCACCACATCTGGTGGCCCTGACCACACTGCACCCTAAGGTTGCGAACGGATCCGCAGGGCGTGTACTGTCAAAAACTATACCAGAGACTGCCTGACTTGTCAAAAAATGCGCACGTTTGACAATCCTGCCACTCCGTATTAGGATTCAAACCGTGCGGCGGCCCGATTGCCGTCGCCCTTGCCCTGTCCGGCCCGCTTGCGTGGGCGGAATCTGGGTTCTCATAGATTGAAGGGTGCTCTCTCGCAAAGCACCCTTCTCCTATCAGGAGCCAAACGGATGGACATCAGCGAACGGTTGCGTCGCCTGGGCGTGGTGCGCGGCGCGGGCCACCTCATTCCTCGTCCACAGCGGACGCCGCCTCCCCGCATGGGCAGACGCGGCATCGAAAGCCTTGTGCCGGGCCGCATCAACCAGAACGACTGGGGAGAGTTTTTCGTGACCGAAGAGGCCTTTCCCCTCGACCATCGCCACGGAGACGAACCGCTATATGCTCTGATGGAACATTCCGGTGAGACGTTCGCGCGGTTCACCGGCAACCCCGCACTGGCCGATCTCGACCTCACCCGCGCTGTTTTCATAGACACTGAGACGACCGGCCTGGCCGGTGGAACAGGCACCTACGCCTTTCTGGTTGGCGTCGGCTACTTCGAGAACGAGCGATTCCGCGTGCAACAATTCTTCATGCGCGACTACGACGAAGAACCCGCCCTGCTCCATCACCTGGCCGAGATGCTCGAGCCATTCCAGGGCATCGTCAGCTTCAACGGCCGGACATTCGACCTGCCGCTGCTGGAGACGCGCTTCATGCTCGCGCGCCTGCGCCCTGACCTGCTGGACGCGCCTCACCTCGACCTGTTGCCTCCAGCCCGCCGCATCTGGAAGGCGCGCCTGCCTTCTTGCGCCCTGGCCTCACTGGAAACAAACGTGCTCAACGTGTCTCGCGATGGCCGCGATGTGCCCGGCATGTTGATTCCATACCTGTACTTCCGCTACCTGGAGACCGGCGACGCTTCAGAGATCAGCCGCGTGTTCTATCACAACGTACAAGACATTCTGTCTATGGTGGCTCTGGCCGCCCGCCTGGCTGCGCTCTACCAATCGCCATCGCGGAGAGAACCGGCGCACGAGGAGGATCTGTACAGTTTGGGACGGGCCTGTGAGAGGCTGAGGCTGCTCGATGAGAGCGAACAAGCCTATCTGTACGCGCTCAACGAATCGCTGCCACCTTGGCTCCGCGCCGAGATCGAACAGCAGTTGTCCCTGCTGTACAAAAGAACCGGCCGCTGGGAGCAGGCGGTCGTCTTGTGGGAAAAACTGCGTGGCTCGGTGCACGGCGGCCTGCTTGCCTGCGTCGAGCTGGCCAAGTATCATGAACACCGCACCCACAACTATCTGTATGCGCTCGAGCTGGCCCTGCAAGCACGCGAAGTGAGGGCAGCAAACGAGCGGGCCCTCGGCCCAACCCTGGCCGAACTGGATCACCGCATCACCCGCCTGCGCCGCAAGCTGGCAGAGGCATTGCCCTGACCGAGGTGCGTCGGTCAGCCTTCCACAACAACCATGTGCACGGCAGTATTGTTGTCCTCGCTGCTCTCACCTACCGCATTGGCGGCATCAACGCGGATGAGCGCCTCGTGTACGCCTGAGATGGGCCAGGTGTAGGAATATACCGATTGTAAGGCGTAACCGGGCGCAAGTTCCAGGCCAACCATGACCCTGAGCGGTTCTGGGGCAAACAGGCCGGGCCTGAAGACGACATCGAAACCCTTCGCTGTCTCATCTCCGAGGTTCATGACCGTATACGAGACCACCGCCGGCTGGCCGACGCGCACCGGCGACGGAGTGACAGAGAAATCTATGATTAAATCAGGGTAAACGTCGCTGCCGCACCTGCCACTCACCTCGACTGTCACATTCTGATAGACGTGCTCACCTGTCCGCAATTGCACATCCAACGTATAGGTTGTACTCATGCAGGGCGAGATCTCAAGCACCTGATTCCCACCCACCACGATCTCTCCGTCCAGCCAGACCGCTGCGACGTTGGCCGTCTCGACGTGCAACCGGGTCTTTTCACCCGCCTGTATGCTTTCGTCCTCCACCCAAAAATGGATGGCAGGCTCATTCGCGTCCGGTGCAGCCGCTACAGGGCCAGTTGCGTTGGGGCCAGGCGTAACCGTTGGGCTGGCCTCCACGACGACTTTCATCACAACCGGCTGGCCGAAGGTCACGCCCTGCGGATCAACCATCTGCCAGACATTGCTGTATTCACCCGCTGTCTTAGGCGTGAACATTGGGATGGCGACATCCGTCGTCTCCCCAGGCTCCGTAAATACAACGGGGATGCTGTCCAACAAACCCAAGGGGTCTCCAGAGACGAACTTGAAACGATAGCCCTCTCGCCAAAGGCATGTGCCCGTGTTGCGCAATCGCCAGGTCTTGTCAATACGCGAACCGGGAGTCACCTCGGTCCCGTCCGGCAGGGTGACATCGGCCACAAACACCGCGTCATTCACGCACGGAGTCGGCGCCAGAGTGGGTGCGAGTGTTGGGGCCCTGGTCGGAGCGGCCGCGGCCGTCGCTGCGAAGACTGTCGTGAGCGTCGCCGTCGTCGCCTGCACAGACCCAGCAACAGCCAGGAACGGGGCCTCATCCCCAGCACTTTCTGGAGGAGGGGAGCCGAAACCATTCAGCAGAAACACGACCAACAGCGCCAGCAGCCCTGTCGCACCCAACAGGACCGTCATGCTCATCAACAACCAAAAGGCTTTGTCCGTCTCTTTTGTCCGTTCCGCGCCCGGCACAGACCTGGAGGCATTATTGAGGTAAGCAATCTCAACGCGTTGCGGGCGCAACGCGCCCTCACTTGCATTGCAGTTGTCGCTCATATCTCCCTCCACCCGTCGTCTAACGCGCAGCCCCGCTGCCACAGTCTGGTCAGCGACTTGCCCCTTCACATCGCCGACTGGCCGACCCATTTACCTGTCTGATATTATACCACAAAGTATTCAGAAAGCAAAAAAAGTGGTACTTAAAAGTACCATCTTGCTTGAGAAAATATTCCAGTTTCCGTCCCTTGGAGATACCACAAGTTATGTCCGGATATCATTTTGTAAGTGTTGCAGGTTCGTGCTAAACTTAGACAAGAAGACTATCATCGGGAATGAAGTGTACGAGGACAAGAGGTCAAGTCATGGACGAGCAGGTCAAGGATAGGGTTGTGATTGGCCCAAGAATCATGACCGCAAAGCAGGTCATTCGAGGGATACGCGTTAAATTGAAAGAGGTGTGTTATGAGTGTGTTGACTTTTGAAGGTGTTGTGGAGAACGGCCAAATCCGGCTGCGTTCTAACATTCGGTTGCCAGACCAGACGAAGGTCTTCGTGATTGTGCCTGACGTCCAGGTTGAGCATGTAGTTCATGTATTCAGCCCACGCCTGGCGCATCCTGAACAGGCAACGGACTTCATTATGGAAGTCACAGAGGTTCCTTCTGATGCCAGCGTACGATGAT
>DAOTYC010000158.1:0-16569 GCA_034435095.1 Anaerolineae bacterium | reverse complement strand
GGCCCAGGCCCAGAAGCGCACCGAAGAGCGGGTCGAAGAACTTGCCCAGGCCCAGCAAGAACTCGCCCAGGCCCAGAAACGCACTGAAGAACGGGTCGAAGAACTCGCCCAGGCCCAGAAGCGCACCGAAGAGCGAGTCGAAGAACTCGCCCAGGCCCAGAAACGCACCGAAGAGCGGGTCGAAGAACTCGCCCAGGCCCAGAAACGCACCGAAGAACGGGTCGAAGAACTCGCCCAGGCCCAGAAACGCACCGAAGGCGCTTTGCAGAACCTGGCGAGGCAGGTCGGCGGGCTGAGCGAGACCATCGGCGGCGACATCGAGGACATCGCCTACATTGTGCTGCACAAGGTGCTCAAGCAGGAATTCGGCTGGAAGGTCAGCGAGCTGCGGCGTGTCTGGCAGACATGGGACAGAGAACCGGAAGAAGTCAACATCTTCGGCCAGGCCTTTGACCCGGCGCGGCCCAACGCAACCATCTGGATCGTGGGCGAGGCCAAACACAACCTGACGGTGAAGGAAGTGAGCCGTTTCATCAAGCAGGTGGAACGCGCGCGTCGGAACCTCGCTGGCGAGATTTTTCCGGTGTGCTTCTGCTATCGCGCCCGACCAGAAGTCGAGGAGATGGTCACGGGAAACGGCGTCAACCTGGTATACTCTTACGGTCATCTGGAACGCGCCCGCACCTGATTGCGCCCCACTGCACGCTGCCGCACAGGGAGGCCTGCGTCGCCCAGGCCATTTTCACTCCAACGGCGCATGGCCGATACCTGAATCACAGGAGGACGGAAAGGAAAAACACTATGCCGAAGACCAGGGTCCTGATCATGGGTGCTGCCGGACGAGATTTCCATAACTTTAACACGTTTTTCCGAGGCAACCCGGCCTACCACGTGGTAGCCTTCACGGCGACGCAGATTCCCAACATCGAGGGGCGCGTTTACCCTCCCGAGCTGGCCGGACCCGATTATCCATCCGGCATTCCTATCTATGCCGAAAGCGACTTGCCCGAGCTCATCGAGCGACTGGCCGTCGATCAGGTCGTATTCGCCTACAGCGACGTGCCCCATGTTTACGTGATGCACCGCGCCTCCATCGCACTGGCAGCCGGCGCAGATTTCGTGTTGATGGGCGGCAAGAGCACGATGTTGCAGTCACACAAACCGGTCGTAGCCGTGTGTGCGGCACGCACCGGCTCAGGCAAGAGCCAGACCACCCGCCGCGTCTGCGATGTGCTGCGCAGCATGGGCCGGTCGGTCACTGTGGTGCGCCATCCCATGCCCTATGGCAATCTGGTGGAACAGGCCTGTCAACGCTTTGCCTCATACGATGACCTGGACCGCTACCGCTGCACCATTGAGGAACGCGAAGAATACGAACCGCACCTCGACCGAGGCATTACTGTGTTTGCCGGAGTGGACTACGAACGCATCCTGAGCGAGGCCGAGCGAGAGGCCGAAGTCATCGTCTGGGATGGCGGCAACAATGACCTGCCCTTCTATCGCCCCGACCTGCACATCGTCGTCGTTGACCCACACCGCGCCGGACACGAGCTGGCCTATCATCCCGGCGAGGCCAATCTGCGCCGGGCCGATGTGGTCGTCATCAACAAGATCGACACGGCTGACTTGCAGAACATTTCAGCCGTGCGCCAGAATGTGATAGACGTGAACCCGCGAGCCGTGCTGATCGAAGCCGCCTCCCCGATTTTCGTGGAGGACAGCGACGCGCTGCGCGGCCAGCGTGTGTTGGTGGTCGAAGACGGCCCAACCCTGACCCACGGCGAGATGGCCTACGGGGCCGGATTCGTCGCCGCCCGACGCTTCGGGGCAGCGCAGATCGTTGACCCACGGCCCTATGCCGTCGGGTCTATCGTGGAGACATTCCGCCAGTTCCCGCAGACCGGCCCCGTCCTGCCGGCCATGGGCTACAGCGACGCCCAAATCCGCGAACTGGGCCAAACGATCAACGCCACACCATGCGACCTGGTGCTTATCGCCACACCCATCGATTTGCGACGTGTGGTAAAAATCGAGCATCCAACCCAGCGCGTGCGGTACGAACTACAAGAGATCGGCCGCCCGACATTGGATGACATCTTGAAACAATTGATAATATGACGTTGCATAATCCAGATTTATGTCAGGACTGTTGAGTTGACTTAAATTCAAAATAATATTATAATGCAAGTGACGTTACACGGGTACCGCACTAAGTAGAGAAGGTAGAACACCATGGCTTTGAGAGGAAATCTTCACGATTTCAGTATCACACAGTTATTCAACCTGGTCAACCTGGCCAGTAAGACAGGTCTGCTGACGGTTGAAAACAACTCTGCCTCGGCCCGAGTGTTCTTCAAAGAGGGAAAACTGGTGCAGGTTCAGACGAACGATGAGCACGGTACCAACCTGGTAGACCTGCTATTGCAAGCCGGCAAAATTACCTCTGCCCAAGCCGAACAAGTGTTGCAAAAAGCCAGAACCCAAACAGACAAAGAACTCGGCCTGCTGCTGATCGGGTCAGGTTTCTGTACTCAGCGCGACATCATCCAGGTCGTCCGCCATAATATGCTGGAGAAAGTCTATCCCCTCTTCACCTGGGGCAAAGGAACATTTACTTTCGACCCCGCCGTTGTTCCCACAGAGGAGCAGATTACCGTCATGTTGAACCTGGAAAGTATCATCATCGAAGGCATCAGGCGGATCAAAGAGTGGGGACAGATAACAGACGATTTGCCCTCGCTGGATGTAGCCGTCAAGTTTGTGGACAAGCCCGACGAACGGCTGCGGAACGTTAAGCTCACCGTAGAGGAGTGGCAGGTCATCTCTTACGTCAATTCAAAAAACACCATCCGGCAAATCGCCCAAACCTGTGGGATGGACGAGTTCCAAATACGCAAAACCGTATATCGGTTATTGGAGGCAGGGCTTGTAGAAATCGTCAGGCCCAAGATGGAGGCGCCGGCGGCCCGGCCCTCAAAGCCCGCCCGGCTGGCCCCGGCTGCCACCAAAGAGGACCCGTTCTCGATTCCAGCCCCGCCCAAAATTAACCGGGGATTGCTAACGCGATTAATTGATAAAGTCAAGAGTATAGGTGTATAAGCCATGCAAGCTGTCAAAATGGTCATCACTGGCCCCTTCAATGCTGGCAAAACAGAATTCATCCGTTCGATCAGCGAAATTGCGGTGGTATCCACGGAACGCAGGATCACCGACACAACACGCGCCATCAAACCCAACACCACCGTGGCTATGGACTTTGGCCGCATCACAGTGGACGAATCCCTCGTGCTCTACCTGTTTGGCACGCCAGGCCAAAGGCGGTTTGATTTCATGTGGGAAATTCTGTCGGAAGGGATGTTGGGGTTCGTGGTGGTCGTGGACAGCGTCAGGCCCGAAACGTTCCGCGAGGCGCGCCTGATCTTGGACATCTTCCAAAGCTATGCCAACACACCTTACGTGGTCGCGGCCAACAAGCAAGACCGGCCAGACGCCTGGTCGCCCGAAGACCTCCGCATCGCGCTGAAAATAGACAAGGACGTGAAAGTGTTGCCCTGTGTGGCTACCAACCGGGAGTCGGTCAAGAACGTTTTGCTGGAACTGCTGTACTCCATCCTGGAACTTGTGCCCGACTGAGAGGTGGGACTTGAGTTCCCTGGTGACAACGGAAGGTATTGTCCACTATGAACAGACCGGACGAGGCAAGCCCGTTGTTCTTTTACATGGTTGGCTGAATTCCTGGGATGTGTGGCGTTCGATCATGCTGGCCCTCTCCGAACGTCATCAATTTCGAGTGTATGCCCTGGACTTCTGGGGGTGGGGAGAGTCAGACAAACGGCCCCACCAGAAATTCAACCTGTCATCTTACGCCTCTATGGTCATGCAATTCATGGACGCCATGGGCATCGACCGCGTGCCTATCATCGGCCATTCCATGGGCGGGACAGTCGCCCTGACCGCGGCACTCGATTATCCCGAGCGCACAGGCCAGGTCGCCGTAGTGGGCTCGCCAATAGTCGGCAACTCCCTCAACCTGCTGCTGAATCTGGCCGCCAAAGAAACGGTAGCCAAATTGGCATGGCGCATCCCACACATTCTCGATGCCATAACCTGGTGGGTGCTGGCGGGCGAAGGCACCGACACATACCACATGATCCGTCGCGATGTATCGCGGACAACCATGGAAGCTTTCTTTCACAGCATAAACGACCTGAGCAGAGTGGACCTGCGCCCGCGATTGCCGGAAATCCGTATCCCTGTGTTGGCTATCTTCGGCGAACGGGACAATATCGTCCATCCCAACCAGGCGGAGGTCATCGCCCAACTTGTCCCGCAGTCAAAGGTCGAGATTTTCCCAAATTCCAGACATTTTCCCATGCGAGATCAGCCGGAAAAATTCTTACAGGTGCTGGTCGAGTTTCTAACACATGCGCAAAATCATTCTTCGTGAGAATACCAAAATACCACCCTTCAATGAGCCGGCCAGGGAGTTGCGGGTGCTCAACAAGCCGCTGTGGCTCTACCAGCGGGACATCCTGGCGCCATATTGCCACATCGAAATTGAAGTGACCTCGTTCGACCAGGTCTCGCCGACCGAGGAAGAGACCCTGGTCTACCGCGACAACCTGTTTTTCAACGACGCCTTCATCGAAGCGTTTCTTGCCGAAGCCCGCGCCTCCCGAAAGCCGCGACAGGTCGCTTTTTCCCCCGACGACCACGCCATCGTCCATCACGCCCTGCCGCTGCAAGAAGGTATCCGCCGCCAGGGCGACCTGTACGTCGCCGACCTGTGGTATTACCCTCGCGGCGTCGCCGAGGGCGACGCCGAGCCGCTGGTCATCTCGACCGAGGCCAGGGAGATCGGCTACTATCACGTGCCTACTTACATGGCCAGCGAAAGCGGCGAAATCGTGTATTATGTGCCTGTGCGCGCCTTCCTGTCCATCGAGAACTGGGTGCATGTGTTCATGGCCAATTCGCCATTCGGGATTTTCAGCCTGGGGGCGCGCTTTGAACGCGAAGCCGAACGCCTGCCGGTTAAGGCACGGTTGCTGGTGCGTTCGCTGCTGGAACGCAAGCAGTTCCTGAGCAATTCCATGCTGGTGCGGACAGGCAAGGATTGCCAGATAGACCCCTCGGCCATTATTCAGGGACCGACCTACATCGGCGACCACGTGACCATCGGCCCCGGCGTGGTGATTGGCAACTGCATCATAGGCAACAATGTCAACATCATGCAAGGCTGCCAGCTCATGCTGAGCGTGGTCGGCGATGGGTGCTACCTGCCCTTCCGCGCCGCGCTGTTCATGACGACGCTCATGGAGAACTCCATGGTGGCGCAGAATGCCTGCCTGCAATTGTGTGTGGTTGGGCGCAACTCCTTTGTGGGCGCCGGCACAACCTTCACCGATTTCAACCTGGTGCCTAAACCCATCAGAACCATGCACCGTGGCAAACTGACTTCGACCGGGATGAACGTGCTGGGCAGTTGTGTGGGGCACAATTGCCGCATCGGCGCCGACATCACCATTTATCCCGGCCGCATGATCGAATCGGACACCGTGCTGGTGCGCTCAGAACAGCGCAGCGTCGTCACCCGGAACATTAGCTATGAACAGAGCGACCACCATCACTTAGCCAATGGGAATAAACATGCGCGCGTCTATTCCCTTGATTGAGAATTTGGAGTATAATAAACTGCGTTTGGGAGACGTGCTATCGAATCACTTTCATGGATAACTTTGCTTTCATCATTCATCCGATCGATCCTAAGGTAGACGTAGCTCGCAAATTCAAGCTGTTGGGACGCTATCTGCCGGTCTCAATGATTGATTTCCTGTCACGTTACTGGCCGCCGGTGTACCTGTCGCACGTGACAGGCATTCGTTCTGTAACCGGCAAAGAAATAGAAGGCTGGCTGCTGGCCTGCCCGCTCACGCCGGCCCGGATGTTGTCCTTGCCGGTGGAGGTGGTATATCGCAAAATTATCGCAACCGGCCATCTGGCCGAGAGGCTGGGGGCGCGCATCTTAGGGCTGGGCGCGTTCACATCCATTGTTGGCGACGCTGGCCTGACGGTCGCCCGCGAGCTTGACATTCCGGTGACCACCGGCGACAGCTACACCGTGGCCGTGACCATCGAAGCCGCCAGAATGGCCGCCCAGCGGATGGGCATCGAGCCAGGCCACGCCACGGTCGCCATCCTGGGCGCGACCGGCGCCATCGGCCGGGTGTGCGCTGAGCTGTTGGTAGCCGAAGTCGGCACCATGCTCCTGCTGGCCCGACGGCACTCAGCTCTGGAGGAGCTGAAAAGCCACCTGGCCGGGCAGGCCTCGACGCCCATCGCCATCTCAAGCGATATGGACGCCCTCAAACAGGCCGATGTCATCATCAGCGCGTCCAATTCCCTGGATGCTCTGATCAGGCCGGAGCACCTGAAAAGCGGCGCCGTCGTGTGCGATGTGGCCGTCCCCCACGATGTGGCCCGCTGCGTGGTCAAGGCCAGAAAAGACGTGTTGGTCATTGACGGGGGCATCGTCGAGGTGCCAGGCCCGGTTGATTTTGCCTTCAATTTCGGCCTGCGCCCCAAGATGGCCTACGCCTGCATGGCCGAAACGATGTTGTTGGCTTTGGAGGGGCGGTATGAGGACTATACCCTGGGCCGTCGTATCGCCGTGGACAAGGTGCGCGAGATGGCGCAGTTGGCCGACAAACACGGCTTCAAAGTCGCCGCCCTGCGGAGTTTTGAAAGAACCGTGACAGACAGACAAATTACCATGATCAGAGAGTTGGCGCAGGTGCGCCAATAGGTTCATACACGTTCAACAGCAGTTTCGCTCAAAATGCTTCGGCACTGGTCATATCAGGTAGAGGTGAAGGGAAATGGGCAAACAACGCATACTGGTTGTAGAAGACGACCTCGATATCGTCAACATGCTACGCATTTATTTCGAATCCCAAGGCTTCGATGTGGCCACAGTCACAAAGGGAGAAGAAGCCCTCACAACCTGCCAGAAGCAGGTACCCAACGTCATTATCCTCGACATCAACCTGCCCGACGTTGATGGCTATGAAGTGTGCCGCATCCTGCGCAGCAACTTGCGCACCAGCCACATCCCGATCATCTTCCTGACGCAGAAAGACCAGCGCCGCGACAAGCTCGCCGGCCTCGAACTGGGCGCCGACGACTACATCACCAAACCGTTCGACATCGAAGAGCTGAAACTGAGAGTACAGAATACTCTGCGCCGCTCCACCTATGAAAACCTGACCAATCCGGTCACCGGCCTGCCCAGCGGCAAACTCATCGAAGAACAACTGAAAGGACTGCTCAAACGCCAGGATTGGGCACTGCTGTACATTGGCATCAACCATTTGCAGACATTCAACGACGTCTATGGTTTTGTCGCCGGCGATGATGTGATCCGCTTTGCCGGCATCGTCCTGGGCGCAGTGCTGGACGAATTCAGCTCCGCCAACGACTTCATCGGGCACATCGGCGGCAGCGATTTCATCCTGATTACCGAACCAACCCAGGCAGACAAAATCAGAGAGATGTTGATCAAACGATTCAACCAGGAGGTGCAGGCCTTCTATTCGTTCCGTGACAGAGAGCGCGGGTATATTACCGTTCAAGGCGAAAACGGACAAGAACGGCAGGTCCCACTGGCCACCATGTCCGTTGGCATAGTGACCGACAAGACCAGCCCATTCGCCGACATTCGCGAAATCACCGAAGTAGCTGCGGAAGCCCGCCGCAACCCTGCCGGCCATCTCTAGTTAAGGAGGGAATACGGACTTGAGAATACTGATAGCTGAAGACGAGAGAGACATCCGGGAACTCATCGTGTTCACCCTGCGCGAAGTTGCTGGCTTCGACGTGCACGAGGCAATCAATGGGATTGACGTCCTGGAAAAGGCCCCACAGGTCATGCCCGACCTGGTCTTGATGGACGTCAGAATGCCCAAGATGAACGGTTACGAAGCCTGCGAGAAGATGAAGCAAGACCCGGCCCTGCGAGACATACCAGTCGTCTTTCTATCGGCCAAAGGGCAAGAGTCCGAAATCAAGACAGGACTGAAGATGGGCGCCGAGGCATATATCCTGAAGCCGTTCTCGCCCGATGAACTCATCGGCCAAGTGCAGATGATCATGAAACAGGTGCAGGCGCGGCGAGCTCGCAACAAGGCCACCCACTAGTCCGCCCGACCATCGTCGAAGTCCTGCTTTCACCTCTCCACCTGCGGGGATAAACCAAGCAAGACTTCATAAAGGGAAACCATGAGCGCTGTTATCATAGATGGTGGTGTAGTTCACTACGAATATCTGGGACGAGGCAAGCCCATCATGTTCATCCATGGCTGGTTGGGCTCATGGCGCTATTGGATGTCCACCATGGGCGACCTGTCAGACTCGTACCGCACCTATGCGCTCGACCTGTGGGGCTTCGGCGATTCGGATAAGCAACCCGGCCGCTACAGACTGAATGACTACGTGCAGATGATCATAACTTTCATGGATGAAATAGGCCTGGTTCGCATCCCACTGTTCGTCGGACACACTTTGGGCGCATTGATCGCCCTGGAAATAGCCACCGCACGCCCCGAAATGGTCGAGCGTTTGGCCCTGATCTCGCTGCCATTGGAGCGGCAAAATATCGAGACGAAGTTTCTGTGCAACGGCAAGACCATATTGGGCGGCAGCCTCTTCAAAAAACCAACAGAGGAATACGAGCCGGTGACGCGGGAAATGGACAAAACAGACAGGCAGGCCATCGAGCTCAGCCTTTCATCCTTGAACGGCCTCGATGTCACCAGCCGACTGTTTACCCTGAGAGTGCCAACCCTGGTCATTTATGGAGCGCGCGACCCCATCATCGCCGCACCGCAAGACAACAACGCGCCCGTTCTGGAGGCGTTGGCAGCGCAAACCAGGCTGGTCAGGGCCATGGTGATGCCACAGGCGCGCCACTTCCCCATGCTCGAAGAGACCAACACGTTCAATCGCTTGCTCCGAGACTTCTTGCTGCTGGACGTGTCCGACCCGGAACAAATCCATTCGCTCCAGTTCAAGGAGGAATGGCGACGACGCATGAGATAGACCTGACGATTGCCAGACAAACACGTAGAAAGTTCTCAACTTATAAAGGAGTCATGACATGTATCTTAGAATCATCTTGATCGGACACCTCGGCGCAGACCCGGAGCTGCGTTACACGCCCAGCGGACAGCCCGTCACCAATTTTCGGATGGCCACCACGCGCCGCTGGAACGACCGTGAATCGGGCGAGCCTCGGGAAGAAACGACCTGGTTCAGAGTGAACGTCTGGGGCAAGCAGGCAGAAATCTGCAACGAGTTCCTGAGCAAAGGCCGATTGGTTTTGGTGGAGGCCGACCGCATCCAGGCGTCGCCCTATCTCAACAAAGAAGGACAGCCCGCTGCCTCGTTGGAGATCACCGCTCAGACGGTGCGCTTCCTGGGCGCACGCGGCGCACAGGCCGAAGAGGGCCCTCAGGAAGCGCCGGAAGACCTGGATGCCATTCCGTTCTGACCAGTGTCTCTTTAGTGTAGGCGCAGCCTCATCCCTGACGGGCATGGCGTAGCCCCTTGTGGGCGTAACGGGCCCCAGGCCCTATGCTACGGCCGCGACCGGAGTAGGGCGGCTTTCCATAGCCGCCGAAAAGCATTCCATAGAAAGGCGTGGCAGGTATAGAAACCTGCCCTACAAGCTACGGCCGCGACCGGAGTAGGGCGGCTTTCCATAGCCGCCGAAAAGCATTCCATAAGAAAGGCGTGGCAGGTATAGAAACCTGCCCTACAAGCCTGACCATTATCTTTTGTGAGGGTATCAGATGAACAAGAAATCGGTAACAGACCTGGACGTCAAGAACAAGAAAGTGTTGGTGCGCGTGGACTTCAACGTCCCGCTCGATGCGGCCGGGCAGATCACCGATGACCGGCGCATCACCGCCGCCCTGCCCACCATCCGCTATCTGCTGGATCAGGGCGCGGCCGTGATCCTGATGTCGCACCTGGGCCGGCCCAAAGGCGCGCCAGACCCGCAATTTAGCCTGAAGCCGGTCGCCGCCCACCTGGAGAAACTGCTTGGCAGGCCAGTGGCGATGGCGCCCGACTGTGTTGGGCCGGCAGTTCAGCAGGCCGCCGCTCACCTTCAGCCCGGCGACGTGCTGCTGCTGGAAAACCTGCGCTTCCACAACGAAGAAACCAAAAATGACCCCGAATTTGCCAGGCAGTTGGCCTCACTGGCCGACCTGTTCGTCAATGACGCTTTCGGCGCCGCCCATCGCGCACACGCCTCCACCGAGGGTGTGGCCCACTACCTGCCATCTGCGGCCGGCTTCCTGATGCAAAAGGAACTGGAGTTCCTCGGCAAAGCGCTCGAAGCGCCAGAACGGCCGTTCATCGCCATCCTCGGCGGCGCCAAGATCTCCGACAAGATCGGCGTCATTGATAACCTGCTGGGCAAGGTTGACCGCCTGCTCATCGGCGGTGGCATGGCCAACACCTTCCTCAAAGCGCAGGGCCTCGACGTGGGCGAATCGCTGGTCGAAAACGATAGCCTTGATCAGGCCGCCAACTTGCTGGAACGGGGCCGCGGCAAACTGATGCTGCCAGTAGATGTCGTGGTCGCCGACCGGTTCGACAAGGACGCCCAAAAGCAGGTCGTCAAGGCGAATGCCGTGCCGGCCGGCTGGCGGATACTGGACATCGGCCCAGAGACCGTCGCCCTGTTTGGACAGGCCCTGGCGCCGGCCAAAACGGTGGTCTGGAACGGCCCGATGGGCGTCTTCGAGTTCCCACAGTTCGCCCAGGGCACGTTTGCCATCGCCCGAGCGCTGGCCGACATTCAGGCCACAACCATCATCGGCGGCGGCGATTCCGCAGCCGCCGTTGAGCAATCGGGCCTGGCCGACAAAATGACCCACATTTCCACCGGCGGCGGCGCCAGCCTGGAGTTCCTGGAAGGACGGGTGCTGCCCGGTGTGGCCGCCCTCAACGACCGCTAACAAACCGTAAGCGATGAGTGGAACCGCAGATGAACGCCGATTAGCGCTGAGCACCGGTGCTTGAACACCCATCTGCGGTTCATCTGCGTTCATCTGCGGTTCATCTGCGTTCATCGGCGGTGCCCACCGGGCGGCTGTTTATCTAACCGCGGCCCAGCCTCAGCGCCTCGGCAAATTCGCGCGGCAGGCCCGCCGTTTCGACTGCCATTGCCGCCGCCTCGAAGTCGTAATCAACGTAGTGAAATTGCACCTCCGGCCGCCCGTTCAAAATCAGAGTGACATAGCACGCCCGCGGGTCGCCGTGCTTGGGCTTGCCCACGCTGCCATCGTTCACCACATGGCGACCGGCGATGATGCGGTGATAGGGCAGGTGGGTGTGGCCGCAGACCAACACATCGCTGCCCGCAGCCTCCAGCACCTTCTCAAACGTAGCCAACGGCCGATCTTCATACAGGTATTCGTTGATCCGTCGGGGGCTGCCGTGCACCAATTTGACATGGATGCCGTTCTTCTTGACCTCCAGGTTCAAGGGCAACCCGCGCAAAAACGCCTTGTTCTGCGGGGTGACCACTCGGGTCGTCCATTCGATGGACTGGTGGCCGCGTTGCCGCTCCTCGGGCGTCTTGTAAGCGCAGCCACACTCGCCGCGCTCATACCCCACCCCATCATCATAGTTGCCCATAATGGTCGGAATGTCCAACTCGCGCAGCCGCTCTATCACTTCGTTGGGATAGGCGCCATAGCCCACCAGGTCGCCCAAACAGAAGACCCGATCAGGCCGCTGGCGTTCAATGTCCCGCAAGACCGCTTCCAACGCATGGATGTTCGCATGGATGTCCGAAAAAATGGCGATTTTCACGGCCGCATATCCTTTCTTCCCTGTCGTTCTACATCAGACTTGTTCTATTCAGGCCATCAGACCTTTACAAAAGTAGTATACCACATAATTATTAGAACAAGTTTAACAAAATGTAAACAAATTGCCGTCTCTACAAGGGTGCATCCAAAAATTTGCTGAGCCAAAGGCGAAGCATCTGCCGCAGGCGAAGCATCTCGCGCCGCACGTCCGCGTCATGCTGAGCGCAGCGAAGCCGTAGGGCAGGTTTCCAAACCTGCCGCCGTAGTCGGGTATGGAAACCCGACCTACGGCTGTTTCTTCCCCCATGAGCGGCGCACCCGCGCGCCGCGGGAGAGCTCAGCATGACGGATGGGGGGCTTAGAATAACGGGTAGGAGGCGCGACAGCGCGCCTCACTACGACCGTGGAGGGAGGTTGCATGAAATCAGAGCCGTAGGGCAGGTTTCCAAACCTGCCGCCGTAGTCGGGTATGGAAACCCGACCTACGGCTGTTTCTTCCCCCATGAGCGGCGCGCCCACGCGCCGTAGGGGAGCTCAGCATGACGCAGCCGAGGCTTCCGCTAACTCGCCTGAAATTCTGACTGCACCCTCTCTGCCGACCGGCCTGCACTCCCGGACACAGCCGGCCTGTTTTTCTGATTGAGGGGGAGGGAAATGGTGAACATGCTGCCGTAGGCGACCTTGCTCTGAACCTCCACGCGGCCGCCGTGGGCTTCGACGATACAGCGGGTCATAGCCAGGCCGAGGCCCAGCCCTTCCAAACCGCGTTCCAGAGAACTGCTCATCTGCTGGAAGCTCTCCCAGATATTGCCCAGCCTGGATTGCGGGATGCCCGGCCCGCGGTCTATGACGCGGACATGCAGCCACTCCGCATCCAGCCTGGTCTCCAAGACAACCGCCCCCTGAGCGGGGCTGAACTTGATGGCATTGTCGAGCAGGTTGCCGATGGCCTCGCTTATGCGTCCCGGGTCAATCTCCAGGTCAGGCAGTTCAGCAGGCCGCTTGTCGTGAATGACAACCCCTTTCTTACGAGCGGCGAAAGCCACCAGTTCTTTGGCTTCATCCAACACCACACCGAACGGCGTCTTGATGATGCGCAGGCCGCCCTGCTTCGCACTAAAACGAGCAAAAGCCACCAGGCCGTCAATCATCCGGTGCAGGTAACGGGAATGTTTTTCAACGGTAGCGACGAGATCCTTTTGCTCCTCGGTCAGCGGGCCCAGCCGGGGGTCTTTCAACAGCTCGAGCGTCTGGAGGACGATGATCAGCGATGTTCTGAGCTCATGTCCGATGGCATTTAAGAAGCTGGAACGCATCCGCTCCAGGGTCTCACGCTGTTGCTTTTCGGCCAGGTGGACCTGCTCGAGCTCGTGGGCATACAGCAGCGACTGCTGGATGCGGCTCTGGCTCTCCTGATACAGCCGGGCATTTTCCAGAGCGATGGCCGCGTAATCGGCCAGCGACATCAGAGACGCCTCATCGTCATCGGTGAATTGTTTGGGCTGGGTGGCGTTGTCCACCGTCAAGATGCCAACCACTCTGTCTTCGACCTTTATTGGCACATGCAACGATGACTTGACCAGGAAGCCGGTCTTCAGTTTGAGGCGGCTCTTCTGGCGCGGATCGGTGATGCGCACCGGCTGCCCCCTCTTGAGTATCCCTCCCAGAATACTGTCGTGAAGCGGCACCTGTTTGAGCGCCACCTCTCTGTCACCCAGGTTCTTTTCCGCTCTGAGGAGCAACTGATCGCTGGCCTTGTCATACAGCATGAGGAAGCCTTCCTCAGCGCCGGTCAGATAGACGCCGGCCTCTACGATACGGCGCAGCACCTCGTCGGGTTGCAGCGAAGACGTGATCATCTTGCCCACCCGGGCCAGGACGGTGGACTGCAGAGCCTGACGTTCGAGCCTGGCGACCAACTGCTCGCGTTCGGCCTTCAACCTCTCCAGCCGGATGGCTTTTTCGATGACCTTATCCAGCTCGTTGATGTCAATCGGCTTGGTCAGGTAGTCGCACACGCCCAGCCGAAAGGCCTCCGCGGCAATTTGCTCGGAGCCCTCGGCAGTCACGACAATTGTCGGTATCGTGATACCCCGTCGCGCGAGCTGTCGCAGCACATCCAGGCCCGACATATCGGGCAAGCCAATGTCGAGCAGCATCAGCGTCGGCGGCGATTGCTCGATAAACTTGAGCGCACCGCGGCCGCTGCCTACTGCCAGGGCCTCATACCCCAGACTCGGCAAGATGTCCGCCACCAGAACCTCAGAAAGGCTGGGGTTGTCTTCAACGACCAGGATGTTTTCACGTGGTGCCATTCAGCCCGACCCCACCGAACGAACCTCGGACTTCGGAACTTGGACTGCGGTAGAAAGCGACATAATTCATGTTGACTCTAACACGACAGCCGGACAATGTCAAAAGCACACATAACGGTACAGGTCAACACGCTCAAAATGGGCCTCTGCCGTGCGTTGGCAGTGCGCCTCAAGCCATCGCTGCACCAGATCGCGCCTGTCCCACATCTCTGCTTCCGACTTCAGCAGCCAGACGGTCTGCTGGCCGGCCGTCAGCCCGGCCATTTGCCCGGCGGCTTGTGCCTCGGTCATGCCTCCATTGGTATAAAGGCCGTCTGCCCGCCGATATGGCTGCCGATAGTAATACTCGAAGTTGCGGTGAACGTAGGGCATCTGGACGATGACCAGTTCCTGCGGCGAGGCCTGTTCGGCGAAATAGGCGGCGGCGCTGCGAAAGTCCGCTTTGAGCGTGGTCTGGCTCTGCATCCACAGCCCCTGGCCATTGATCCACAACAGCGCCATCAGGCACAGCCCCCAGACGATATAGGAACGCTGGCGCAAGACCTCAACGCCACAGGCCAGCAGAAGGTAAAATGGAACGGCGATGGCAATCAAGTAGCGGTCGGCGAAGATGGGCATGCCCAGCGAGATGAAATAGACGACGATGACAGGCGTCAGAAAATAGACCCACAGGGCAAGCTGTGGGCGGCCGGCAAGCAGATTCGGCGTCAGCCCGTGCTCGGTTCGGTACAGGACGGAACCCGCCAACAGCACGAACACAACCACGCCAGTTTCGATCAGGTCCGGCGTGCGGAAACCGAAGGACAGCATCCGAAACAGGATATGCAGCATGTCTGGCAGCGGGTAGAACGGGTGGCCTGTCTCAAATGAAGACAGCAGGGTCGGTATTTCCCAGCGCGCCAGAGGCAGATAGGGCAGGGTCAGGCAGCCCCAAGCGATCAACGCCGGCCGCCAACGCCGCCAGAAGACCTTCCCACCAGCCGCGAAGAGCAGCACATGGGCCGGCAACAGGGCAACGGCCAGGATGTGCGTGTAGAAGCTCAGGCTGGTCAGAACGACGTAGCCAGCCCAGTGAAGCGGCCGGTTATCGCACAGCGCGCTCCACAGCAGCCAGACGGAGGCAGCCGTCAGGCAGACCAGCAGCGCGTACATTTTGGCTTCTTGGGAATACCAGACCAGGTATGGCGAGCAGGCGACCAGCAGCGCGGCGAAGAGGGGCGCCGTTGGCTCAAGCGGTCGCTCCGCCGTGCCGCCGACCCGGCACGCCGACAGCAGCCGACGCCCCAGCGCGTAGATGAGCGGCACAGCCAACACGCCGCACATCACAGATGAAAAGCGGACGGCAAACTCGGTGTCGCCCAGCAGGGTCAGCCAGGGCCGCAGCAAGACAAAATAGAGCGGGCCATTCTCGCCCGCGCGGCTGAACATGGCCAGCATCGTCGGCCAGTCCCGGCTGGCGAACAGGACCGCATCCACCTCATCGCGCCACAGGCTCTGAAAGTCGAGGTGATACAGCCTGAGCGCGAACGCAACCCCAATTAACCCCAACACCAACCACCGCGCCTGGCAATCCGTTCGAGGCATGGTTGGGTGCGCGTCGTCTTGCGATGACACAGCCCTATTCTTCGGAATTCTTTGCTCGTCTGATGCCCAGCACATACAGGGCCAGGAAGATGACAGGGATCAGGATGAAAGCCAGCACGCCGCAGCACAGCCAGGCATAAGAAATATAAACCAGAATAGAATCAATGAGCAGGCCGCTGTCAATCACAATTTCGGGCGGTGCCGAGCTGTCCTGCGCCGGCGGAGGCGGCGGCGCAGGCGGCTGCGGCTGAGCCTGCTGCTCCGCCGGCGGCGGCAGGGTCGGCTGCTGGACCGGCGCCGGCTGATCGGGCGGCGGCACGATGGGCTCAACCTGCTGCACCGGCTGCACCGGCGGCTGCGTGGGCGGCGGTGGCGGCGGAGTTGGCGATGGGATGGGCGCCGGCGTAGGCCGTTGCACGGTGGGCGGCAACACTTTTTCCGGCGCAGGTCGCGTGGGCGGCACTTCCGGCTGAACGGGCGATTGGAAGAGCGGCGACGCCCAGGCCCCCTGATCTCCCTGATACACCACCAGGGCCAGGCCCCACGCCAGCGCGACGAGAGGCAGCAGCGGCAGAATGGCACGGACCTTGCGCCACACACACCGATAGGCCAAACCAATCATATAAAGGCGAGTGTTCCTTTCCCCAACAGATTCAACAGCGCGCCTTTCATTTTTTCTTGAATACAAGCAGCCCGGCCACCGCCCCGCCGACCACCACCAGGCCGAGCACCAACCACAGTGTGGGAGGCGACGCAGCCTCCTGGACGTCCAGTGGGGGTGTAGGGGG
>DAOTYC010000157.1:0-32929 GCA_034435095.1 Anaerolineae bacterium | reverse complement strand
GCATATCGTAGCAGAACAGTTTTCGCATTAACGGGGAAAGGAGACACATGAACGATGGACACGCTGACGCTGTCAAAGAGGTTATATCGCTCCGAGATATTTACCGAGGGGCTGCGAATCGAGGGCAAGCTTGAGCCGATGGGAGAAATCATCACCGCCTTGGGTGACCACCGGCGGACCTGTATGACCGTCTACGACACAACCGTTACCCCGGTTTCAGTTCACAACCGGCTGAGCACCATGGCAATTCCAGAGCTTGTCATCAACAAAAAGCATGTCGTGTTCGTCGCCCTGCTCGACCCATCAGACTATGAGGGGATTCGCCTGCCGCCCAACATTCACGTCCTGACCGTGTACACGCAGAACTTCGTCATTCAAGGTGAGTTCCATTTAGGCGGCGAAGCGCGCGTCCGCGATTTTATTGATAGCCTGACTCTAGATTTCACGCCCATGACCAACGTCAGGCTTTTCCCGTCAACGCCACCTAAAGTGAATCTCGCGGTCAGTTTCCCGTTCATCATCATCAACAAGAATTTGATGAATATGTACCACAGCCACGACGCGGGACGGTAAGACGAGTCCCTGTAAGCTAGGGACGCCAATGGGGGCCTTGCTTACTGCCCGGGCGGTTGCGAGTCAGATTCTCGAGGCCCGTGCCATCCAGGTTGACCACGTAAATATCCCAGTCGCCGTCCCGGTTCGACTGAAAAGCAACGCGGGCGCCATCAGGCGACCAGCAGGGCCAGTGGTCGTCGGCCAAAGGAGAACGAGAAAGGTTGACCTGATCGCTTCCGTCGCGGTTCATCACGTACACTTCAGCATTGCCGTCGCGGGTTGATTCGAACACGATTTTGTCGCCTCGCGGCGACCAGGCAGGAGAGAAATCGTTGCCCGGCACTTGCGTCAGCCGCAACGGCATAGACCCGTCGCGGTTCATCACGTAGATTTCCCAGTCGCCGTCCCGGTTGCTGGCGAAAACAATTTCTTGCCCGTCCGGTGAGTAATACGGCGTCCAGTTGTTGAACTGTGGCGTCTCGGTCAAGCGAGTCAGGTTGCTGCCATCCGGCTGGATGGTGAAGATCTCCCAGTTTCCATATCGTCGTGACACAAAGATGATCTCCTGCCCATCCGGCGACCAGGCCGGCATCCAATCATCCGCCGGATGATTGGTCAACCTGACCGGGTTTTGCCCACTGGCATCCATCAGATACAGTTCACGATTGCCATCTCGTTCCGAAACAAAGACGAACCGCGAACCGTCCGGCGACCACACGGGCGAGGTTTCATTCGACCCGGTTTGTGTGATCTGCTCTGGGTCCTTTCCATCGCTTCCCATCACCCAAATCTGCCACGGTTTCGTCCGGTCTTCGCGGGCAAAGTAGGCAATTGTTGGCAGGGAACGCATACGGATGCGCGGCCGGGTCGGCGTCGGGTGTGGAGTCCAGGTGGGCGTTGGCCCGACAATTGGAGCCGCCGTGCTGGTCGCAGCCGCCGCTAGGCCAAGCTGCCCCAGGTTCTGATGAGGTCTTGGCAGATTCCTCGGCCACCAGATGATCACGGCCAGCACTACGGCTGCGACCAACCCTACAGACCCAAGCACGATGTTCCGCAAAGTTTTGGAGGCCAGGTCTTCGGCGCGGTGCTCCTGCCCCAGCATACTGGCCGCCTCGGCTATGTTCTTGCGGCGTCGCAGCCAGGAGCGCATCAAATCCACCCGAAAGCGATATGTCATCGCTCCCAGCCGTTCCAGGACCTCACGTGCAACCAGGTATTCCAGATTGTCGGTCACTTCTTCCTGAGTTACACTGATGTTTTCGCGTCGCAGGGTGTTGCCCACTTCCTGTCTGGTAGAAATCCCGTGTGTTCCCCTGATCATGCCCAACGCAGTCAACACCACACGTTCGCTGGTGGTTGAGTCCTCCCACACTGTCTCAAACTCGTCAATATGTCCGGACAACAATTTGTCAACGACGTTCTCAACGTCGCGCAGACTCACCGTCCAGGAAGACTCGCTCACATCATTGTAGATGGCCTGGCAGATGAGCTGGATATAGTACGGATGCCCCGAGGCCAGTTCGATGATGCGCCGAACGGCCGGTGGCTCGTAGGAAACCACATCGCGCACTGGCTCTATCACCAGGCTGGTCGCAGCGTTCATGGACAGCGGCCCCAGACGCCGGATGGATGCCCGCTCAAAATGCGGGGGACGCGGGCCCGCCAGCCTGTCTGCATGACGGCCTGCCCAAAGCGTATGGAGTCTCTGGCACCTGCTCAACGCCCGACCGAAAGCCTCGACCAATCCCCACAGAGCAGCCTCCCGTTCGTCGGACGACAACAGGACATCCACGCTGTCCAGGGCCAAAAGCAAATGACGCTCGCCCATTCGTGAATCAACTGCGAGCAGGAAATCGCCCATAACGTCGGAAGGCTCGCCGGGAACGGCAAAACCAGGTGGCACCAGGCCGCTTTCCACCAGCTTGCGATTCAAGATGGCAACCATCCGCTGAAAAGTCGGTATCTCATTCTCGGCCAGTTCGGCCTTGAAGTCCAGATAGACCATGGCGACGTCGGGCGGTAAATGATTGGGCAGGTGATATAGAAATGAGGTTTTGCCGATGCGGAAGGGCCCGTGAAGGATAAGAACACGCTCACCGCGCAAGCAGCTTTGCTTCACCCAGTCAAACTCAGCCTCGCGCCCATAGAAAGGCATGTTCGCACCAACGGGCTGATTGGTCACATACGGATTGATCGGTATTTGCGCCATGCAACATCCTCAAGGGTTGGAAGATCAGATAGAGTTTACCGTGCTATTATAACTCAAAAACGCACTCTAGGGAAAAGGGAGGGCCTCAGACGATGAGCGTATGGGCTGGAGGACGAACAGGTGCACGACGCTGCTCGCCAGGTGTTGTTCGTATTCTACGGCCTGCCACCCACACCGCTTGAACCAATCCACTTCGGAAGAATCGCCCTGGTAGGACTGGCCGGTAATGGCATACAACCATCCAATCAATCGAGCCGCCAATTTTGGGCGCCGCAGTGAGGCGCGGTCAACTATAACCAGGCGGCCGCCAGGCCTCAGGACACGCACCAGCTCATCCAGTGTAGACTGCTGCAGAACGAAACTGGTAGGAAAGGTTATGACGATGGAGTCGAAGAAGCCGCTGATGAACGGCAGTTCTTGTGCTCTGCCGCGCACCAGCGGTGCATGGATCCCGGCTCGCTTCAGCTTGCGGCGCGCTATCTCAATCATATAGGGTGAGATGTCCAGTCCGTATGTCTCGAAGCCGCTTGCGTGCAGGTCGAGGAGAATGTCGCCTGTGCCAAAGGCAATTTCCAGCACGCGGGGGCCAGCCGTGTGAGCCAAAGCAGCCCGTCCCCACGTGCGCCAGTTGCCCCACGAGACGGCCCGGCTCACCCAGTCGTAACTCCAGGCCATTTCGTTGTACAGGAGACGGAAAGCGAGGCGGAGCAGGGTGTAGTAGCCGCGGACCAGCAGCGTCACCCCAGCACCCCGTAATTCACCAGGGTCACACCCAATTCGGCCAATCGTTCCCGAACAGCCGGAGCACACAGCACGTTCATCTCCTGCTCCCGCTGCCAACTGTAGCTGCTGGTTGCCTGCAATTCATCGTCACATAGCCCGGGGTGGACCATGAGCTCGGTTACGCCCTCATCCAGTTGTTCCAGAAGCGACAGCAGATGCTCCTGGCTGATCTGAGCGCCGCCAAAGAACGCGCCGATAAAGTGATCCGGGCGGCGGACCGGATACGAAGTGAGCAACTTGCGGTCCGCCGCCAGGATAAACTCCGTTACCTCTGGCGAAACACCGAAATCTGCCGCCAGGGCAGCCGTTCGGTCATCCCCTTGCTCTTGTGCTTCAAAAGGGACGCGGGCGGGCAGCCCCTCCTGTTGCGCCAGGCCAAGGTACAACTCGAATATAGGAGGGTACACGTGCAGAAAATGATGACAATCGAGATGATCAGGCTCGCCAGCTAACTTACGAAAAAGACCCAGTTGCGCCTCCCACTCTGTTCTCAGTTGGTCGAGGTCAATTTGCTCCAGGCGGGTTTGCCAGACATCGCTCCGCCAGAAAAAACCATTGTCGTCTACCAGGTTGGGGACTCTATCCGGCGGCAAGACCGGGCGGCCGGCCGTGAACACCAAATGGACGCCCAGTCCGAGTTCAGGCTGTTGGCGGGCCTGGCGCAGGGCATCGGCTATGCCCGGCCTGTTCATCATCGCGGTCGCGCTGGTCACGATGCCTTCACGATGGGCTTGAAGGATGCCTCGCGCAACCCCTGGCGTAAGGCCATAGTCATCTGCGTTAACGATCAAGCGTTTGGACAAGTCAGCCTCCACGCGGTTAACCGATTGGATTCTCAGAGATTGCCAGCCTACCGCCGCTCGCGGTCAAGACAACCTCACTCCTGGTCGCTGCGGGCGCAACGGCCTGCTATGCGCCAAACTTAGCCAGGCGCAACGCATTGGCCATCAAAACGGGCATGAGCTCAGTCGCGGGGAAGTGCCCCAGTGCCCCCCGAGCGCATTCTGTTTCAGAAAAAGCCGTGGCCGCATCCGCGCCGGCATGGGCGGACCAGACCAAAGTGGGCACGGGATGCCAACTGTGCGACCTGAGCAGTGCGGGAGTCGAGTGATCGCCGGTCACGGCCACCACATCTGGCCGGAGTTCCATCAGTCGAGGGATGAGAGCGTCAACCTCTTCGATCATGTGGACCTTCGCATCGAAGTTACCATCTTCGCCATAGCTGTCGGTCTTCTTGACATGCAGATAGAAGAAATCGTAATTGGAGAAATGTTCTCTCAAAGTATCGAATTCGCTGGCCACCGTGTCTCCCGTAGGCAGCAGCTCCATTCCGACCAGCTTGGCTACGCCGCGATACATGGGGTAAGTAGCGATGGCCCCACATCTGAGTTTGAAAACTTCTCCCATTTGAGGTAAAGCCGGCGTCTTGGCTATCCCACGCAGCGTTGCCATATTGGCCGGGTGATGGTCGGCGAGCACTTCGCGGGCGCGGGCCAGCCACGTGTTGAACAGGTCGGCAGTCGGTTGAGCTTCGGGCCTGTCCGCCACCGCCGGCAAAGGAGACAATCCTACCTGCTGAGGGTCAGTATCGGCTATGCCGTCGGTCAGGCCCTTGCCCCGCAACACGAGCACAAAACGATGTTCTTTGACCGGCCGCACAAAGACCTGCACGTCGGGCAGTTGAATGGTTTGAAGCAATTCGCAGAGTTTCGCGCACTCTTCGGTCGGGATGCGGCCCGCCCGTCGGTCGGTGATAAGCCCATTTTGGTCAATGGTGCAGAAATTACCCCGTGCAGCCACATCCTCTGGCCCCAGCTCGAAGCCGATACCCACCGCTTCCAGCACGCCACGCCCGATCTCATATCGCAGTGGGTCGTACCCGAACAGGGCCAGATGCGCCGGCCCGCTGCCCGGCGTGATGCCCCTGGCAATTGGGATGCTCAGACCACAGATGCCCTCCTGAGCCAACCTGTCGAGATGAGGGGTGTGTGCGGTCTCCAGCTCGGTTTTGCCGCCAGCCGTGAGGGGTAGGCCCCCCAATCCATCCATCACCAACATCACGATTTTTGTCTGCTCTTGCAGGGCCAGTTCTTTTATCAAATCAAAATTACTCATTCTTCCTCCTGAAGTTGAACATACTCACCAATACCTGGCCACATCCCCCACGGGCCGACGACGGCTCAGTTCCGGGTGGCAGTGGTTCTGGTTCCTCACTCAGGGTAGGCCAGACACGGCTCTGCACGGCCTGAAACACGTCGGCCCGCCCACTCCCCTGCGCATTCGGGCCGGCGCCAACGTTAACCGCCGTCCGCTTAAGCACTTCCTTGACCTGGTCGGGTTTGAGGCCTGGGTTGCGCTGCAAAATGAGGGCGGCTGCGCCGACGGCCTGCGGTGTAGCCATGCTGGTCCCTGACATCTCGGTATAATAATTGTCAATGGGCCGTCCGACCGATTTCCCTCGTGCCCGACATGAAATAATGTTCTCGCCGGGGAAACAGATGTCGGGTTTAGGACGCTTGTCTTGCGTCGGCCCTCGGCCCGAAAAATCCAGCACCTTGTCATCGTCTGAAGACGCGCCCACCGTGATCACCCGGCGCGCCACGCCCGGCGCCCCGATGGAAGAGGCCCGTGGGCCGGCATTGCCCGCAGCGGTGCATACCACGACGCCAAGTTGAACGGCCATATCACAAGTCTGCGACAGGGCATCACTGCCATCGGCCGGGCCTTCGGTCCCCAGCGACAGGCCAATGACGTGCACACGCTGTGCGACCGCCCATTCAATGCCGGCCATCACGTCGCTCATCATGCCCGAACCATTGGCGTCGAGCGCTTTGGCGATGTACAGACTGGCCGCCGGCGCCACACCACGGTATCTGCCCCCGCTGGCGGCGCCGCTGCCAGCGGCAACGCCGGCGACGTGCGTGCCGTGACCGCTGTCGTCAGCATAGCTGCCTCCTCGCAAGTTGATGCCAGCCGCGATGCGGCCAGCAAAGTCCGGATGATCGGCATCTATGCCGGTATCTATGATGGCGATTCTCACGCCCTGTCCGGTTATCCCCAGGCTCCAGACCTGCGCGGCGCGGGTGCGCGAAACGGCATTGTCCATCCAGGTGTGCACCGGCAAATCCAACCAAATACGCTCTACCTCCGGCGCAGCAGCTAAATGAGCAATTTCCTCGGGGCGCGCATCCCAGGCCGCACCGCGGAAGAACCCAAAGTGGTACCGCGGCCGCGCCCCAGCTACGAACGCGCGTGGCGTGACAGGCCCTTCACGATATTTCACTATGATAGGGATTTTGTCCTGATTGTCAACTGCATTCATGGCCCGGATTAGCGATCGCGTTAACTTGCCTGTCATCTTGTTCCACCTCCCAGCCGTGATCACGTCAGCCCATAGCCCGAACAGGCTTATCCTCTTCCATTTTCACGACCCAACTCTCGCGGCCAAGAGCTTCAAAATCGTGAGCGGCTCCTTCCACTGCCATCTGGTGCGTGAGTCCAAAAGTCCGTCTCACTGTCAAGCCTAGGGCCTGAACCGCGCGCTCGTAAAGATGAGGATCACCATCAACTGTTACGATGAGGGCGACATGTTGTTGCGGAAACCGACGCAATCTTTCCAGTAGTTCGGGATCTGTCCTGTCACCCACCTCAGGCATCCTCGCTGAACTGAATACCATCCTCTCCAGTCTGCCTTATCATACCACCACCTCGCCGAAAGTCAAATTTAAGTAAAAATCTTCTCCCTTGTCACAACAAATGCAGGGGGTCGACATCTATCTCCCATTCCGGCGACAAATGGATGTCGAGCAACAGGGCCTGAGGGTCACGCGCGCGGATCACAATATGCCAGCGGTATTTCCCTTTGACGCGCCCTAAGAAGCAGGGAGCCGGGCCGATCAAAGAGACTCCGACAAGGCCCATCTCGGCTATTCGTCTCTCCAATTCCCGGTGGAGCTTCTCCGCTTGTTGTCGGCAGCGGTCCTGGTTCTGATGCGAATACACCAACCGGATCAGGCGATTGTACGGCGGGTAGCCGTGCTGCCGACGGAACGCCATTTCCTGCTGGTAGAACGCCGCGTAGTCCTGTCTACTGGCAGACTGAATGGCGTAATGCAGCGGGGAATAGGTCTGAATATACACCTGGCCGCCGAGGTCGCTTCGGCCGGCGCGGCCCGCCACCTGAGTCAGGAGCTGGAAGGTTCGTTCCCCGGTTCTGAAGTCTGGCAAATACAGCGCTGTATCTGCACTGATCACGCCTACCACCGTGACCAACGGCAGGTCGAGCCCTTTGGTAACCATCTGGGTGCCGACCAGGATGTCGGCTTCATGTCGGACGAAGCGGGTCATAATCGCCTCGTGGGCGCCTTTGGCTTGAGTTGCATCGCGGTCCCAGCGCAGAATTCGCGCCTGGGGGAAGGCCTCCGCCGTGAGCGCGGCCACTTTTTCGGCGCCAATTCCAAAATATTTGATCCGGCTGCTGCCACATGCTGGACAACGCGTCGGCGTCGCCAATCTGCGGTTACAATGATGGCATTGCAGAGACTGGCTATAGGCGTGGTAGGTCAATGGCACGTCACATTGAGGGCAGTTCACCACTACGCCGCAGTCACGACACAGGACAAAGGTAGCTGTCCCCCGCCGGTTCAGAAACAGAATGACCTGCTCATCCTTCTGCAAAGCCTCCTCAATAGCAGCAGCGAGTGCCCGACAGAAAATGGAGCGGTTCCCGCTTTTCAGCTCTTCGCGCATGTCTACAATTGTAACGGACGGCAGGTTGCTCGCCGTTCTGGGCACGCTGTCTGTTGTGTGCCTCTGCTGCGCGTCATGCGGGGTAATAATGCGCTGCGGAAGTTCAAGGAGGGTATAATAGCCGCGTCTGGCCTGTGTGTAGGTGATAACGTCAGGCGTAGCGCTGCCCAAGACCAATGTGGCGCCGGTCAGCTCGGCCAGCTTCGCGGCTGCTTCCCGCGCATGATAACGTGGCCTGATGTCTTGCTTATAACTGGCGTCGTGCTCTTCGTCAACCACGATCAGCCCCAGATTGGGCACAGGCGCAAACAGGGCAGACCGTGTGCCGACAACTATGGGGAACTTCCTGGCGCGAATCTGGCGCCACTGGTCATAGCGTTCCCCTGGCGACAGGGCGCTGTGTTGAACCGCCACCTGGCCTGGAAAGCGGGAGGCAAATCGTTCGATCATCTGAGGGGTCAGCGCGATTTCTGGGACGAGGATGATGCCGCCCCGCCCTGCGCCCAGGACAGCCTCAAGCGCACGGATATAGACCTCAGTCTTGCCGCTGCCGGTTATGCCGTGCAACAAGAACCTGCCGCCTGAGCGTTCGTCTAGGGAACGGCAAATGGCCTCTAATGCTCGCTGTTGGTCGCCAGTCAGTTCCGGACCCGGCCGTTGGTCAAAGACTCTGCCTGCCAGGGGGTTGCGGAGGGATTCTTCTTCTTCCAACTGGATCAATCCGTTTTGTTCGAGGCTCTGAAGGATTTTCAGGTCTGCCCCAGTCTGGGCATAGACCCAGCCGACCCAGACCGGCTCAGGTTCGTCGAGGAGCAGGTTCAGGACAGCCAGATGTCTCTCGCTCTTTCTTAGACGGATGACCTCGGCCGCTGCTTTCTGGGTGTCAACCGCCAGGCGCACCTGGGGCTCCACCTGAATCAGGCCTCGCTCTCTCAGTGCATTGAGGGGGCCCTCTTTGCACCCGATACGGGCCATGACAGAGTCGGCTTCCAACGCCGCCGCTCCCGACTCTAACAGCAGACACAAGATGTCGGCCTGTTTGGACGGTCGGCCTACATGCAGTCTCCGGGCCTGGATGACCGATTCATCTGCCGTCAGCCTGACCAGGCGTTCCAGCTTCGGGCGCACTCGCGAGCCACCCAACTGGTACCGCTTGACGATGTACCCCTTTTTCGTCATCCGCCGCACCAGGCTCACCGCTGCCTTCTCGCCGAGGCTCTGCCTGATGGCGGAGAACGGGAGCGAACCTCGCCGCTCGATCATATCGAGCACCAATCGTTCCTCCTCGCCTAACCTGACACCCTCAGGTGGCCTGGTGCCCAACGTAAGGACGACCTGCGCTTGCCGGGTCAGTCCGGGCGGCAACATCAGACCGACCGTGAGCGGCAGAGGGGAGAGATATGTGCGGCTGAGCCAACGTGCCAGCTCGATTTGAGGGAATGACAACACGGGCTTGGGGTCGGAGATAGACAGGATCTCTCGGACTTCGCTTACCGGCGCAGTGTCGGAGAACGATACGATGACGCCTTGCCGCTCCGAAGCCCCGAAAGGCACGACAACGAGCTGGCCTATCGCCACCTCCGCCTGCAAGTGAGGCGGCACAGCATAGTGGAAAGTCGTCTCCCAAGGCGAGGCCGATGATCGGGGCTCATCTGGGGACGAAGAAACCAGGCGGCGATAGTGGATGGGCGCATTGACGACCACCTCCACATATAGCGTTTTTCGTTCGACGTTCATCTCTGTCGCTGGCTAATCGGTGCGCTGATACAGGGCGGCCGCCAGATAGCCTACCACACGCGTTCTATCGCCCGTCACATCTCCAGAATTGGCATAGTGGAGAACCTGCGCATGGGTCGCCCCCAACGCGCGCGCCGCCAGCATGACCGAAATGACCGGCCCTCCGCCGCAGGCCTCTGTACTCCCATTTTGAAGCGCCTGGCTCAGGCCGATCGGGTCATAGTTTGAGATGAACGAAGCGGCTACGCTATCCAACCTCCTGGCTGCTTCGTAAGAATGAAAATGGGACAGGTCGGTGCTGGCTACCAACAGGACGCGCGCGGGAGATGAGCGGTCTTGCCCCGTGCTTTGAATGACATCGGCCAACGCTTCGGCCAAAGCCTGACAGGTCGTCAGTGACTGGTCTCCTTGCATGATGGGCAACAGTTTGAACGAACCAAGAACGCGTTGCAGGAAGGGCAACTGTATTTCCAGCGAATGTTCGTCGTCGCGCCTGACCCGCGACAGACCAATCCTTTCTTCCAACGAACGGAGCAGGTCGGTATCTACTTCGACCCATCCCAACGGCGTTTCGTAATAATCACAATCGTTGACCACCAACGGCCCTGCGTACATCCGATGCACGGGCGATACGACAGTGACGACATCAAAGCGAAGCCCCTGAACCTGTTTATAGGCATAAGCGGCGACCTGGCCCGAGTAGAAGTAACCGGCATGAGGCGAAATGAGCCCAATGAGTTTTCCCGGCAGCCTGGTCTGCGGCACGGCTGCCAGAAAATCATCAACCATGCGAGTCAGCTCAGCAGCCCGGCCAGGATACCAGGTTCCGGCTATGGCTGACTTTCTGATGTTCTGATCCGTGGAAGCTGATCTCATCATCATAACCTCCGTGTGGACAGGCGCGGTTTGGGCCGGGGCGCCATAACCCGCGCCTCTACAAAACAACCTTCCGTGGCGATACTCGACATTTCTCAGCCGTGATAATGGCGAGAAGCTGGTCCACTGCTTTATCCAGCTCGCCATCTGGATTGAAAATGACGTAATCGAACTGGCCGATTTGTTCCATCTCCCACTTTGCCGTCTGCAATCTCTGACGCAAATGTTCCGGAGATTCCGACGACCGGGACTTCAAGCGGGCCACCAGTTCTTCCTCAGAAGCCGGCGCCAGAAAGACGAACACCGCTTCAGGGGCGATCTGCCGGATGGTGGACGCCCCCTGCACATCAACGCGCATGATGACATCGAGGCCGCTTGCCAGCGCCTCACGAATTTGAGCTTTGGGCACACCTTTGTAATCACCGTAGACCAGCGCGTGTTCCAGCAACTCTCCTCGCGCAACCATATCTTCAAATTCCTCTTTGGAAACGAAGAAATAGTCTCGTCCTTCAACCTCGCCAGGCCGTTTAGGACGAGAGGTTGCCGTCACAACAAAGTAAAACGGATAACCCCGTTCCCTGAGCCGGCGGATGAGCATGTCTTTGCCTACACCGGACGGGCCAGAGATGACGAGCAACAGCGGAGTTGGCTGGCGGTTACAGGGATCATTCTTCGGCATTGTCCGGCCATTTCTCCCGTTGTTGTCGCAAACGATTGGTGATGGTCTCCGGCTGCAAGGCGGCCAAGACAATGTGGCCGCTGTCCAGGACAATCACCGATTTAGTCCGGCGTCCGTGCGTCATGTTGATGATCATGCCTCGTTCTTCAGCCGCTCTAAACAGTCGTTTGATGGGCGAGGAATCAGGGCTGGCGATGGCCAGAATCCTGTTGGCAGCCACTACGCCGCCAAAACCGACGTGCAACAGCTCCAGTTTCATGACACAAGCACATTCCTTAGCTTTTTGCCAGAGAAAATGAGTTCAGTTATAATCTAAAGCCAATTTCAAGCCACTCTCGGTTACGGAGGAAAGATATGCCAATCTACGAGTATCGCTGTCAGGATTGCGGTCGCCGTGTGTCTATTTTGTGGCGGAGTTTTGCAGAAATCGCAACCAAAACCCCGCGGTGCTCTCGGTGTGGCAGTCAGAATCTGAGCCGTCTGATCTCGCGCGTTTCTGTCCTCCACTCTGAAGAGCACCAACTGGAGTCACTCGCCGATCCCAGCAAGTTTGGCGATTTGGATGAGAATGACCCCAAGAGCATCGGCCGCTGGATGCGTAAAATGAGCAGAGAAATGGGCGAAGACTTGGGCGAAGAATTCAACGAAGTAGTCGACCGCCTGGAAGCCGGCGAGGACCCCGAGGATATCGAGGCTTCCATGCCCGAGCTGAGCGGCGGTTCCGACAGTGACCTCGATGTCATGTAGCATTTCTCCGCTCTAGAATCTTTCAAAACGTTCTACATCCAGCACGAATACGGTGGCGCCCCCAACCTGCACTTCTATGGGAGAGGGCATGTACAGTTCACCAGGTTCCATGATCGGCGGCAGGGGATTGACGAACTGTTTCCTGGTATGACAGTTTTCCTTGATCAGGTCTAAGACGGCTGGCACCGCCTCATCCTCGACGCCGATCAACACGGTCGCGTTGCCCTCTCTCAGGAAGCCTCCGGTTGTACTGACCATTGTCGCGCGGTATCCTTTTCTGGACAGTATTTCCAGTAAAGGGCGCGCATCATCGCTGTTCACGATGCTCATGATGAGTTTCATGATCGTTGCCCTCCCCGCCTGGGCTCAGCCAGTTTTGGATGAACGGTAGCGTTTCTTTGTACACGGCTTCGCGTACAGCAGCGGTTGGCAACGAAGCGTCTATGACCCGCCAACGTTGCGGGTCGGCAGCAATCATTGCCAGATAACCCTGTCGCACGCGGTGATAGAAGTCTATTCTCTGGCGGTCCATCCGATTCAATTCGCCGGCTTCGGACTGATGGGCCTGGCGACGCCTGTTCAGGCTGGTGACCACATCCAGGTCAAGATAGACGGTCAGGTCAGGAAGCAAGCCACGGGTGGCGAACTGAGAGATGCAGCGCAACACCTCCAGGTCAAGACCATGCCCATAGCCCTGATAGGCAAAGGTAGAATCCACATATCGGTCGCACAAGACTATAAACCCCTCGGCCAGGCGAGGCAGGATAAACTCGCCAACCAGTTGAGCCCGTGACGCCGAATACAGAAGTATCTCAGTGGTCGGCAGCATCTCCTTGTTGTCCACGGCATGAAGCGTCGTCCTGATCTGTTCTCCGATGCGTGTGCCGCCAGGCTCGCGGGTGAGCAAGACAGGTATCCGACGCCTTTTCAGTTCCTCGTACAGAAACCGCGCCTGGGTTGACTTGCCGCTGCCATCCAGGCCCTCAAACGTGATGAAAAGCCCCACCCTGAACCCCCTAATCAGGCCACACCCAACGAAACCGAGCAGGATAGCTCACCATTCCGCCGCAGTGCGCAATGGCCTCTCACCCATTCTGATTGGCATAGATTTTGACGCGCCGATGGGGCTCCTTGCCGTGACTGTGAGAAATCAAGTTGGCTGCACGGACCAACTGATGCTGCTGCCGGCGAATGTAGGCATTTTGCGGCGAGAGCTCAATCGGGCGAGCGCTCAGCAGGACCTGGCGAATCGCCTCTTGAGTCTCACGCATCGCCAGGTTGACCTCATCCTCTTCCTCGAAAGGAATGCCAAACAGGTCGGCCAGGCAGCTTTGCATTTGCACAATACTGTTGGAGCGCAGCACATATACTGGAATGCCACGCGCCTCGGCATCGGCTATGGGTTGAGGTCTCTTGCGATAATGGGGCTTGATGGTAATCACCACGTCCACGTCATCCAGCGTCTCCGAGATCTCTACCGGCACGTGCAGCTCTTGGGCCGCTTGTCGCAGTCGGTTCTGGCCGATGCCGTATCCGTATACATGCAGGGTGGAAAGCGGCGCACGGGCTGGCTTGGGTTCCGGCTGCGCAGTCGTCCAGAGCCCAGTGCTGGCACGTGGCTGCGAAAAGCCCTGAGGCGACACGCCCATTGACATGTCCGTCACACCTGAGGGCACCCACTCGGCCCGTTCAGTGTGAATCTGGCCGCTTTCGTCGCGATAACGCATCTCAGCCGGCACGGGGCGTCGCCGCAGCAATCCATCTACCGCCGCCGCCACGTCCGGGTGGATAGCCAACCGCTGCCAGTCTTGAATCTCAATCAGCACATCGAAGGTGGGCGGCGCCTTGCGCTCCAACACCGACTTTTGTGTGCCTCGCCGTCTCGCTTCTTCATCACTCAAAGTCACGCTCTGGATGCCGCCGACCAGATCCGACAAAGTCGGGTTCAACATCAGGTTGTCCAATGTGCGCCCATGAGCTGTACCGACCAATTGGACTCCGCGTTCAGCAATGGTCCGCGCGGCAGCAGCCTCCAGTTCCGTGCCAATTTCGTCAATGATAATCACTTCGGGCATGTGATTCTCGACCGCTTCGATCATCACGGCATGTTGCTGGCTGGGAGTAACAACTTGCATACGCCGCGCTCGCCCGATGGCCGGATGGGGAATATCTCCATCCCCACCTATTTCGTTGGACGTGTCAACAATGACCACCCGTTTCTTTTCGGCCAACACTCTGGCGATTTCCCTCAGCATGGTCGTCTTGCCGACGCCTGGGCGGCCCAACAGCAGGATGCTCTGCCCACTTTCGACTATGTCTTCGATAATCTCAATCGTGCCGTACACTGCCCGTCCGATTCGACACGTCAGGCCCACGATCTTGCCCTTGCGGTTGCGTATGGCCGATATGCGGTGCAGAGTACGTGTGATGCCAGCGCGATTGTCGTCGTCGAAATCGCTAATCTTGGAAACAACGTAGTCTATATCTGCTTCTGTAACATCTCGGTCACTCAAGGTGACTTCATGATATAGGAACCTGGCCTCAGGGCGTCGGCCCAAGTCTAAGACCACTTCTAAGAGCTCGTTGCTTTTGTTGGCAGCTCTTAAGGAGGCTTCTATGTCGGGAGGCAAAACCTCCAGCAAAGCCTCAAGGTCGTCTGTAATCTGTTGTTGCATAAGAAGTCAAATCACCTCAAATTCGTGATAGGTTGTGACTGCTTTTCTAACATAAGTTCGCCGTTTGCCAGGGTGACGGTAGGCGTCGAAGGCTCAACGCGCTTCTCAACCCCGCTGACCCTTACCTGGAACGGGTCTTTCATCCAGACCGCGGTGTGCTTGACCAGGACAGCTTGATGCGCATAAGGCTCGAACCCTTTGGCAAGCAAAGCGGGCAATACTCCACCCTGGTATTCTCGAACAGCCGCATAAACGGGACGCCTGGGCCAACCAGACATCCGCTCCAGACCGAACTCAATCAGAACGTCTACTTCCGCGCGACTGTCTGGAGCTACCACGACCTCAAGCCAATGCCCCACCTTGCCGGGCGACAGACGCAGAAAAGCTGATATGGCCTTACTTTCCTCTTCTTCAAGTATATAGGCTTCCTCTCCTCTCAGATTGCCTCGCGCGACAGATGCCGACCAAGACAGAGGGAAACTTTGTCCTTCGGCCCATTGGACCCGCCGAGGAGTCACCGCCAGATACAAGTCCATCAGGCGCATTTCATCGCCATCTTCCAGACGTCGCAGGCCCGATAAGGGGCCGCGCCGCTGACCGGCAGCAGGCTCAGCCAAACGCAGGATTTGTTCTCGCGCGTACGCGCTGAACCCCTCTTCTTGGAGCAAATTCGTTTCTTCACTACCCCATTCAGACCCGACGAACACACGCTGGACTCCCTGCTCTCCGGCCTGTCTGCACACCTGCGCCAGGAGCTGGCTCCACAAACTTCGTGTTTCCGAGTTCGCGGAGAGTGAAGGAGCAATATAGACAATTTCCGCCTCCGGGCGCAATGAGCACTCGCGGACCTGGATGACACCAGAAAGCCGCCCCGTGTCGGTGTAGGCCTGAGCGAAATAGGTGCGCACACCTGATTCATGCACCGAGATGTACGACGAAACAGCCCTCCAAAATGGCGACATCGGCCGAGTGAGAACCTCCTGGAGGCCGAAAGATGTCCCCCTTTTCTCCAGTTTTTTCAAGAGCCAGAGTCGGCTGAAGTCGAACGGCTCGTTCAAGCACCTACCTCTTCCCTCGGTTTTCGGCGAACCAACTTTCTAATCCACCTGCTATCATTTTACCAATTTTTCATCAGGATAGCAAATGTATGAGCAATATTACACATTTTTTGCCCAAGAATTTGCCTTGAAAAGAGCAGGCCGCTGCTTCCGAGGATCGGAGATAAGCAGGGTCTGACATTGTGATTCCGTATCTTTCTTGGATTCTATTTCATGGCATTCAGATGAGACAGGAGGAGCTCTCTCACTACGCTGGGATTGGCCTTGCCGCCGGTGGCCTTCATAACCTGGCCCATCAGAAACCCGATTGCTGATGTTTTGCCAGCATGATAGTCGGCTACGGCCTTGGGTTGAGCGGAAAGAATCCTTTCCACTACACGGTCAAGCTCGCTCTGGTCGCTGATCTGAGCCAGACCACGTTCTTCGATAAGCGACTGGGCCGACGCGCCCGTATCAAAAATGGCTTCCAGAATCTCTTTTGCTTTCGTCAGGTTGATGACGCCGCGTTCGACCCATCTCAGCAGGTCAGCCAAGCCCTCCGGGGTAAGCTGTGATTGTTCGATGGGCCGTTCCTTCGTCTTCATCAAGCGAAAGGTTTCTCCGATGATCCAGTTGCAGACCGTTTTGGCATCTCCGTGTGCTTTGACCGCCGCCTCAAAAAAATCGGCTATGGCCCGGTCGCCTGTTAGCAATAAAGCGTCGTAACTTGACAGGCCATATTGCTCTACGAAGCGCAGGCGTTTGGCGTCAGGCAGTTCTGGCAACATCCGCCTGATTTGCTCTACCTTCTCACTTTGAAGACAGACAGGAGGCAGGTCTGGTTCGGGGAAATATCGGTAGTCATGCGCCTCTTCTTTGCTGCGCTGAACGACCGTCACCCCTTTGGACTCGTCCCAGCCCATTGTGACTTGCTCGATGCGCCCGCCAGCCTCTAGAATTTTTTTCTGTCGTTGGATTTCGTAGGTCAAGGCCTGCTCTACGGAACGAAAGGAGTTCAGGTTTTTCACCTCCACTTTGACGCCCATCTCTGTCGCGCCCTCAGGCTGAAGGGAAATGTTCGCCTCACAGCGCATGGCTCCCTCTTCCATGTTGCCCGTGCTGACGCCCAGATAGCGCAAGATGGTGCGCAGTTTGGTCAGATACAGCCGCGCTTCTTCCGGGCTGCGGATGTCCGGCTCACTCACCACTTCCATCAACGGCACGCCAGCGCGATTGAAATCAATCAGGCTATATCCGTCTACATGTGTTAGCTTGGCGGTATCTTCCTCAAGATGAATTCGCCTGATACGAATGCGCCTGGTCTGCCCCGCAACCTCGATGTCCAGATAGCCTTTTTCGCAAAGGGGCAATTCATACTGGCTGATTTGGTAATTCTTAGGCAGGTCTGGATAGAAATAGGACTTGCGGGCGAACCGACTCAAGCCATTGATCTGGCAGTTCAGGGCCAGGCCAGTCATCACCGTATGCTCGACGGCCTTCCGGTTGATGGCCGGCAGAACTCCTGGCATGGCGGTACAGATTGGACAGACGTATGTGTTGGGCGGCGCAGCCGCATAGTCGGCGTTGCAACGGCAGAACATTTTGGAACGGGTTTGTAACTGGACATGAACTTCCATACCGACGACGATCCGATAATTCACGGTGATCACCTCAGACCCACAATTCTTGGCGGTGTCATGCTCCGGCCATGAACAACTGCTTGACTAAAGGGCCAAAAAACGCCAGCAACACCCCTCCGAAGACCAGGAAGGGCCCATACGGGATATAGCTTTTGAGCGTTTTGATGCGCAGAAGCACAAGGATCAAAGCCGTCACGCCGCCCGCCACTATGCCAAACAATAACGCGATGACGACGTTCGGGAATCCGACGACCAGGCCGATGAACGCCGCCAGCTTAACATCGCCTGCGCCCATCGCCCCGCGCCCTATCCAGGCTACGAACCAGAAAAACAGGAAGCCGAATGCGCCGCCGATTATCGCGCTTTCAGGCGTGGGCGGGCCAGGCAAAAAGGCGCCCAGCAAGGCGACAATGACAGCCGGCAGAATGATTACGTTCAGGATCAGGCGATGCTCCAGATCGGTGATCAACACCAGCAGAAATATGCAAATATAGAACGCGCCTAACGCGAAATGTAAGCTGGGGCCTCGGGACTGGTAGAGACTCACCCAGCCCAGCATGTTCACAATCTCCACCAGCGGTTTGCGGACGGGGATGGCAGCCCCACAGGCTGCACAACGGGAATGCCCGACCAGGTATGCCCACGTAGCTACCCAACCCGAAACGGGCCAAAGCGTCAGGCAGTATCTGCATTCTGGAGGAATGTCAATCCTCTGCCGCATGGGCAGGCGGTCTGCCAGATGGTTCAGCCCCGCGCCAACCAGCAGGGCCACTATTGCAACGAGTACAACCAACGCTAACTCCATTTCTTAATATGCCATGTTGTTGACAAAAGTATTGGCAGGCTGTAGAATCATCATGCTAAGCACATCGTTCCAGGAGAACGAATTGTCCCATACCCAGAACGACATACCCAGATCAGATGCTCACTACGTACAACGGCTCAGTGTCACGGTCGGCCTGGTTTTGCTTGGCCTGGCATCTGCCCCGTTTGTGACTCTGCCCACCAGGCCGCTGACCTTCGAGGTTTTCGGATCACCTCTGAGCCTGCACGTTTCGGAGCGGTATGTCTTTGTCGCCCTGTTAGTGGGCCTGGTTTGCACAGGGACGGACGCCCTGTTGCGCACGCACCCATCGGCGCAACGTAGGCCACTGGAAAATACCTTTGTGATGTGGACCGTGCCGGCATTGACCATATTGCTGGCTGCCCTGGCTTTGCCGTTTGCTCCCAACTTATTGTTTTGGATTGCCGGCATATTGTTGACTGGCCTTCTCCTCGGCGTGATCATGACGGCAGAGTACCACACGATTGATTCCAGGGACCCACACTTCGCGTCATCTCAGCTCATGTTGCAGACCATGACCTATGTTTTGGCCCTGGCCTCTTTCATCATGGTATATGGCGCCAAGTCACGCAGCCTGCTTTCCGCCACCATTCTCTTTGTCATCACAGCTTTACTGACCCTGGAACGTTTGCGCTCCACCGGTCACACCCTGTCCACCACGATTTTTTATGGATTGACTGCTGGCCTGGTTATCGGCCAATCGGTGTGGGCGCTGAACTATTCTCGAGTGCCCGGCACGGTAGGCGGATCGTTGCTTCTCATCGCATTCCATGTCGTCTCCGGCCTGGCGACCCAGCACCTTTCCAGCCGACTGACCTCGCGCGCCCTGATCGAGTACGGCATCGTTGCCCTACTCGGCACCGGCTTGTCCATACATTATCTGGGCTGAGGCCGTTGCAATTTCCCCAACGCCGGCGTCCCAATTGCCCGCGCGATCACCCGATAACTGTCGGGCCCATCCGGTTTCGTCTCAAACAGGAGCTGCGGATTCGCTGCGCCACTGCCGATCGCTTCGCTCAAGGCAACCTTACTTGTCGCAGCCCGGGCGTACTCGAGGGCCTGTTCGAGTTCATCGAAGCGGTGACGGCCATTCCCCGCGTGAACGAAATAGCCGACAACATTGTACTCAACCAGATGCGGAAAGACGACCGCTTCTTTGGCAACGACGACGCTGCCTGCCACCGCGCCAACCGCGTTCGCCACGCTGAAATGGGGCGGCAGGATGAGTTCGGTATGTAAAGCCTGAGCAACACGGGGCAGAAGGATGTGAGCTGGCGCTCCTATACCCACGATTGGCATGGACAGAGCCACCTGCGTGCTCAGGTAAGAATGGCCCGGATACAGGCTATTTTCAAAGAACCACCAACTGAAGTCGGACTCGTGAAACCGCCGCCGCCTCTCCGGCATCTGCTTCTTGGTCAGGAATGACAGCACTGCTCTGACAATGGTTTCGGTTATGCTCCTCATCACCTGTTCGACCAGGTCCTCGGGGGTCTTGGTAATCAAATGACACAAACCAACAACCGCCGCAGACGCAGCTTCCGAGTCCCAGGCGGTGTAGCTGCCCGTGTAGTGCATCAGGTCGGTAGGTGTCAGGCCGGCTACTCCGATGATCTCTTCGCGGACCAGATCATGCACCGCCGGAGCAAGCTGAATCGGATGAAAGAGCCCAAGGTGGCGCAGCAGGCCCTGTAGCGAGTGGGGACCATCGCGCAGCAGGTCGGTGACAGCAGCGACCATCGGGTGGCGACGGCAGACCTGGGGCGTGGGCTCGGTCAACAGATACCAGTATACGAAATCATTGGGCGATAAGTCTCGAACCGAACGATTCCTCAAGCCAAGTACCTGCCGATGCACGTGCTCGTAAGAATGAGCCAGGTAGGCCAGGGGTGTCACACGTTGCGGGCCCACCACCGGCAGATCGTCTGCGCTGAACTTGATGTGGCTATCTCCCCCTAAGCCGATAGAATGCAAAGCCGCACCTTTCACAGCGGTGCGATATTGACCGACCTTGGCGCCGATGTCGCTGATGCTCACTTGCCCGTCATCTATCACCGCCATATCGGTCGTTGTGCCGCCGATATCAATTACCAGAGCTCTGTCCAGGCCGGACAGGAACCGTGCACCAACTGCACTCGCTGCCGGCCCAGAGTGCACCGTTTCCACGGGACGGCGCGCCACTGCTTTCGCGTTGACCAACGTGCCATCGCCCTTGACCACCATCAACGGAGCATCAATGCCCTGTCTGGACATAGCCGCTGCAACCGCCGAGATAAAATCTTTGAGGATGCCCAGCAGCGAAGCGTTCAAAGTCGCAGTCGTGGCTCTCTGTATCGAGTCCAGGTCCATTGACAGCTCATGGCCCAGCACGACGGGCAAATCAGTCGCCTTTGTCAGGGCATCGTAGATACGTTCCTCGTGTTCGTTATTCAGGGGGCTGAAGTACGACGAAACGGCGACCGCGTCTATTTCGTGTCGCCCGGCTAAGTCGGCTATCCACTGCACGACTGCCTCTTCTTCCAGGGGTGCTTGTTCACCGCCCTGCAGATTGTGCCCGCCGCGAAAGTACCGGAAGAGCGATGTACCAAACCGTTCGGCCAGATGATAGGCCTCAATCAGCTCCGGGTCATAGCCAATCAGGGCCAACGCTACACGACCTCCATGGCCTTCGGCGATAGCATTGGTCGCCAACGTGGTTGAAATCGAAACCAGCCTGATTTGAGAAGGGTGTTGAATCGCCAGTCGCTCTAAAGCGTTGTTGACACACTGTGTCAAGTCGTGTCGAGTGGTCAGAGTCTTGGTAGCGTCAATTACCTCTCGCGTGGCATAATCCAACAAGACACCATCCGTATACGTTCCGCCCGTATCAATCCCTACAACTAAATCGCTGTATCCTTCTACTTCTGCGTTCAATTCCTCACCTCATGACTGCGTAGAGCCTCTGTGTCAGGCTAGTTTATCATGCAGCCAGAGGGATGTCAATTCGATTTGCGCCGTCGAATATTTCGTGGTATAATATTCCAGCATGGGCGAGTAGCTCAGTCGGTCAGAGCGCACGGTTCACATCCGTGAGGTCGTAGGTTCGAGCCCTATCTCGCCCATTATTGTTGTGGTATCAGTTGGCCCGCGGTTACGCTCGCTGTAAATTCATAAAAAGAAGCGGGCGTGGTCGTGGGTTTTTCATTGGGGTCAATTTGTCGGGATTTGTGATATAGCTTAATGAACCAAAACGAACCAGGTATGCCAAATAGACAGAGACAGCATCCTCTTTCTGTAGACTGGTATCTCTTCTTTGTTCGTTGGCCCGTATACCTCGCCATTCTGACTGTCCATTTATTGTCTGTCTGGCCCTACACCAATCCCACAGTATTGAATAGTGCCATTATTGGCGGCGTTGTGCTTAACCTGGTCTATTTGCCGTTGCTGTTGACCAGTTGGTACACCTCTTTTACAGCGTTTCTGGCTCAGGTTGCCGATACCGTCGTCTTCATGCTGATCCTGTATGCGACCGGACAGGGGAACAGTCCATACTATGTATTTGCGGTGATTCCAGTGATAGCGGGTGCGCTCCGTTTTGGCCCGATTGGTGGACTGGTTACGGCGTTCGCCATGATCCTGGGCTACAGCAGCATGATTTTCTTGTCATTTGGACGTATGGTGCCATCTAACGTGTTACTCACATACGTTCTGTTCATCCTGCTTTTGCTGCTGTTGGCCATGGCTCCCGCCATCAGGCGCGGCGTGGCGCAAACTGAGGGTAAGCGAGCGGACAACCAGCAAAAGGTCGGTGAGTTGCGAGAAGCTCATGAACGGCTGAAGACTCTGTACGAATTGACGCGAACACTAAGCGCCACGCTCAACTACGAACAGGTGCTCAACACGATCCTGGACTCCTCCGTAATGAACTTGTTCACGACAGAAAAAGGTGCTCCCCAGATTTCGCGCGCCGTCTTCCTTTACTCTGCCAAAGGGACGCTCGAAGTAGCGGCATCGCGCCATCTACACCCTCAGGATCAGCATCTTACAATAAGTGACAAGGCAGGATTGGTACATCGCGCTATCACCTCGGCGGAACCAGCTCTTGCTCAAAGCGCGAGCGATGACCCTGAGCTGAGGCACTTTCTATCTTTCAGTGATGCTCGTTCCTTGCTTTGCATTCCGCTTCGCGCTGCTTTCGAGACCTACGGCGTAGTGCTCTTGGCCAGCCCGCAGCCCAGAGCGTTTTCACATGAGCAGGTTGAGATGCTCACCGCCTTTTGTAACCAGGCAGTCGTCGCCCTTCAGAACGCGCGGCTGTACCAAAGTCTCGAGCAAGATAAACAACGCATCATCGAAACTCAAGACGAAATTCGGCGACAGTTGGCGCGAGACCTGCACGATGGCCCTACTCAATCGGTCTCTGCCATTGCCATGCGGCTCAATTTCACCAAATTGCTGGTCAACCGCGAACCGGCCAGGGCCGCCATCGAATTGGAGAAACTCGAAGAACTTGCTCGCAGGACAGCCAAAGAAATCCGGACCATGTTGTTCACCCTGCGTCCTCTGACACTCGAAACTCAAGGCCTGACCGCCGCCCTGCAACAATACGCCGAGAAGTTGAAAGAAACAGAAGGGCTGGAGATACAGATTGATAGCACCTTGTACGAACGCCTACCAGCCAAGACAGAAGGTGTCGCTTTTTCAATCATTGAAGAGGCGATCAACAACGCGCGTAAGCACGCCAGAGCAGAGAATATCTACGTTCGCTTGCGTCCGCAGCAGGACATGCTGGTAGCCGAAGTCGAAGATGACGGGCTCGGCTTTGACCTATCGAGTGTTGAAGCAACCTACGACCAACGCAGCAGTCTGGGGCTTGTCAACATGAAAGAGAGAGCTGCCCTGGTGGGCGGACACCTGACTATTGCCTCAGAACCGGGAAAGGGCACGCAAGTTACCCTATTGATCCCTTTTACGGACGCGAATTCCAGGTCGAGATAGCTACGTTCATTTCCAAGAAAGTCAGCCGATGGACCACCTGGTTATGTCGTTTCTGCTGGTAGGCCTGTCCGTTCTTGCCTACGGCCTGGCTGCCGAAATCTACTCACGATATCACGCTTACTTGCCGTCTTTGAGCCGATACGCGGCGCAAAGACATTTTCCTGGCTCTTTTCTCATGGCAATGCCCTACCACTGCCTGCGCACCGCGTATTACATCGGGCTGCCCTATCTGGCATTGCGGCTGGGCATCATCCCCATCAACTGGATGGGTTTGGGGGACTGGAGCGCCACAGAATATGATGTGCTGAAAACCCTGGCGCTGATGTCAGCAATACTCGTTATCACGCTCCTGACCTGGCGGGGCTATGTCGGCTGCCAGGATTCTCTACACGACCAGCCGATGCCCGACATATCCGCCGGTGGGCCGATTGCTTGCACTCTGGAAATAATCTATCGTCAGGTGCATTGGGCCTTCTATAGAGGTGCAGCGTTGTTGTGGACAGGCGGCGACTATCAGACGGGCATCTGGCTGGGTTTCGTTCTCGTTGTGCTGGAAGAGATGCTGAACCCACAAGTGAGGCGGAACCTCGTTCGGCCTGGTGATGCCGGCATCGCGGTTGGGATTAGATGGGTATTGGCTGCTTCCAGTGGGGTAGCTTTCATGCTTTCGCGCAGTCTGTGGCTTATTATGTTGCTGCACTGGGCAATCGAATTGAGCAACCTCGTTGCGCGACGCAAGCAAGCCCGCCGGTCTCCCGGCAATGGTCACATGACGACATGATTCGGGCCAGGGATAACAAAAAGAGCAGCGACTGTGACTGCTCTTTTTGTTATCCCCGCGACACGCATTTGAGGCCTCACAATACAAATGATAAGACGATCAGGAGTAAGATAAGCGCTGCAGCAAGAACGCCCACCCTCTTCAGGTCTGCAATCACATAGTGATATTCTTCGCTGAAATCCAGCGATTTTCTAGCGATGGTCGCCTGGCCGGTAGCAATCTCTGCGTTCGCCGCCCCCCCCGAACCACCGAGTACAGGCGCACCTGGCGTGCCTGCAAGCGGTTCAGGGCGACTTATCGGGACGCGCTTAGTTGGAGCTCGCCGTATGTTTCGGTTTTTCTTGGCCATACTATGTCTCTATCTCCCTGCGCAATTAGTTTTAGCTTCGTGAACTACAACTTAACTTTACCGGTCTAACTGGGCTATCACCACAAGCCGGTGGGTATCAATCAGGTAAGGATAACAGGTGATTAACGTCAGAACCGGTTGACTGGTCGGCGCCATCACACTTATATCGGTTGGTTCGACGACCCGCTTGGCCTTGACAACATAATCAAAAGACTGGGCCCCTGAATAGACAGTTACGCGGTCTTCCAGTTCTAAGTCTTCCAGATGGCGAAAAATCTCCCCAAAAACATCGTTGTGCGCCGAAATGATCATGTTGCCTCGTTCGCCAGGATTGGCAGAGCCGATATGATGCCCGGCCCCTTTCTTGAGGTCTTCCCACGAATCGCCATGTACGACCGGCGCATCTACCTTGATCGCCGGAATGACGATACGTGTGGGGCGTTGGGGCGCCGGCGTCGGTATCTGCATGGGCGGCATTGGCTTCACCAGGCTGCGGTACGCCAGGGGTATATCGTTAACCTCTGGCGGCGGTGAACTTCCGCCCGGCAGAATCGAGACCTGAATCAACGGCGTCGCCGTCGGTTCGGGCATCTCACGTGCCTGGGCGACCTCTTCATTAAGGGCTTTCAGGTTCATGAAAGAGCCAATCAGAATGGCGATCAGGCCCAGCAGAGCCAGAACTTCTAACGCAAACAGAGCGCGGTCACGAATACGCCCGAACCGAGAACTTGCGCCAGGTTTACCGCCCACCGCGTTCTCATCCCGACCCTGAAGTTCGTCATACTCTACCGAAAGGAATTTGCTCTGCTTCTTCCCCGCTCTTGTCCCGTCCGGCCCATCCAACGACACCGATGAGTTGTGCCTCAGCTTATCCTCAGGCAGCGGCAGATCATTGGCGACCCTGCCCATCTGGGTCAGGCGATGAAGTCGGCTACGGCGCAGGTCGCGGCGTTTGACGATGAGCAGTCGTTCAAGCTCCTCAACGGTAAGTTGATCTACTGACCGCCTGTCGGGCATACCCCAACCTCCTGAGACTGGCGAGAGCAAACCGATTCATTCCCCACGGCTTCTGCACACACCGCCGCTTCTTACTTATATTATACCTTGCGCCTGGTCTGGCGTCAAACTCGCTAGGCTAAGCCCAAGTCTTGCGCCAGTTGCACACAATAGTCTCGTGTGCGTCTGCGGATTTCGGCCTGAACTTCGGCGGACACATCGTAGAACTTCTCGCGATACAGTTGGTTGCCCTGTTCATCGCGCGCTCCGACCACTGCAAAACTGTAATTCCAGAAGAAATGATCGTCCACGCGCGGTTGGAATTTCGCACCTTCCTCGGCCTTACGTTGCGCCAACTCTTTGAGATATTTTTGTGCCGCCTGTTCCCCGCGCGCCGCCTCCCGCTCCGTGATTTCACGCGTGGTTTCCCACCACCACCGGAAGCGATCCGGGTCAACGTCGGCCAGGACTTCAGCGTAAAGCACCTGCAGGATAGGCGAAATCTTGTAATCCAGCACGCCGCGGGTGCCTTCGGCAATTCGTTGCCGGGTATGGCGCGACAGGTCATCGCCGGAGTGGTAGTCTAAGGTCACCCCAAATCTTTGAGCGATGGCTGCCATACGTGCTGAGCGGTCGGCCAGACCCTCTACCCCGTCGGGCAGCCGATAGTCTACACCTTTCTCAACGCCGAAGTTGGGCGCTACGTGAGTGCAACGAATGTTGCGTGCTTCAAGCTCACGCAGCACAAAAATGACCTCTTCGTCAGGCGTAACCGACTCCAGGGCCGAAATATCGAGCGGCCGCTCGTCCATAGAAAATTCAAAGTCATAACCACGGTTCCCGCGCACGGAAGCGATATACTCATTGAGTTCCCCGGCCGCGCTCAAACCATGCCAGTATTTGATCACGAAACGAATGACCTGTTCTTCGGTAGGCCGATAACGATAGCCGCCGGTGCCTGAAACGGCCGGAGCTTCAAACGGCTGGGTATGGCGTCGTATGAGCTCCTGTCGTTGCGCAGCGTTCGGTATCAACGCTTCAAATGCCGCTTGCAGATCAACGCCCTGCAATTTGCTGGCCGAATAATCGAACAGGTCGGATGTGTCCAAGGTGAAGAAAGTGTAATCACGGGAACAATCAATCAAGAGCTTGGCGCGGTCCATCCCTTCACTGCCTTTGGAGCGGCGCACGGGCACGTGATCAGCATCGGCGCCGTACGGAGCAGCGCGCACACCCATCTCTATGCCCCATAGTACCCCTTCCAACCACAGCCCCTCAATCGAGCTGCCGGTATGCCCTACGGTCAGCGTGCCCAGGCCAGGCAGGTAAGTCTGCGGGAGAGGTTTGCTGGACAACAGCTCCAGCGCTGGCGCGAGTTCTCGCCCGACCGAGTTTTGGATGATGTTGCACGGCAAACTCAACTGTTCCAGCGTATCGAAGGCGCCCGGAAAGACCAGGCTGGTCATCCGATCGCCGATCCCAAGGCGGGGCGTCGTGCCCATGGGCCGGGGGCCGAACTCAGTGGCAATGTTCTCAACAAAGTAACGGACATTGTCTATGTCGGTGGGAATGAGAGCCACCGACCACGCGCCGTATGGTTCACTCAGCGCGCCGTCAAAATGTCGTATCTGGGCCTGTAACTTATTTGAGTCCGCGCTGAAAGCCAGCAAAACCCGCTGTCCATCACGCAGGCGCGCCAGAACGAACGAGACATCATGGTTCACCTTGACCGACTGTGGGAAAAGCGTGAGCGCGTCGGAAGACGCCTCCGCGGGCGAAAGCGTCCCGTCCAAGGCCCTGTGCGCTATGCCCGCGAGGAAGGGCTCTGCGCTGCGGAGGATTGCTTTGGCCTGAGCGACGTTCCATGTTGCCGTATCAAGCTGCGCTGGGCTGTAAGCAGGGCGTAGCGTAACGTCTTCAGCCTTGATTTGGTGTTCGGAAAGCGGCACGATCTTGATTTTACTTGCCATGGTCTCTGTGACCTCCTTATGGCTTCCAAAGAATATGTTTGGCGTGGCGATCTATGACTCCTGACACTGATCTTACTACACCGCCAGCCAAGTGTCAAAGTGCTTCCGGCACAGTACCGCACGCCCAGAGGTGTAGACACCCACCTACGGCTGTGGTATAATCGCCACGTAAGTATGGGATTACACATCTTTTTGGGCAGTGGCGAAAGCGATTGTCTCAGAGAAAGGTCCGGACATTTGAAGGTAATTCTGACCCACGAAAACACCGATTTTGACGCTCTGGCCGCCATGCTGGCAGCCAAGAAGCTGTATCCAGACGCCATTCCCATTGCTCCAAATAGGCCGAATCGGAATGTGCGCGACTTCCTGACCCTCTACTGGGAACAACTGCCCTTCCAACGTGCGGAGAACTTGCCGCGGAGTGTGGGAATTGATGAAATCATCTTGGTGGATACACAGACCCTACCGCCCATCAAAGGCATCCCCAAGAACGCCGGACTGCGCGTCATCGATCACCATCCGATGGGTATGAACCTGCCGCCGCACGCGATATTTAGCGGCGAGGAACTGGGCGCAACGACGACGCTTTTCGTGGAGAAGTTTGGCGAGACCCAGACCCCATTTACCCCGATTGAAGCTACACTGTTGTTGCTGGGCATCTACGAAGACACCGGCTCGCTCTCCTATCCGAACACCACTGCCCGCGACATGAGAGCGGCAGCCTGGCTGCTTGAAAAAGGAGCCAGCCTGGAGGTAGTCAACAGCTTCTTGCGCTACCCTCTTACGCCAGCTCAGCACGAACTATACGACCAACTGACCCAGAACCTCGAAACACACGAGTTTTCAGGCAGGTCGGTGATTGTAGCTACCGCTGAGACAGAAGATTATATCGAAGAGATCTCGGTCCTGGCGCACCACTTACAGGACTTATATCAGCCTGACGCATTGTTCTTGCTGGTCAAAATGGGAGACCACATCCAATTGGTTGCGCGCAGCACCACGTCTGCCATTGATGTAAGCCAGATCGTGGCCGCCTTCGCCGGCGGTGGGCACAGCCGCGCAGCAGCAGCACTGATCCGTAACCGCGCATTGTCCGATGTGCGCCGAGAACTCCTGGAGATAGTGCAAATCCATGCCCGGCCACAGGTAACCGTGCGGCAGATCATGTCCCACGGCGTACACACTCTGTCGCAGCATACAACAGTCAAAAAGGCAGATGAGGCCATGCGGCGTTACGGGCATGAGGGGTTCCCCGTAGTTGACGACCAGGGCCAGATTGTTGGCGTCTTGACGCGGCAGGAGATTGACCGGGCCTTACACCATCACCTGGGCGGCGCGCCCATTCGGCTTTATATGCACCCAGGACGGATCAGCGTTGCGCCCGACGACTCGGTGGAACGGCTTCAACAAGTTATGATGGAACATGGGCTGGGCCAGGTGCCAGTCGTCGAGAACGGGCGCATTATTGGCATCGTGACCCGCACTGACCTGATCAAGTTATGGAGCGAGCCGCCGCGCCAATCGCAGGCGGAGCGAATGGTGCGCCTCATGCGGGGCAGCTTTCCGCCACCGCTGCTGCATTTCTTGGAGGAAATAGGCCACATCGCACGTGAAATGGGCAGCTCGGCCTATCTGGTGGGCGGCGTCGTCCGCGATCTGTTGCTGGGTATTCCCAATCTCGACCTTGACATCGTGGTGGAGGGCGATGCCATCGCTCTGGCGCAGCGAATGGCGGAACGAAATGGCGGGCGAGTGGCCGCGCACTCCCGGTTTGGCACAGCCAAGTGGCTGGCGCCAGATGAAATCGTGCGAGAAATATCCAACGGCATCCCGCCCTCTATTGATTTCGCTACAGCGCGGACAGAGTTCTACGAGCATCCGTCCGCACTGCCGCAGGTCGAGCGCAGCTCGATTCGACAAGACCTTCATCGCCGGGACTTCACCATCAATACGCTGGCGATTTGCCTCGACCCGGACCGGCTCGGTGAGCTACTGGATTACTTCGGCGGCGAAAAGGACTTGCAGGAACGGCGCATCCGAGTGCTGCACAGCTTGAGTTTTGTTGAAGACCCCACTCGCATGTTGCGCGCCGTCCGCCTGGAACAACGGCTGCGGTTTCACATCGAAGAACGGACGCTGGAGCTGATTGCGAGCGCGCTGGGGTTGCTCGACCGCGTTTCCGGCGAACGGATTCGCCACGAGCTGTATCTCATTTTCAACGAAGAAGAGCCGGTCCGCGCCTTGAGACGATTGGATGAGCTTGGTATCCTGGCTCAGATTCATCCGGCGCTTCGGTGCGACAATTGGTTTGTGCGCAAGGCCGATTCCCTGCGCAGACATGTAGATGAATGGCAAGAGGGGGATTGGACCTCATCTCTGCGCAACAGTGAAGGGGAATCCGCTGCCGTCCATCCTGTACGCATACCGGAGAAGGCGCGTGATGTGTCGCTGATCTATCTTGGGCTGCTTACTTTCCGTCTGATTGGCGAAGAATTGGAAACTCTGATCGCACGGTTGAACCTGGCCAAAAACGACGCCGACCGCCTGCGCGAAGTGGATTCGCTGCGCAGCCTGACGGCAACTCTCTCACGGCCGCAACGGCCCAGCGTGCTGTGCGACCTGCTACACCCCTATTCCAGCTTAGCGTTGTTCGTATACTGGGTAGCCACCGACTCCGAGACGGTTCGGGGACAAATCGAACTGTATATGCGGGAACTGAGGTACGTTCGTCCAGAGATAGACGGCCGATTCCTGAAAGACGTGTTACAGATACCGGCCGGGCCGGTCTATAGTCGCCTGTTGAAGGCCGTCCGCGACGCACGGCTGGATGGGCAGGTTGCTTCGCTGGAAGAAGAAGAGCGGCTGGTGCGAGAATTGTACCGTCAGGAGCAGGCTGGTGGGTGAGGTGCATCTTACTCCGACGGGGGAGTGCTCACAGCACAACAGAGATGGCACCATCGGTGTTCTGGGGGTGCGCAGGGAAATCGTCCCTTTCCTCAAACGTATGGACGTCTCGATGACCGAGCAAGCCGGCCTGGCCCGCTTCCATGAAGGGACGTTGGGTGAGCGGCGTGTCGTCGCGGTAGAACTGGGCATTGGCAAAGTCAACGCGGCCGCAGCGACCCAATCGCTGATCGATCGTTATCGCCCCTGTTGTGCGGTTTTCACCGGAACGGCGGGCGCGCTGTGGCCAGAGATCAGCATCGGTGACCTCATCATCGCCAGTTCGGTAGCTGTGCACGATGTCGGTGTGCATCGTGGCACGGGCTTCACTCCTACCGGCTTCATGACTCTGAATGACAAGGGGGACCACACCTACGCCCACAAGGTATACGCTGACTCCGGATTGGTCGCGCTGGCCCATCGCGCCGCGGAACAGCTCGACTGGCCGCCATCCCCCGGCGGCCGCGCTGTGCAAGTGCACGTTGGAACAGTAGTGACGGGCGACCAGATCATTCTATCCCAAGAAAAGAAAAACTGGTTGTGCGAGGCTTTCGGCGCGCTGGCTACCGAAATGGAAGGCGCTGCTTTTGCTCAAGTGGCCTCGGCCAACGCGTTGCCATGGTTGTTGATCCGGTCCGTAAGCGACCACGCCGACCATCAGTCCGATTTCCTTTTCGAGCTGTGGCAAGAATATGTAGACGACCCTCAGTCGGTGAAAGCCCGCATCGGCCGGGCCTTGCAGCGATTGACCTACATGGTGCGCGAACCGCAGGCCACGCTCAGGGCCAAACATCTGTTAGACAATTTGGACTACGCGGCAGCAAACGCTGCCCGCCTCACTGAAGCCATCGTGAAGGCACTGTGAAACTTGCCCCAGATTCCAGCGTTGATCCTGTATCGTGTTGGCCTCTGAAAACAGGCGCGCGCTGTTTTCGGCACCATAGCGTAACGCACATTGCTTTGCTGTGCATCTGGCAAAGTTGTATAATCACAGGTGATGTTTCATCTGGGAAGAGCAATTGCCGGGCAACGTGTAGAGGAGTAGTGACCATGAAAGCGAAAATCGGACGAAGTGTTTTAGAACTCGTGGAAGGTGACATCACCGAACAGCGCGTGGATGCCATTGTCAACGCAGCAAATGAGGGGCTGCGCGGCGGAGGTGGAGTGGACGGAGCCATCCATCGCGCTGGCGGGCCGGAGATCATGGCCGAGTGCCGCCGGATTGGGCGCTGCCCCACCGGCAGCGCGGTCATCACCACCGGCGGACAGTTGCCGGCCCGACACGTGATTCATGCCGTCGGCCCGGTCTGGCGCGATGGCGCACATGGCGAACCCAATCTGCTGGCTGGCGCATACCGTTCTTCCCTGCAACTGGCTGAAGAACACAACCTGCGGACTATCGCTTTCCCATCCATCAGCACCGGCGTCTATGGCTACCCGATTGACCGGGCTGCCCGCGTGGCCCTGCGCACGGTGGCCGATTACCTCAAGGGCGACACACGGGTTGAACTGGTGCGGTTCGTTCTGTTCGGGCGGTCCGCCTATGACGTATACGTCCAGGCCCTTCAAGAGCTGGCCGACCGGGATGAGGCTATTCAACTGGTCTCATGACAGCAAAACACGGGGTCTCCAGCCGACTTCGATGTGCGACAGGGGCCCAGAGGGAACAAGCTTGTGGAAAATAACGTCTTCTTTCGCTGGGCTGCGCTCGCCTTATTGGTGATAGGCACGCTTGCTTGTCGCTTGGCGGGAGGACAGACATCGTCAATCTCCATCCCACCCACATTTACACTGCGCCCGACGTTCACGCCAGTGCCGCCGTCGCCCACGCCAACCTCGACTTCGACCGCAACGATGACGGTGACGTTCACGCCCACCCCGCCTACACATACGTTGACAGCGACGCCGACCGAAACATCTTTGCTGCCGACGGACACGCCCCGGCCCGCGACGCCCGCCCCAACGGACACACCAACGCCCACGCCTACGCCTACGGACACACCGGCGCCCACGCCGGATGCGACCGCTACCCGACTCAAATATGCGCTGGCCAACGCTGAAAGGAAGCTCAACTGTTTTGAAGTGGCAGTATACGGGACGGTATTGAACGCAAACAATCAGCCCATCCCTGGCGTGACCATCGAAGTTGTAGGGATTCATGGCACGCAGGGACGCCATGTTGGGATGGTTGGAGAAGACGGCACATACGCTGTGCCACTGGCCCGGTTTGCGGACCTGCCTCACAGCGAATGGTATATAGCCGTGTTTGAGGGCGATGAGGAAGTCTCTGAACGATTCCACTGGACGGCGACCGCCTCCTGCCAGAGCAGAGATTCCGGCGACAGTCAGGTACTGTGGGTGCACTGGAAGTTGATCGAATGA